>NZ_FXUJ01000003.1:0-242361 GCF_900182865.1 Desulfonatronum zhilinae
ACGAGATGACATTCATCACTGTGATCTACCTGATCGGAGCACCCATCAGGGAACTACTCGTTCCATAGCATTTCCACGTCCAACGTCGAAGAACCGTCTTGATCTGCATCCCGTTTCCTCCTTCCTGCTTGATGAGCCTCGAACACTTTTCAAGTCAGGAATAGGTACGGGATGCATTTTTTCAAGTCCCTGCAAAAGGTGCAACAATCCGGGCTGTCATGGCGCCTGCAGCCGCGAGACTTTTGGGGTCTCGCTCGCAAGCGCCACGCCAGCCCTCGACTATGTGCTCAAATAGAAAAATCATCGCAAAGCCAAACCCATAAATTCTGCGGAAGAGCCCTATATGTAGATGCCTTGCCGGGCGGCGCTATTTTGCAGGCCGTTCTTTCAAGCAACACTACCTTTTTACTTGGTCGCAAGGGTACCGGGAAAAGTACAGTTTTTGCTAAAGCTCAATCAGAATTGAGAAAACGCAAAGACGTCATAACAATTTATATCGATGTAAAGTCGATTTATGATGTTCTCGAAGCGGTTAACATCCCTGAAGAAGAGTTGGACAAAATCGGCATATCAAACACAGCATATAGGTCCCATATGTTGCGTAAAATTATGCTCGGAAAAATAATTGCTGAACTTCTAAAAGAAATCGGAGAATCTTGTGATAAGCTAACACTTCTTGAACGATGGAGAGGGCTTAAAAAACAGTATGACGAATTAAAAAGTTCACTTTCTGAAATTGGGGTCCGTGTAAAAAAGGCCAGACTGGAAAAGCACGAAATACCAGTGCTTCAAAAAATCACTAATCAGTTGAGAATTAAGCAACAGCAGGAATCATCAAGTGCTACCTCTGTTGGCGTAAAAGCTGGTGTAAAAATATCGCCCGATCAATTGGAGTTAAATGCTGAAACATCAGGTTCTTTATCAGACTTTGATAAAACTCTAGATGATAGTGATATCTATAACGAATATTCAGATGTCGTACTAAAATCATTCCCGTTTAGTGAGATTTTAGATGAAATAAAAACTTTAATTTCAGAATCAGGATTATTAAGGTTGGTTGCATTTTTTGATGATTTTTCTGAGATAGGGTTGGTCGATCAAAGGCTTTTTGTTGATGTTGTACTGTCACCGTTAAACAACTCAAGTAATGAAACGATCAAGTTGAAGGTGGCAGGTTATCCAGGTCGCGTCTATTACGGAAAAATTGATCCAAGCAAGACGGATACCATCAGTCTAGACTTTTCAGAATTATATGAGACTACTGAAGTTCAGGAAATGGAGCGGGCAGCTTCTGAATATGCACATAGGTTACTTTCAACAAGATTTTCTGTATTTGGAGAATCATTAGGTAGCTACTTTGATATTACATCATCTGTTTCTATCGAAGACCACATGACAATGATATTTAAATCATCATTTAACGTTCCAAGAATAATGGGGCACATTCTTCATATTTGTTTTCTTGATAAAATTTCAAGGGGAGACAAAATTACAGTTTCATCAATTAGATTAGCCTCTAGAAAGTATTATGAAAATACAATATCTAAATATTTTGATAGGCTCAATCGTTATGCATTAGAGCCTTTTGAGAACAAACTAGATCGACACAATCAGCAACAACTTCTAAAATGTATTATTGACGAAGCCAGGAGTGTAAGGAAAAGAATAATTGATAAAGAAGTTGGTGGAAAGTATTTCGAAGCACTTGGTGGAAATCCTCAGACCAGTCATTTCATCGTAAATCCTGATTTAGTGTATATATTATCTTCCTTAGAATCAAACTTTTTCTTGTCAAGATATAAATCAACGCGTGATAAAGAAGGGAGAGACGTAATTGTTTACGCTCTTTTTCTTGGATTGTGCGAAAGTGAAAGGATGAACTGGGGATATCCTGAAGGCCGTGAATATAGAAACTATTTTGTTCAGCGCTGCTTTGAATATACAAGAGCAATTCATTTATACCTTTCGCAAAATCAAACAATAAAATGTGGCCTGTGTGGATTTTGCCACCCTATAGAAAAAAAAGAAAGTATTGAGCTTTTTAAGTGGCGATGCCCAGAATGCATGGAGGGCACATGTACAATTATCAACCTGTCAGATGACTTCAAAGAAGAAGTCGAAAAATTAAATAAAGACATTATGTTGGATCCAGTAGAGTTGGATATCGTCACGACGCTTAACGAAGAAAAAAGAAAAATGAGAGCTGGGGAAATATCCGCACTTATTGATACAACGCATCAGATGGTAGGAAAAAGGACAAGTAAGCTGCAAGAAATGGGGCTTATAAAAAAAGAAAGAGATCCAGAAGATGGAAAAATGCGTAGCGAGATAACAGAAAGATGCGAAGAAACCTATTTCGATTAAAAATGCATTAAACAACTGCATGCACTCAGACCGGTGTTACGCTGCGGCTCCACACCGGCTGGTGATGCTGGCGTCGCTCCTGAAAAAGTAGGCGGGCGGGAGATTTCGGGGTTGAAGGCGTATGAGTGACAAAGGAGGGCGGCGAATGAAAAATGACCTGATCCACGCCATGACCGAGAGTTTCGAGGGGCACGCCCAAGAGACGGATACCTGCGTGGAGTACTGGCTGGCCCGTGACCTGCAACACCTCTTGGGCTACGGCAAATGGGACAATTTCCAGAGCGTGATCTCCAAGGCCAAGACCGCCTGCGAGATATCTGGTCATGCCATCGGGGACCATTTTGCCGACGTCGGGAAAATGGTCGATCTGGGTTCAGGTAGTCGACGCGAGATCAGCGACGTAATGCTCACCCGCTACGCCTGCTACCTCGTCGCCCAGAACGGCGACCCGAGGAAGCCGGAAATTGCCTTTGCCCAGACCTACTTCGCCATACAGACCCGCAAAGCCGAGTTGATCGAGCAGCGGCTGCTGGAGGCGGAACGGGTACAGGCCCGCCGCAAACTGTCGGACACTGAAAAGGATCTCTCTCAGGTCATCTTCGAGCAGACCGGGGGCAACCAGGACTTCGCCCTGATCCGCAGCAAGGGCGACACCGCACTGTTCGGCAAAAACACCAAGGCGATGAAGGCGCAATGGCGGGTACCGGACAACCGTCCCCTGGCCGACTTCGCGCCCACCATTATCCTCAAGGCCAAGGACTTTGCCACCGAAATCACCATCCACAACGCCCGCGCGCACCAAATGATCAACGAGCCCGCCATTTCCCACGAACACGTTACCAACAACGAGGCCGTGCGCCAGACTCTGCTCAGCCGCGGCATCCGCCCGGAAAGCCTGCCGCCTGCCGAGGACGTGAAAAAGGTGGAGCGCCGACTGGCCTCGGCGGAAAAGAAGACCCTGCAAAACCCGGACAGGCTGCCTGGCGATGAGTGAACAAGAGAATCAGAAAAAGATAGAGCTGGTGCTTGGCTTGCGGTTTCCTGAGTTTCGAGATGCAGGGGGGTGGCAGGAAAGAGCTTTATCGAGTGTTGCCCGCATTACCCATCGGCCGAAGCCGAGCCGGAAATCGACCTGGCCGCCGTTCACGCGCAACTGACCGACATCGACAAGCGCATTGCCCAAGCCGCCGAGACCCATAACCGGTACCTGAGGGAGCTTGGCTTGCCGCCTTTGTAGAGGGCATCATCAAGGCGTGGCGCCGGACAACATTTTTGCTACCTCCAAGGTTCCCGGTAATCCAGGTCGGTAGACCTCAAGGACACTACTTCGCATGTTCACCACTGAATTCCTCATCACATCGCTGATCGTCATCCTCATCCCCGGAACCGGCGTCGTATTCACGGTCTCCACGGGGCTTGCGCACGGGGGCCGGGCCGCTTTCTTCGCCTCGGTGGGTTGTACCCTGGGCATCGTGCCTCACCTGCTGGCAACCGTGTTCGGCCTGGCCGCGGTCATGCATACCAGTGCGTTGGCGTTCCAGGTGCTCAAGTACGCCGGAGTCGCCTACCTGCTGTACCTTGCCGTGGCCACATGGCGCGACCGATCGGACCTGGCCGCGCAGCCCGTTGGAGCAAAGGGCGGATCGCTGGGCCTGGTCGTCAAGGCGTTTCTCCTGAATATCCTCAACCCCAAGTTGACCATCTTCTTCCTGGCGTTTCTGCCGCAGTTCATCACCGCCGAAGCCGGCGCGCCCCTTTTGCAGTTGTTCGGCCTCAGCGCCGTGTTCATGGCGATGACCTTCGGGGTTTTCGTGGTGTACGGGCTGCTGGCTCATGCGTTTCGCCGCACGGTCATCGAATCGCCGCGCGTCCAGGCCTGGCTGCGTCGTGGCTTCGCGGCGGCGTTCGCCGGGCTTGGAGCGCAGTTGGCGGTGTCCGAGCGGTGAGGTCTAGCCCTCAATAAGCCGCGCGAGCCGAAAGTTTCGGAAGGGAAACACGGGAGGGAGGGTGACGACGGGTGATGCCGATCAGACCGTGGCGATTCTAAACTAATTGTACATACATAGGAAAAAAGTACACTCATGTCCCGGGACGTACCGGAAAAGCTGATCCAGAACGTCATCACGGCCTGCGGCTCCTGTGAGGATTGTCGGCATTTCATCGAGGACGCCTGCTTGTTTCTGCCGGAACTGTTTCGTCTGCACGACCGCAAGCGCGAGCAGGGAGGAGGCATCACCGCTGCCGAGGCGCGGCGTCTGGCTGATTTGTGCAACCTTTGCGGGCTGTGTCCCTGCGTGGATATCCGGCGGGAGATCATGGCGGCCAAGGCTGCGTATGGCCAGCGGGACGGGCTGCCCTTCGGAACGCGGATGCTGCAGGACGTGGGTCGGATCGGGAAGCTGTGCGGCGCGTTTCCACGCTTGAGCGGCCTGGCGACCTCCCTTCCGGCGACCTCGGCCCTGATCAAGCGCGCCTTGGATATTCACCCGGATCGGCCCCTGCCCGCCGTGCCTCGGGAGAATTTCGACGCCTGGGTCCGCCGTCGACAGGTCCCTCCAAAACACAAACCGGGCCACGCCGTGCGCAAGGCGGTCTACTTTCCGGGCTGCACGGCCCGCTATCTGTTCCCGGAGGTGGCCCGGGCCGCGGTGGAGGTTCTGGAAGGCTGCGGCGTGGAAGTGCTTTCGGCCGTGAACGACCCGGACGGGGCGTGCTGCGGCATGCCCCCGCTGTTGGAAGGAGACCGGGACATGGCCCTGGGGCTGGTCTCGCGCAATCTGCGCTGGATGGCCGAGCATGTGGCCGCTGGATTCGATCTGGTCTGCTCCTGCCCGACCTGCGGCTATTTTTTCAAGCAGCTCCTGCGCGAAGGAGCCTACTACTCGGACGCCTATCAGGACAAAGCGGGCGGTGACGGGCAATCGCTGCGCATCCCCGTGGGTATGGGTGTCAGCGGTCCCCGGGAGGGGAACATGGTGGTTCTGCGCCGGGCCACCTACGGATCGATTCTCCAGGACAAGGGCCAATTTTCGAGTCTCGATCCGCTCCAGCGCATCGCGGTGGGCGAGCACGCCTTTGATCTTGGAGAATATCTGGCGTCCCTGTACGGAGAGGGCCGCTTTCCGGCGATGACCCGGGCCGTCTCCAGGCGGGCGGTCTACTACCCGCCCTGCCACCTTCGGGAACAGAAGATCGGGTATCCTTTTCTGGAACTGCTGCGCAACGTGCCCGGACTCGACGTCGCCCCGCTCACCGGAACCCTGAACTGCTGCGGCATGGCCGGAATCATGGGCTACAAAAAGCCGTTCCACCAGCCCAGCCTGCAACTGGGCGCGCCGCTGATGGACAAAATCCGGGCCCACCGGCCCGAAGCCATCCTCACCGAATGCCTGAGCTGCCGCCTGCAATTCCAACACATGGACGACATCCCGGTCAGCCATCCGGTGGAGGTGCTGCGGGATTCGCTCCTCGACGCCGATCCGGGTTAACCGACCTGGTTCACCGGCCTAGTTCACCGGCTCCGTCAAGGTTACGCCCCTTCCGGAACGGTAATCCCCAGCCTTTTCATCTTGGCGTAGAGCGTACTGCGGCCGATGGCCAGGCGTTGGGCGGCCAGCTTTTTGTTCCAGGAGCAGGATTCCAGGGCTTGCAGGATGATCGCCCGCTCCTGTTCCTCCAGCGTGGGCGCGGCGCTTTGGAACGGCTCCGGGCCGGCCTTGAGCCGGGTCGGCAATTCCTCCGGGGTGATGACCCTGGACTTGGCCAGAACCGTGGCCTGCTCCACCACGTTTTCCAGTTCCCGGACATTGCCCGGCCAGGGATAGTCCAGCAGCAGACGCATGGCCCTGGGGCTGATCTCGGTGATCTCCTTGTGCTGCTCCGCGCTGAAACGGCGCAGGAAATGAGCGGCCAGCAGGGCCACGTCGTTGCCGCGTTCCCGCAGGGGCGGAAGCTGAATGGGGATCACGTCCAAGCGGTAATAGAGATCCTCCCGAAACCGCCCGGCCTTGACCTCCTCCAGCAAATTCTTGTTCGTGGCCGCGACAATGCGCACGTCCACGGTCACGGTCCGGTCCCCGCCGACCCGTTCGAAGCGTTGCGTCTGGAGTACGCGCAGCAGCTTGACCTGGGCCGAGGCGCTGATTTCGCCGACCTCGTCCAGAAACACGGTCCCGCCGTCGGCCTGCTCGAACCGCCCCGGACGCTGCTTCAGGGCCCCGGTGAACGCGCCTCGTTCATGGCCGAACAGCTCGCTTTCCAGCAGAGTGGCCGGATAGGCCGAACAGTTGATGACCACGAAGGGCTTGTCCCGGCGCGGACTGAGGTCGTGGATCGCCCTGGCCACCAACTCCTTGCCCGTGCCGGACTCTCCCTGGATCAGGACCGTGGCGTCCGTGGCCGCCACGTCCTCGATCAGCCGGAAAATCAGGGTCAACTTGGGGTCGCGGCCGATGATGCCCATGAATCCGGCCCGTGCGTCCTGCCGAACCTGGAATTTCTCCGCCTCCACTTCCTGTTGCGCGGCACGGCGCAAGGTTCCCGCGGCCTGGGACAGGACAAGGCTGACCAATTCCAGGTCCCGGGGCCTGCAGGCGCACTTCTTCACGCAGCCCACGATCATCGCCCCGCACAGGCTGTCCTCGTGATGCAGGGGCAGAATGGACTGGCCCGGAAGCCTTGCCTGGGCCTCGGAAATCATCGGCGGTCGGAACACCGGAGTCTCGGGCTGGTGGATCGGTTCCATGCCCTGAAGCAGGGCCACGGCCGCCGCGGCGGCCTCCGGGTCCGTCACCTTGCGCGCTTCCTCCGTGGTAAGCATGAAGAACATCTCCCTGTCCGGGCTGAAGACCAGGACGTTGGCTTCCTTGCAGTGGAGAATCTCCTGTGTCCGCCGGATCAGATACCCCGCGACCTCCGGCAGGGAAGCCAGGGCCGAGACGTTCCGTACGATCTCGCAGGAAGCCCGGAGTTGACTTTGGGCCTGTTCCAGCTTGGCCGCCTGATCCTCCAAACGCCGGGTGTATTCGTCGATCCGGCTGGTCATGGTGTTGAAGGCCTCGGCCAGGACCGCGATTTCCTTTTGCCCTTTGATGGGCAGCGGCGGCTGACTCCGGCCCGGCGCATACGCCTGGGCCGCCTGGACCAAGGCCAGCAAGGGCCGGGTCATCCGGTTCAGGAACAACATCCCCCCGGCCAGGGCCGGCACAAGGGTCAGCAAGGCCAGGATGCCGATGGACGCCCAGAGATCACGCACCTCGCCGCGCAGATGCTCCTCGGAAACGCCCAAGCGCAATATCCCGGCATGACCGTCGAAGATGGGCAGGGCCATGTCCAGATGCCGTCGCCCGGTTTCGGAGACGATGCGTTGCAGGGCCGTTTCCTCTCCGGAAAGCTGCTCCGGGAGGTTGAAGGCCAGGAGATCCTCGGGAACTTCCGAACCAAAGGTCGAGGCCAATACCCGGCCTTCGCGGACGACGAACAGGTAGGTCAGGGAAGGGTGGGCGACGCGATGGCGTTCCAGCATGTTGCGCAGGCTGACCAGGTCGTTGACCAGGACCAGGTCGGCCGCTTCCGCGGCCAAGGCGCGGCCCACGTTTTCGGCCTGGGCGGCCAGGGTCTGCTCCAGGCTCTGAGCGTAGCGGTGCGAAGCCAGCAAGGCCACCAACAGCGTGCTCAACGCCATGAGTCCGGTCACGGCGACCAACAGCGTTCCCTTGAGGGAGCGGGGCTTCATGGGTTTTCCGGCTCCCGTGCCGTGCGCACCGTGTCATGCAGTTCCTGGATGGATGCGTACCAGGCGTCATCGGCGCGGACGAACCGTTCGATGAGCAGTTCATCCAAAATGACCGCGCCTTCGGGGTCCTGGTGCATGGTCAGGAGCAGTTCCCGGATGCGCCGGGCCAGGTCTTCGGACATGGACTTGGCCACCACCACGGGGGGAATGCCGAAGGGCTCGGAACGCTTGATGATCCGGGTTTGGGACGTGTGGACGGGGTTTTTCCGGGCGTAGTAGTCCCAGATCAGGTTATCCACCGCGGCGCCGTCCACCAGCCTCTGGGCCACGGCCTGGATGGAATTGTCATGGCTGTAGGTATAGATCACGTCCCGAAAAAACGTCTCCGGCCGTTCGCTCATCAGGGCCAGCCAATACGTCGGGACCAGCCGACCGGTATTGGAGTCCGGGTCCGTAAAGGCGAAGGTCTTGCCGCGCAGGTCCTCCAGGGACTGAAACGGGCTGTCCCGGTTGACGATCAGGTAGGAATAGTAATGGTGGTCCCCCTGGACGATCGGGGTGGCCAGGAGGTCGAACCCGTGCTCGTCCCGGCCCAGGGCGTAAGGGCCGGAGCAAATAAAGGCCAGGTCCAGTTCCTGAAGTCCCAGAAGCTCGTTCACCTCGGCGTAGGTTTTGCGCTGGACGAACTCCAGCTCCATGTCCAGCTTCGTGCTGATGTAGGCCAGGAGTTGGAGGTAGATTTCATGGGTCTCCTTGGGCGAGATCATGGCCCCCACGGCCATGCGCAATACCGGACGATCCGGCGGCTGATCCGGCGGGGAAGCAACGGTCACGGTCTTGGTGAAGTCCACGGACCGGACATCCTCGCCGCGCTCGCAGCCGAGGACCAGGATAAACGCCACAAGGAGCAGGCAGTATCGCATCATAAAGTCAAGCCGTGGTTTGTTGAGCATGGACTTCTCCCGGACAACGCCCAAGGGACATCAAGGTTCACCTTTCATGAGGTTGCGAAGGCAAGCAAACATGCCTGGAAATGTCAACACCCGCCTCAGGCGTTGGAACGACAGCCTATTTTGAAAATAATATCGATTTCGATAGCGATTTCGATTTCGATTGGTGCTCTTCACCGATTGGCAACCGGTGCCTGAACAGGCGTCTCAGGGTGGCAGTCAAAGATGAAGAGCGGAGGTTTACCTCCGGGCGAACTCCGCGTAGATAAACGGTTTTCGCCAAGCATGACGGTACACTGGTCGGACAGCAACCGACAATCCAGGGAGTTTCCCCCCACGATGACCTCCTCGCCCTCTGATCTCACCCCCCGCCGTCGTTCCACCCGGACCATCTCTCTGGGCAAAGTGGCCATGGGCGGCGCGCATCCGGTCCGGGTCCAGAGCATGACCAACACGGACACCCGGAACGCGGAAGCGACCTTGGCCCAGGTCGCCCGGCTGGCCGAGGCCGGGTGCGAGTTCGTGCGTCTGGCCGTGCCGGACGAGACGTCCGCCGCGGTTTTGCCGCAAATCCAGGCCGCCGCCCCGGTGCCGCTGATCGCGGACATCCACTTCGACCACCGTCTGGCCCTGAGGGCCTTGGAAGCCGGGCTGCAGGGGCTGCGCATCAACCCCGGGAACATCGGCGCCAAGGCCAACGTGGACCGGGTGGTGGACGCGGCCAAGGCTCACGGAGCCTGCATCCGGATCGGCGTCAACGGCGGCTCCCTGGAAAAGGAGCTGCTGCGCCAATACGGCGGGGCCACGCCCGAGGCCATGGTTGCCAGCGCCCTGGGCCACGCGGCCCTGCTGGAGCAGCGCGGCTTCGACAATTTCAAGATCTCCCTGAAATCCTCCTCTGTCCCCCGGACCGTGGCCGCTTATCGCCTTCTGGCTGAAAAGCTGGACTGCCCGCTGCACATCGGGATCACCGAGGCCGGAACCCTGCTCCGGGGCGCGGTGAAATCCGGCGTCGGCCTGGGCATCCTGCTCTGGGAAGGCCTGGGCGACACCCTGCGGGTCTCCCTGACCGCGGACCCGGTCCTGGAAGTCCGCGCGGCCTGGGAAATCCTGCGCAGCCTGGGCCTGCGCCAGCGCGGTCCGGAAATCATCTCCTGCCCCACCTGCGGCCGGACCGAAATCGACCTCCAGGACCTGGCCGAAGAGGTGGAACGCCGCCTGGACGGCGTGACCGAGGTCTTCACCGTGGCCGTCATGGGCTGCGTGGTCAACGGACCCGGCGAAGCCAGGGAGGCGGACATCGGCCTAGCTGGCGGCCGGGATTGCGGCCTGATCTTCCGCCGCGGCGAAATCCTGCGCAAGGTCCGCGGCCGGGACGAACTGCTGCCGGAATTCCTGCGCGAGCTGGATGCGTTTTTGGCGGAGCGGAGGGCGACTCGAACCCTGAATCCTGAACCTTGAAAAGGAATCTCATCATGCGTTGGAACAACTACTACCTGCCGACCCTGAAGGAACACCCGGCCGAGGCCGAGGTGGTCAGTCATCGTTTGTTGATGCGCGCGGGCATGATCCGCAAGCTGACCTCCGGGATCTACACCTACCTGCCCCTGGGGCTGCGCTGCCTGGACAAGGTGGCCCGGATCGTGCGCGAGGAGATGAACCGGGCCGGGGCACTGGAGGTGTTCATGCCCATGGTCCAGCCGGCGGACCTCTGGAAGGAGTCGGGACGCTGGGTTGTGTACGGCAAGGAGTTGCTGCGCATTCAGGACCGGCATGGCCGGGACTACTGCCTGGGGCCGACCCATGAAGAGGTCATCACGGATCTGATTCGCGGGGAAATTCGCTCCTATCGGCAGTTGCCCGTGAACCTGTACCAGATCCAGACCAAGTACCGGGACGAGATCCGACCCCGGTTCGGGCTGATGCGTGGACGGGAATTCATCATGAAGGACGCCTATTCCTTTGACCGGGACGACGCGGGCGCGGACAAGAGCTACCGGGCCATGTACGAGGCCTACATGCGCATCTTCACCCGCTTCGGAATGACCTTCCGGGCCGTGGAGGCGGACTCCGGGGCCATCGGCGGGAGCTTTTCCCACGAATTCATGGTCCTGGCCAACACCGGGGAGGACACCATCGCCGTGTGCACGGCCTGCGAGTTTGCCGCGAACCTGGAAAAGGCCGAGGCCGTGGTCCGGGGCGAAGGCGATGACGGGGAATGCCCGCCTACGGAACCGGTTTCCACGCCGGGCAAGCACACCGTGGAGGAGGTCACGGCGTTTCTGGGGGTCGGCCCCCAGGCCATTCTGAAGACCCTGCTTTACGAGGCCGACGGCCGCCCCGTGGCCGCCCTGGTGCGCGGGGACCGGGAGCTGAACGAAATCAAGTTGAAGAACGTCCTGAACGCCAATGAACTGAACCTGGCCACGCCGGAGCAGGTCCAGGCCTGGACCGGTGCGCCGGTGGGCTTTGCCGGGCCGGTGGATCTGCATGTGGACGCCATCTGGGCGGACCGGGAAGTGGGCTTGCGTCGGGACTGGATCGTCGGGGCCAACAAGGCCGACGCGCACTTGCGGCATGTGGACCTGACCCGGGACGCCGCCATTGCCGGGTACGTGGATCTGCGCCAGGTCACGGCCCAGGACCCCTGCCCGCGCTGCGGCGCGGCCCTGGAACTGCCCAAGGGCATCGAAGTGGGCCACGTGTTCAAGCTGGGCACCAAGTACAGCGAGGCCATGGGCGCGCGGTACCTGGACGAGAACGGCAAGGAACAGCTGATCATCATGGGTTGCTACGGCATCGGCGTCAGCCGGATCATGGCCGCCTGCCTGGAGCAGAACCACGACGACAACGGCGCCCTGTTCCCGCCGCCCATCGCGCCCTTTCAAATCGAGCTGATCCTCCTGGGCGGCAAGAACCCGGAACTGGTGCAACAGGCCGGAGACCTGCATGACCGCCTGGAGGCCCTGGGCTTCGAGGTGCTTCTGGACGACCGGGATGAACGGCCCGGTGTAAAATTCAAGGACGCCGACCTCATCGGCATCCCCGGCCAGCTCATCCTGGGCGAAAAAGGCGCGGCCCGGGGCGTCCTGGAAGCCAAGAACCGCAAGACCGGAGAACGCACCGAACTGGCTCTGGACGACCTGGATAATCAGGTCCGGTTGTGGTGGCGGGGGATTCTTGAAGATTGGGGGCTGGACCTCGAATAAATCATTCCGTCCTGGAATGGGCGGCAATTGGAGTGACGACCATGCTTACAGAAGCCTTGTCCGCACTGGCCGAGCGTTACGGTGTGAACGCGGTCTATTTTTTCGGCAGCCGTGCCAAGGAAATGGCCTTCAGGTTGCGAGGCGGGCAAGCCGTGGTCGAGCATCCGGGATCCGACGTGGATGTGGGCGTGACCTTTCGAGGCGGCGCACATCCGGATTTGCGGGGCATGATTCGCTTGGGCATGGCCCTGGAGGATATTCTGGACGTGGATCGGGTCGACGTGGTGGATGTTTGGCGTTGTGATCCGTTCCTGGCCGTGGAGATCATTCAGGGGGAACGGGTCTATTGCCGGGACGAGGACCAGGAGGCGGAGACGGAACTCTATGTTTTGGCTCGGGCCGGTGATCTGCTGCCGTTTCAAAGGGAGCGCATCCAACAAGTACTTCACCCGGAGGCTGGCCATGTCGCCGGATAAGATGCGCTCCTCCGTCGTGCTCTCCCGTGTTGAGTGGGTCCGAAGGATGCTCTCCCGGATTCGGGAATTGCCGCTGCAATCCAGGGAGCTATTTTTCCAAGATCCTCGCAATGCCGCGGCCGCGGAATCCAATCTGCGCCGGGCTCTGGAGGCGCTGTTCGATCTTGGGCGGCACATCACGGCCAAAACCTTTGCCCAACCCAGCCTGGAATACAAACAGATCGCGGTCATCTTGGGAGAGCGAGGCGTTCTTTCAGTGCCGCATCGCGACCTGCTCCGCATCCTGGCCGGTTACAGAAACAGGCTGACGCATTTTTACAGTGAAATCGACGACGAGGAGCTGTTTCGGATTTGTCGGGATCATATTGACGACGTGGAGCTGCTCTTGGACGCCTTGTTGCAATGGATTCACGCCAACCCTGACAGGCTGGATCAGCCGATTCCAAATGCGCTGCAGCGAGACATCTGACCCATGGCCCACATTTTCTCCGTCCGTGAACTGACCCTGGCCGTGAAGGCCACGCTGGAGGGGGAGTTTCCGTTGGTTTGGGTGCGGGGGCAGGTCTCCAACCTGGCTCGACCGGGGTCCGGGCACGTCTATTTCACCCTGAAGGACGGCGAGGCGACGCTGGCCGCGGTCTGGTTCAAGTCCCAACAGTGGCAGCCCGCGGCGGTCCGGGATGTCCTGGCCGATGGTCAGGAGATGATTTGCGTCGGGCGGTTGACCGTGTACGCGCCGCGGGGTGCCTACCAGCTCGTGGTGGAGATGGTTCAGGATCAGGGTTTGGGAACGCTGTACGTGGCCTTCGAGGCCTTGAAGAAGCGGCTGGCCTCGGAAGGATATTTTGATCCGGCCCGCAAGCGCCCTTTGCCGTCGCATCCCCGGCGGATCGCGGTGATCACGGCCCTTGGCGGCGCGGCCTTGCGGGACTTTCTGTGCCTGGCCGACGAACGCGGCTTCGGCGCGTCCATCCGCGTGCATCCGGTCCTGGTCCAGGGCGACCAGGCTCCCGGTCAGATTATCCAGGCCTTGCAAGAGGCCAATATCCAGGGCTGGGCCGAAGTGATCGTGCTGATCCGGGGCGGCGGCTCCCTGGAAGACCTGTGGGCCTTCAACAACGAGGACCTGGCCAGGGCGGTCTTCATCTCCGAAATCCCGGTGCTTGCGGGCATCGGCCACGAGGTGGACACGACCATCGCGGATCTGACCGCGGACGTCCGCGCCGCCACGCCCAGCCATGCGGCCCAACTCCTGTGGCCGGAGCGGCGGGAACTGGCCCAGACCGTGGACGAGCTGGAAAACCGACTGCAAACCGCGGCCCGGGAGCTGCTGCGCCGCAAGGAGGCCCTGCTGGTCGGGCAGGAAAAGGCCCTGTCCTGGCTTTCTCCCAGGGTGCGGGTGTTGCGGGCCCTGGAGCGATTGGCCGGGCTGGAGCGCGATCTGCTTCGCAGCGGCCGGGCCATGCTCCGGGAGCGCCGGTCCGCCCTGGCCCAGGCGGCTTCGGACCTGACCAGAACCATGGACGCCCGGTCTTGGGCCGCCAGGCAAGCGGTGCTGGACCAGCGCCTGCACGAGCTTCTGGCCGCGGGCCGGGAAGCCGTTCGTGTCCGGGATCACGAGTTGGCCAAGCTGGAAACCGTCATGAGCGGTCTGAATCCGGAGCGGCCTTTGGAAAAGGGATTTTGTCTGGTCCAGTCGGAACGGACCGGAAACTACGTTCGGGACGCCCGTGACGTGGGCCAGGGCGATCTGTTGCGGATCGTACCCCGATCCGGGACCATCGTCGCGCGGGTGGAAACAATGGACCCGTAGGGGCAGGTCCCCGTGCCTGCCCTGCCTGTCTTTTGAACACGGAACGAGGAGAATAATGCAACGGTTCGGAATCAAGCGTTGGGGTGCGGGTTGGGTGGTGGCCCTTGGAATGCTGTTGTTCGCTCTGACGGCGGTCACGGCCCATGCGCACGGACACGTCCAATCCCAGGTCCACATTCAGGCCCCGGACCAGGTGGGCGTGGGCATGCCGTTTTTGGTCCGGTTTTCCGGGCCGGAGGATTTTCAAAGTGCAAGCCTGCGCTGGCTGGACAACGACCTTGGCCTCGTCGCCACGAAAGGCGAACAGGGCCGGATAGCGGTAGCCTTGCTGGGCGTCGATCTGGAGACTCCGCCGGGAACGCACCGACTTACCGGGACCGTTTCCACGGCTGGAGGGCAGCACGTGTTTGCCCATGACGTTCTGGTCCATGCCCGGGAATTTCCAGAACAGCGACTGCGGGTATCCCGGGAGATGGTCTCTCCGGATGCCTCGCTGATGCCCCGGATCGAGCAGGAACGTGGGGCCGTTCGGGCCGCTTTGGAGCGGGTCACGCCCATGCGATATTGGGAACAGCCCTTTGTCCGACCGGTCCAGGGCAGCGTGTCCAGCGCCTTTGGCCTGCGCCGATTTTTCAACGACCAGTCCCGGGCCCCGCATCGCGGGGTGGACCTGCGCGGCGCGGAGGGCACGTCGGTACGGGCCTTCAGCAACGGCGAGGTGGTTTTGGCGGGCGATCACTATTTCGCGGGCCGCTCCATCTATATCGACCACGGCCTGGGCGTGGTCACCCAGTACATCCATCTGTCTGAAATCCTGGTTCAGGAGGGGGACACCGTCATTGCCGGGCAGGTCATCGGCAAGGTGGGGGCCACGGGACGGGTCACCGGGCCGCATCTGCATTTCGGACTAAGCGTCCTGGGCATGTGGGTGGACCCTCTGCCGTTGCTGGAATAGCTCGGAGGAGATCAAAAGCGATGGTCAGTCCGGAACCGTGCTGACCGCCCGGACAAAGGCCGGACAGGTAAAATCCTGCCAGCCCAGGTAGCCGGACTCCACATCCACGATCCAGGCCGCGATGAAGGTTCGCCGGTCCGCGCTCCAAAGCCGGAGCTGGCGGCGATCGAACAGGGGTTGCAGACAGAAGTCGTCCAACGGGGCGTCCGGTTCCAGCAAGGTGAGCAGTTCGTCTACCGTGGGCAGCCGCCAGGTGGACCGCCCGGCCCAGCGCTCCCGGTTGAGCCGACGGACGTGTTCCCGCGCCGCGCCCCACTCCAGGGGCTCCGCGGACCCGGACCGCTGCCAAAGTCGGCCCGCGTCCGGATCGGAAACCGTCTCCCGCTCGACCACGTATCGCTTCGCCTTTGGGCGGACCGGCCGCCACAAGGCGTCCACCATGAACATCTCCCGGGCGTCGTGCCCGCCGACCTTGCGCGGTTGCTCGCGCGGTTTTTCATCGCGCGCGCCCCGGCGAGCCGTCCGGGCATGTTCCTCCCAGCGCATTCGACAGACGGCCTCCCGGTGTATTCTCCAGTACCGCGCCATGGCGTCCAAGCCCTCCAGGACCTCAGCGGCACCGGCAGGGCGCTCGGCCGGTTTCGAGGCCAGCATGCGGCCCAGAAATCCGCCCCCTTTCGCGCCGAATTCCCGGATTATCGGCGACCAATCCCAATTTTCCCCGGGCAGCCCTCCGGAAATCATCCGGTACAGGACCACGCCCAAGGCGTACCAGTCGGCGCGCTGGTCCACGCTCTCCGGATCACGCTCCTGCTCCGGCGGAGCGTAGAACGGGCTGCCGACCATCAGCTGGCTCGGGCGGACCTCCCTTTCGCCGCGCAGCTTGGACAGGCCGAAGTCCGCCAATTTGACCCGTTTCCGGCCGTCCAGGAGCAGATTCGCCGGTTTCACGTCCCGATGCACAAGACCTTGGCCATGCAGGGCCTCCAGGGCCGACGCCGTTTGTCGGGCCACCTCCAGGGCCAGGTCCGGGCGCAGGGGACGGCTCGGCTCCTCCACCAGCGGGCTTTCGCCGATCCACTCGCCCACCGTGCGGCAGTGGTACTCCAAAAGCATATACCACCGCGCGCCCTCAAGTCGTTGTCCCAGCAGCCGGACCACGTGGGGATGGTCCGTGCGGGCCAGGACCCCGGCTTCAAATTGGAACCGCCGCTGGATTTCCTCCAAGCCCAGCAGGTCCGCCAGGTGCGGATGGGGGCGCAGCAGCTTCAAGGCGCAAATCCGGCCGTCCAGCGCGGACCGGACCTTGAGCACCCGGCTCATCCCGCCCTGGCCCAACAGACCCAGAATCTCGTGGCCGTCCATGAAACGCATGCTTACTCCCGCAAACGCCGCGCGTTGACTTCCGGAAACTCCAGGGCCTCGATCTTGGCAATGGTCAACGCGGCGTCATACGGCACGGCGCGCACGTCCAGCAACGCCCGGTCGGAGTCCCAGAGCACGTACTTGGCCGCGAGGGTTCCGTCCCGGGGCTGCCCCACGCTGCCCACGTTGATGATGAAGCGTCGTCCCTCGTCCAGGCGGAATGTCCCGGGTTCGATTTCGTCCAGCGTGGCTTCATGGCCGTCCCAAGATGCCAGATGGAGCATGTGGGTGTGGCCCACGAAGCAGACCTTCTGAGAAAAGGCGGCAAACAGCTCGGGCAGGGTCTCTGGTTCGTATTCGAAAAGATAGTCGAAAGGATCGTCCGGAGGGCAACCGTGCACAGCGAGAAACGTTTCCCGCTGGATGGCCATGGGCCATGTGCCCAGCACCGTGATGGTTTTCGGACTGAGCAGTCCCAGGGTGATCTCCAGGGATTTTCGGGTCGTGGGATTGAACCAGTCGCGTTTTTCCGGGAACAGCACTCCTTGTTCGTGGTTGCCCTGAATGCAGGAAATGCCTTCCCGGCGCAGCAGATGGACCACGGCATTGGGGTCCGGTCCATAGCCCACGGCGTCGCCGAGATTGATCACGGCGTCCGGGCATTGGGTTCGCAGATCTGCCAGGACCGCCAGCAAGGCCTCCTGGTTGGCATGGATGTCCGAGAGCACCGCCAAACGCATAACCGCCGCCTTTCGTTCCCGCGTCTGCGGACTTACAGGTCCCGCACGTCCCAGGTCCTGCCGTGCAGGCGGCGCGGGTTCCCGGCAAGCAATCGGACCAACCCGGCGGCGGACTGTTCCGGGGTCATCAATCGCCCCTCCTCCTTCCAGGGTCGGAACACGGACTGGAGCTGGCTCGCCGCGCCGCCCTCGGATTCCCGGGCCTGAGCCTGCATCCGGGTTTCCACGATCCCCGGCCGGTAGACAAAAGTGGTGATTGTCGGGGCCTCGGCGGCCAGCTGGCGGGCCAGATGCTCTTCCGCGGCCTTGGCCGCGCAATAGGCCGCGATGCCCGGCTGGGTCTTTTCCGCGGCGCCGGAGCCGAAGAAAACCGCCAGCCCCTCGCCTTGTTTCAGAAGAAGCGGCAGGCAGCCGCGAATCAGTTGATGGGCGGCCATGACGTTGGCCTGGAACACGGTCAGAAAGTCCGTGTCCGACAACTCCCAGACGTACGGTCCCGGATGCAGAATGCCGGCAGCGTGGATGAACCCCTGGAAATAGCCAATTTTTCGAGCCGCTCCCACCATGGCGGCAACGGTTTCGGCCTTGGAGGCGTCGCCGGCCACGACCTCCACCACGGCCTTGGACTCCCCGCCCCGTCCGGCGCACAATTCCCGCGTCTCCCGCAGCGGGTCCGTGCTCCGGGCGTTGATCACCAGATTCACCCCTTCCTTGGCCAGGGCCACGGCCAAGGCCCGCCCGATGCCCATGGACGCGCCGGTGAGCAGCAAGGTTTTTCCGTGCAGTTCGTGCATGATGTTCACCCTTCCTTGGCTTGTCGCTGATACTCTTTCACTGGTTCCCAAGCTGGAGCTTGGGAATGAGCGGAAAGGCTCGTCTCCAGAGGGAGTACCCGCATCAATCGAAATCGAAATCGTGATCGAAATCGGAAATTCATCAGAAATCGATTTCGATAGCGATTTCGATAGCGATACCGATTGGGGCAGCCCCGAGGCCCGAGAACAACTCCGTCCTGCCCTCTGAACGGTGTCCATTAGACAGCACCCGCGCTCGTCCTGTAAAGACCTCGCATGTCCCTGCTGCAAACCCCCGCCCGCTACGCCCTGGTGTCCGTGGCCGCCTCCCTGGTGACCATGGCCCTCAAGTTCGGGGCCTTCTGGATGACCGGCTCGGTGAGCATCTTTTCCGATGCCGCGGAGTCCGTGATCAACCTCGTGGCCGGGCTGATCGCCTTCATCGCGCTGCTCATCGCGGCCCGTCCGGCGGACAAGCAGCACACCTACGGCCACGACAAGGTGGAGTACTTTGCCAGCGGTGTCGAGGGGACCCTGATCCTCGTGGCCGCGGCGACCATCTTCATCACCTCGGTCCAGCGCCTGTTCGCCCCGGTCCCCCTGGACAGCCTGGGCTGGGGCATTGCGGTTCTGGTCCTGGCCGCGGCCATCAACCTGGGCGCGGCCAGGGTTCTGATGCACGGCGCGCGCAAGCACGACAGCATCACCCTGGAGGCCGACGCCAAGCATCTGATGACCGACGTCTGGACCTCGCTGGCCGTGGTCGTGGGTATCGGAGTGATCATCCTCGCCCCGGAGGAATGGCTCTTTCTCGATCCCCTGATCGCCATGGCCGTGGCCGTGAACATTTTGCGCGCCGGCGTGGACCTGCTGCGCCGCTCCTGGAACGGGTTGATGGATCAAACCTTGCCGGCCGAGGAAATCCAAATCATCACCGAGGCCCTGCAAGCCCAGGCCCCGGACGCTCCGTTCCACGGTCTGCGCTCCCGCAAGTCCGGCTCCCGGCGGTTCATCGACGTGCACCTGCTGCTGCCCGGAGAGTGCAGCGTCCAGGAAGCGCATGAACTGTGCGACAGGATCGAACACCTGGTCGAGTCGCGGCTGAACAACACCAGTCTGACCATTCACGTGGAGCCCGTGGAGGACGACGCCTCCTGGGACGGACACTGCATCGGCGGTGTGGCCAACGACGGCTCGGACCAGCAGGCGCGACTTCCCAACAATCTACAGCCGTCGTAACTGCTCAGTACGAAGTAGTGCCGTTGCCGGGATCAGAATCGGAGTCGGAGTCGGGATCGGGATCGAAAAGGGTGGGGTGCGTTCTATTTTATTCCGTTCCGATACCGATACCGATAGCGACCCCGACCCCGATTTGCCGGAGCAAGAAGGGACACAAGATGTGCTGAGGAGATACCAGCTTTCAGACGAAAACAAGGAGGATGACATGGAACTCAACAGGATGATTCATCTTTCAGGCGTCCTCGGCGTGCTCGGACTGCTTGGCTTCTTCAAGCCCATGTTCAGCGCCTTTGCCGCCTTCGCCGCGTTCGGGGCCTGGGGAGCGCCAGGTCCGCTACGCTATATGGGCTACCTGGGATTTTTGGGCTTCATCGGCCTGCTCGGCTTTTTCCGCTGACCCGCGATTGCGATGCTCTGGGCCGTACTGGCATTGGGCACGGCCTTTTTCGAGGCGATCAAGGACGCGCTGAGCAAGGGGCAGCTGATCCTGGGAGACGAATATCTTCTGGCGTGGTCCTACTGCGTTTTCGCCCTGCCCCTAACCGGGGCGTACCTCTGGTGGGAGGGTATTCCGGCCATCGGAAGCGACTTCGGCTGGGCCCTTGCGGCCGGGGTTGCCCTGAACCTGGTCGCCGTGACCCTCTACATGCGGGCGATCAAGGCTTCGGAGTTGTCCCTGACCCTGCCCATGCTCACCTTCACCCCGCTGTTCATGCTGATCACCTCGCCGCTGATCCTGGGCGAATTTCCTGATCGCTGGGGCGGACTGGGCATGCTCCTGATCATTTCCGGGGCCTACCTGTTGAACCTCAGACCAACCTCTGCAAGCCTCGGAGCCAACAGCGGGATAAGTTTGCTGGCCCCTTTTCGGGCTCTGTGGAACGATCCCGGCCCCCGTGTCATGCTCCTGGTGGCCTTCATCTGGAGCTTCACCGCCAACATCGACAAGGTCGGCGTGATCAACTCCTCGCCGGCGTTCTGGCTGTTCTGCTTTTTCATGGCCATGAGTCTTGGCCTTTCGCCGGTGGTCCTGATCAAGTCCCGGCGTCCACTCCGCCAATTACGGCGGAACTTTCGGGCGCTTTTCCTGGTCGGGCTGTTCGGCTCCCTGGCCCTGGTGCTCCAGATGTGGGCCTTGACCCTGACCCTGGCGGCCTACGTGGTTTCCATCAAACGGATGAGCGTGGTCTTCGGGGTTCTTTTCGGTCACGTCATGTTCGGCGAAAAAGACCTCACCCGCAAACTTCTCTGCGCGGCCCTAATGGTCGCCGGAGTGGGGTTGATAGCCTTGAACTGACGGGAACCTGATTCAAGACTTGCCACCCAGGGTGAGAGTGCCCATTTTATATTCTTGGGGGTAAGGACTTGAAAGGCCATCCCACCGTCATTCCAGGAGGTTCAAAAATGCGCAGATCCATCGAGCAGGTATTTTTCGGAGAGCCGATCACCGAAGGGGCGGGCGTGAAGCTGCACCGCGCTTTTGGGTACTACGAGGCGGAGTTGTTCGATCCGTTTCTGATGCTGGACGACTTCCGTTCAGACCGGCCCGAGGACTACCTGAAAGGCTTTCCCTGGCATCCGCACCGGGGAATCGAAACCATCACCTACGTGCTCAAGGGCGATGTGGAACATGGCGACAGCCTGGGCAACACCGGAATCACCTCTTCGGGAGACGTCCAGTGGATGACCGCCGGAAGCGGGATCATTCACCAGGAAATGCCCAAGGGCGACGCCCACGGTTCCATGCACGGATTCCAGCTCTGGGCCAACCTTCCGGCGGATCAAAAGATGATCGAGCCGCAATACAGGGATATCACGGCCGCGGACATCCCGGAGGTTGAAACCGAAAACGGCGTGCGGATCAAGATCATCGCCGGAACCGTGGGCGCTGTTTCCGGCCCGGTGGACGACGTGGTGGTGGCCCCGGAATACCTGGACTGCACCATCCCGCCGAACACGGAATTCGTCCATCCCACCCGGCGCGGCTTCACGGCCTTCATCTACGTGATCGGCGGAGCGGGCACCGTGAACGGCACGTCCGTGGCCAACCGGCAGGTGGTGCTGTTCGGCGACGGGGACGAACTGGCGGTGGTCGCCGGGGAAGAGCCCCTGCGGATGCTCCTTCTGACGGGCAGGCCCCTGGACGAACCCATTGCCTGGCGCGGCCCTATCGTCATGAACACCAGGCAGGAACTGGAACAGGCGTTCCAGGATCTGCGCGACGAAACCTTCATCAAGCATCCCCCGCTCCACGTGGCGCACCATCTGGCAGACGGTCGCTGACGGCATTCGGAACGGTACAGTTTACGGTTCCAGTGCGAGCCCTCGCCAAAGGCAAACCACGCATCACCCCGCGGATTGCGCGACGGGTAAAAGCTAAGAGGGCCCCTAGTGGATTCGCCAAGTCGGGCTTGCCTTGCTGGTGGCCAGGGATACCGGGCTGCCGTTTTTCTATCGCGAATACGAGGGCAACTGCCATGATTCCAAGGTGTTTCAGTGCGTTGCAGCCTACTCCCGTGCCCCCGCCGGCGCTTCGCGCGCCGGGGAGAGCACGGGGGGGGCCGGTCGATCATTTCAGGAGCAGCAGCAACAACATGCCTACTGGCACGATCCAGGCTACCGCGAGGGCGGGGATGAGGATTTTTTGGAAGCGGATCAGTTGGCGGGTTTGTTTGATCATTTCGGGGTCGGCCAGGTCCGCGAGCAGACCGACGATCTCCGGGGCGGATTTTTCCAGGCGATCCAGAGTATCCTTGGGCATGGTCTCGTACATCTTGGCCATAATGTCCGCGGACTGCTGGGCGGATCGGAAATAGCCCTTTTGTTCCCATTCCGTGGCTTTTTCAATGTAGTCCATCATCAAGCCGCGCAGCGTGTCGTAGGATTCCTTGCCCAACTCGGCCACTGCCTCCAGCTGACGCATGGCGTAGTTGATGTTGTGGATGTTCTTCAGAAACAGGATCAGCATCTGGCGCAGTTCTCGGCCGTCCACCTTCACGTTTTCCAATTCCAGCTCTTCCTGCAGGGAGAACATCGCGGCATTGCCCACGATGTTCAGATCCCGGGCCAGATCCTGGGTCATCTCGTTGCGCAGCATCATCTCCCTGGCCATCCTGGAGACATCGTCCAGCTTCCGCTCTAAAGACGCCAGTGTTTCCACGTGTTGTTCCATGGTCATGGTCCACCTCCTCTAGGCCGTGATGGAGCCGGGCATTTCCTTGCCGGCCATGGTCATGAACGGGGAAACCGGAAGGTCCTTGCCCTTGAGCAAAAGATGCCAGTAGGCCCAGCGAAACATCATCTTGCCGTAGTGGTTCATCTTGGTCTCCTTGAGCAGGGTGAAGGGCCCGGCTCCGGGCAGGGGAAACTTTCCGGGCAGCGGCTCCTGGGTGTAGTTGAAGTCAATGAGCAGGGCCTTGCCGAATCCGGACTCGATGAAGCAGTTGGAATGTCCGTCGAACTTGGGCAGCGGCTCCAAGCCGTCCAGATGACGCAGGATGTTCTCGATCAGGATTTCGCTTTCAAAGTGGGCCACGGAACCGGCCTTGGACGTGGGCACGTTGGTGGCGTCGCCGATGACGAAGATGTCCTGGAAGTTCTTGCTTTGCAGGGTGTGATTGTCCGTGGGCACCCAGCCCAGGGGATCGCCCATATCTGAATCGATGATGAACTGGGCGCCCTTCATGGTCGGGATGGACACCAGCAGATCGAAGTCGATTTCCCGCTTGTCGTGGGACACGATGCGCTTGTTCTCGTTGTCCACGTGGCTCAGGGCGAAATCCGGCATGATCTTGATGTTTTTCTCCTCACAGACGTACTTCAGGGTCTGGGAAGCCAGGGGCTTGGTGAAGGGGCCGCTGAGCGGGGTGGCGAAGACGATTTCCACCTTGTCCCGGATGCCTCGCTCATGGAAGTACCAGTCCGAAAGCATCACGAATTCCGGCGGAGCCACCGGACATTTCACCGGCATTTCTGCCACGTTGAGCACGAGTCTGCCGCCCTTGAAGGAGCGCATGGCCTGTTGCAGCTTCAGGGCTCCGTCCAGGGTGTAAAAGTCGAAGATGGACTTTTGCCAGTTCGGCCCCAGCAGACCCTCGTTTTCCGTGGGATCGCAGCGCGAACCGCTGGCGATGATCAGCAGGTCGTAGTCAATGGTTCCCTTCTTCATCACCACCTTCCTGGCATCAGGATCGACCTTCTCGATCTTGGAGACGATGAATTTGACCTCAGAGGGCAGGAACACGTCCCGGGGCTTGAGCACGTCCTCCTTGGACCGGTACATGCTGAAGGGAAGGAACAGCAGACCGGGCTGATAGAGGTGGACGCGGTCCTCATCCACGATGGTTACGCTGATCTTGTTCTGATCGATTTCCGTGCGCAGGTTTTCGCACAACCGATTGGCCATCATTGTGCCGGCGGTCCCGGCTCCGAGAATGACGATTTTCCGCATGAGCGCACCTCTCCTTGGTGGTTGAGGGTGATAGGGAAAAGCTGGCCGCGGCGGCGATAAGGTCGGACGCGGGCAGTGGATCGCTTCTTCGCGGAATGGAGGGGCTTCCGGCGGGACTGGATACGTGAATGAGTGAGGATACCGTATAGTAGCCAGCACTTCATTAATCAGATGAATTCCAGGAATGTCGGAACCATAATAGTACTAGCAAACTTCATACCCGTATTCATCACGGCGGCAAGCCTTGGCCGCCCATGGTCGATGAAGGGCGGCCTGTGAGTGGCTTGGGGCTCAAAAACGAGCATTCGCTCCAAGGATGACGTTTTGGTTTTGCCGGAAAGCATTCCTCTGGAAATTTCGAGGGTATCTCCACACCGAGCGCCAGGTTGCGACCCGTGCGGAAGCTGCGAAACTCAGCCAGTCCAGGACTCTTTCTCGCCATGCAGTCCAGAAACAGATCACGATAGTATTTTGGAATCGTTTAATTTTCTGGGTGCCATCTTGAATGTGTCCAAATACGGGACACAAAATCATAGTTTTTAAGTCGGAATTTCTAAAAAAACTGGAGCATCCCGATGTACTGATAATATTTAGTTCATATTTTCAGATTCTTGGGTGCAGTCCGGGGCTTTGCTCATCGCATGGCATGGGAATTGCCATATCTTGCCGGATAATATGGTGTTGCCGTGAAAACTGCATGAACAATACATTGCAAAGTGTTCGCCGGACCGTGACCAGACGCGACTCCAGGAAGCCCACGCTCCGGCAATTTGAGGATGACCCCCATCCGAGAACCTCAAGGAGGAGCCATGAGACAATTGGAGATTGACGGAATGGACGGCAAAGGCGGAGCCGCGGTCAGCAGGCGATCGTTCGTCAAGGGCGCCGCCGCGGCGTGCGCCGGGTTGGCCGCGGGCGGGCCCGCGCTGCGCGCCCTGGTCCCGGACACGGCCCATGCCAGAGGCGCTTTGGCCGAGGGCAAATGGGTCAGCAGCTGTTGCGTGGGCTGTACGTCCTGGTGTTCCAAGCAAGTTTACGTGATCAACGGGCGGGCCGTGAAGATTCGCGGCAACCCGCATTCCAAGACCAACGGCATCAACTCCTGCCCTCGGGCCCACCTGGCCCTGCAGCAGGTTTACGACCCGGACCGGGTCAAGACGCCCATGAAGCGGACCAATCCCAAAAAAGGTCGGCATGAAGATCCCGGTTTCGTGCCCATCTCCTGGGACGAGGCCCTGGACATGTTGGCGGACAAGATCATGGAACTGCGGGCCAACGACGAAACCCACAAGTTCATGCTCATGCGCGGGCGGTACACCGCGCTGAACGACCTCTTCTACGATCGGTTGCCGAAAATCATCGGTTCTCCGAACAACATCTCTCACAGCTCCATCTGCGCCGAGGCCGAGAAGATGCGCTACTTCCAGGAAGGGCAGTGGGCCTACATGCAGTACGACATCCCCAACACCCGCTACGTGCTGATCTGGGGCGCGGACCCGCTGGTGGCCAACCGCGGGGTCTCCTCGTACCTGAACAGTTGGGGCCGGGCCCTGGACAACGCGAGGATCGCCTCGGTGGAACCGCGACTCTCCGGCACGGGCAGCAAATGCGACGAATGGTTGCCGGTCAAGCCGGGCTACGACGGCGCTCTGGCCTCGGCCATGGCTCATACCATCCTGGTGGAGGGAATGTGGTACAAACCTTTTGTCGGCGACTTCTTCGACGGCGAGAACAAGTTCATCCCCGGACAGGAGATCAATGAGTTCACCTTTCTGGAGGAACATACCCACGGCTTGGCGAAGTGGTGGAACCTGTACCTCAAAGACGCCACCCCGGAATGGGCCGAGCCGCTCTGCGGCATTCCAGCGGACCAGATCAGGCGCGTGGCTCTGGGCTTCGCCGCGGCGGCTCCGAACTGCATTTCCTGGGTCGGCGGCGGTCCGGCCATGCAACCCCGTGGAACGTACGGCTGTCTGGCGGCCAATGCCTTGAACGGCCTTGTGGGCGGCTGCGACAACCTGGGCGGTGTCCTTACCTACAATTCCCGCAGTTACCAAGGGTTTCCCTCACCTAACGATTTCATGGACGAAATGGCCCAAACCAATTCAAAGAAAGAAAAGATCGACCAGCGTGGTCGTTTGGAATGGCCCAATCTGGCCAGTGGACGGTCCGGAGGTGGGGTGAACACCAACAACGTGGCTGACGCGATCATCAACGAGGACCCCAACGAGATCAAAGTGGCCATGGGCTATTTCAATAATTTTGCCTTTTCCTGCCCAGGCACCGGACGCTGGGATCAAGCCCTGTCCAAGATCGACTTTTTCGCCCACATGACCACCCATGCTTCGGAAATGAGTTTCTACGCGGATATCGTGTTGCCGGTGAACCATTGCATGTTCGAGTCTTGGGGAACTTTGGACAATTCCAGCAACGGGTATCGGTCCGTGAGCCTGATGCAGCCGGCCATTGCGCGGCTCTGGGACACCAAGAGCATGGAAACGGAAATTCCCTGGCTGCTGGGCGAGAAATTGGCCCAGCGCGGGTTCGACAACCTGTTGCGCTACTATCAAGCCGTCGTGGACCCGGAAACCGGTAAAGCGCCCACCAATGAAAAGGAATTCGAACTGTACGCCATCAAGCACCGGATGCAGCATTTCTGGGACCCGGCCCAGAGCAAGGGGGGCGACAAATTCTCCGGCTGGGAAGAGTTCGTGGAAGTCGGGGTCTGGAACTCCGATCCCTATGCGTATCGGGCCCGGTGGAGCAACATGGGCACCAAAACCGGGAAGTTCGAATTCTACAGCGAAACCCTGAAGGATTCGTTGGAGAAGCACGCCGAGCGGCACAACACCACCGTGGACCACGTTCTGGAGGTTTGCAACTACGAGGCCCGGGGCGAAATGGCCTTCATCCCCCACCATGAGGAACCCTACGAATGGGGCGACTCAGGTGAATATCCCTTCAAGTTCGTGGATTACAAGGCCCGCCTGAACCGGGAAGGTCGGAGTTCCAATTGCCCCTGGTATCTCCAGCTCAAGGACCTGGACCCTGGGGACAAGTCCTACGAGGACGTGGCCAAGCTGAATCCCATTGACGGCGAACGCCTGGGCATCAAGTCCGGGGACAAGATCCGACTGACCACGCCCACGGGCAGCATCGTCTGCACCGCCTCCCTCTGGGAAGGCGCCAAACCCGGCACCGTGGCCAAATGTTTCGGTCAGGGACACTGGGCCTATGGTCGCTACGCGGCCAAGGTCTTCGGCAAGGAGGCCCTGGGAGCGAACAACAACGACATCATCCCGGTGGACTATGACCGGTTGAGCGGTTCCACGGCCTACTACGGCCACATCCGGCTGAAAGTCGAAAAGGTCTAGGAGGATAGATAAATGGCACGATATGCTATGGTCATAGATTTGCAGCAGTGTACGGGTTGCGGCGGGTGCATCATCGCCTGCATGAACGAGAACAACCTGCCCGAGGGGGTGCGTTGGTCCGGGAAGATGACCGAGACCTTGGGCAGATATCCTTTTGTCCGCTACCACTACCGGCCAACGCTGTGCAATCACTGCGAGAACGCGCCGTGCGTACGCGGCTGCCCGACCAAGGCCCTGCACAAGGCCGAAGGCGGCATTACGGCTCATGATCCCAACAAGTGCATCGGCTGCCGGTACTGCATGGTCAACTGCCCCTACGGGGTGATCCATTACAACTGGCGCAAGCCGCATGCCGAGTGGGAAGACAATACGTCCGTAATTCCCGGCGGCACGTCGACCCCCGTGGAAACGGTCCGTCGGGCCGGGGCCAAGGGCTGGCCGATTCAGAATCCGGACCCCGACGCAACCTACGCCTCGATCCGGCCCACCGGCGTGGTGGAGAAATGCACTTTTTGCCACCACCGGGTGGTCAACGGCGAGTTGCCTTATTGCGTGGAGGCCTGTCCGGCCAATGCCCGAATTTTTGGCGACCTGGACGACCCCCGAAGCAAGGTCAACCAACTCCTGGGCATGTTTCGGGCCGAGCGACTGCGCGAGGAATTGGGCACCCGGCCCCGGGTCTACTACATCCGAGAGTTCTGTCCCTGCGCTTACGAACCGGGCAAGGGCATGGTCCAGGCTGACGTCCAAAACGCAATCGCATAATCCACGCGGAGGTGAAATATGAGTAAGGTATGGTTTGGTCTGTTGGGCGTCGGTTTGCTGTTCGGCCTGTTCAGCGCCCTGACCGTGGTCTCCCGTGGGCTGGGGGTCTACAACGCCAACGACGTGACCTTCTGGGTCCTGCCCATGTCCGGGTATCTGTTCTTCGCCCTGACTGCGGCCGGATTGACGTTTCTGTCTTCCCTGCCCTCGGTGTTCGGGATGAAGCAGTACTACCCCATTGCCAAGCGGGCCTCGCTGCTGGCCGGGGCGGCCCTGGTGGTTGGCGTGATGTGCAAGGGTCTGGATCTGGGCCCGCTGTCCACGCTGCTGAACACCGTGTACCTGGCATTGTCCCCCAACCTGTATTCGCCCGTCTGGTGGATGGCCGTGCTCTACGGAATCTACATCGCCATCGTGGCCTTGAAGTTCTTCACCATTCACAAAGGCCGATGGCATTCCACGGGCGGCAAGACCGCCGGGTTGTTGGCCCTGCTGTTGATGTTCATGTCCTACACCGCCCTGAGCATCGTCTTCGGGACCGCGGACGCCCGGCCGGCCTTTTTCGGGCATTTTACGGCCCTGTACTTCGCGGTGACCGCCGTGACCTGCGGCATGGCCGTGATCGTCCTGGCCACTTTCGTGCATTTCGCCGTTACCGGCGGCATGCCCAAGGAGCAGGAGCCGCTTTTCAACAACATCATCAAGCTGTTCACCGTCCTGTTGGCGGTGTCCCTGTTCGTCTTCATCCTGCGCGCCGTGATCGGTTACACATCCCTGCAGGAAGCCTTTGACGGGTTCCGGCACATCGCCTCAACGGCCATCTATCAGATCGAATTGTGGGTCGGCCTGCTCATTCCGCTGCTGCTGATGCTCATCCCCGCGATCCGGGCCTCCACGGCAGGCAGAATCCTGGCCTCGGCCATGGTCCTGGTGGGCATGTTCTTCGGCCGACTGGTGATGCTTCTCTCGGCCCAGGTCAAACCCATCGGCGTATTGGCGGAAAACAGGCCGGAATTTGTCTCCTACTTTCCGAGCATGTACGAATTCGGGATCATCATCCTGGCATTCTCCCTGTCCATGTTGATCTATTCCATCGGAGTCAAATACTGGAACCTCGAAGCCACCCCGGAGTAGGCTCCTCCTGGGCACGGCCCGCGCCCGGACATCGGGTTCGGGCGCGAGCCGTGTTTTTCAGGATTGGACGGCAATTCCTTCAATCCCAGCAAAGAGCCCGGAAAGACCTGGATTACAAGGGATGACAGCATCAATCGACATCGACATCGAAATCGGTCTTCAAAAGGCTTGTTTCGATTTCGATGCCGATCCACAATAGCTGAGAGGATCGAGAACATATCTGTTGTAAAAAAAGCACCCACGGAGACCATTCATGCCCGACCCGAACATCATCGCCCGGTTGGAGACCTATAAAGCCTTGGCCGGGTGCTTCTTTCCCCCGGACGACCACTTGCCGCAAAACGTGGAAAATCTGGCGGCTCATGCACCGACCTGGGTCCCGGAAATTCAGGATTCGGCCCTGACCATGCTGGAAAGTCTGCCCGGCGACGAGCAGGGCCGCGAGGCACTCGGAGTGGAGCATGCCAAGCTATTTTTCGGGCCTTTTGAAGTCCTGGCTCCGCCCTTTGGGTCGGTCTATTTCCATGTGAACAAGATGCTCTCCCACGAAAGCATCGACGACGCGGCGGAGCGCTACCGGGAAGCCGGGGTGACCAGCGCTCCGGACGGCGGGAACCCGCCGGATCAAATCACCGCGGAACTGGAGTTCATGTACTACCTTCTGTTTCAGGAACACGCCGCCCTGTGCCGGGACGATGTTACGGTCGCCCGAGAATGGCGGGATCGCAGGACGGACTTCTTCCCCATCCATCTGGGAGCCTGGGGGCCGCTGTTCGCCGACCGGGTGATATCCTTCGCGCAATCGCCGTTTTACAAACATCTGGGGCTTGTCGCCAGGGATATTTTGAAGACGGAGTTCCTCCTGACGACCGGCGCAGTGGAGGCGGAACGGGTCGGGAGGTCGACGGGAGTCATGGCTGCACCGAGCATGCCCGGATAAACCGAGCATGCCCGGATAAAACGAGCATGCCCGGATAAAGCGTCAACCTCCGAAGGAGGAACAATGTCGGACACCATCCCGAGGAGCGCTCTGATCCTGCTGGGAAGCATCTGGATGATCGCGGCGCTGTCGCTTCTTCCCCGCACCGTCGTCACGCCGGCCCATGCCGCCCTGTCCGATTATCAGCGGATAATCTCACTGCCCAAACCGGCGCCCTCCGACATTCTTTCCGGAACGCAAGACCTGCCCGTGCTGGTAAATACCGGCATCGAATCCTGTCCGCCCTGCCAGCGCATGGCCTCTTCGCTGCTGGAACTGCACCGCGACTACGGCCATGTTTTTCTGACCTTCTACTACGATACCCAGAAAGAACCGCGGGCCCTGACGCTATTTCAATCCCCGACCGTGCCGACCCAGATATTCTATGCCGCGGACGGGACCGAACTGCACCGCAACGAGGGCTTTCTGTCCAAACACCATATTTTGGAACAGTGGCGCGAGTTGGGAGTGGTCGTCCAACCCGTCGGAAGAGTAGCTTCGATCCGGGACCGACTCTCCTTCGAGAACATGCTGTCCTCGTTGACTTTGGCGGTCCGGGGGGCCGCGCCCACGGCCATGCTGGCCGCGTTTTTCTGGGGCGTGTTGAGCATCGTGCTCAGCCCCTGTCACCTGGCGGGCATCCCCCTGATCGTCGGCTACATCAACGGTCGAAAGGTCGAGACCTCCGGCCGGGCCATGTCCTTGTCCCTGCTTTTCGGCTTGGGCATTCTGGGGAGCATCGTGGTGGTGGGAATCGTCACGGCCGCGGCCGGTCGGCTGCTGGGCGATCTGGGCCCGTTGCCCTACTATATTTTGAGCGGGGTGTTCATCCTTTTCGGACTGAACCTGACCGGACTGGTGCCCATGGGGTGCCTGGTTCCGGAGAAGCTGCTCTCCGACATGCCCCGGAAAAGAGGGGCTTTGGCCCTGGGATTGATCCTGGGCATCGGCCTGGGGCCGTGCACCTTCGTGTACATGGCCCCCATCCTGGGCTTGACCATGGCCATGGCCGCCACGGACCTGTTCTACGGCCTGCTGCTGCTCCTGCTTTTCGCGGCGGGCCATTGCCTGTTCCTGATGCTGGCCGGCATGTCGCCGCGATTCATCCAGTTTTTCCTGCGCTGGAACGAGCGCTCCCTGAGCGCTTCCGTGCTGAAGAAGATTTGCGGAGCGCTGCTGATTCTGGGCGGAGCCTACTTGGCGTTTACGATATGACGCGGGCGACACATACGGAGGAGAGATGAGTCGTACAGCCGTTATGCTGCATGACGACGCCAAGGATGTCTCCCGGGTGGAGCGCTTGTTGGCCGGTCATCGCCTGCGTTTGTTGCGCTGCGAACAGGTCGGTGAACTGGAGCAACTTCTGACGACCTGCCGGGAATGCTTGGTGCTGCTCAACCTGGAGATCAACGGGGTGGACAACGAGCTGCTGCGCCGCGTGAGCAAGGCCTGTGATCAGGTCCAAATCATCGGCATTTCCAGGCGACCCTATCACCCTGAACTGGAGCAGGCCTTGCGCTCACATCTTCGGGCCGTGATCGCCCGGCCCATTGACGACGACGAACTGACCCTGTGCCTGCGAGGAGCCATGGATTTATGAGACGCGGACTTTATGTACACGCGATGTCCCGAATAGGAAAATGTTTGGCGGGAAAACATTTGGTTTGGGCGCTGGTCTGGCTGCTGTTTGTCGCGGCAACACCGGCATTCAGCCAGAACAGCGAGGAATTGCGCATCTCCGGAGCGACAACGATCCAGCCCTTGGTGGAGCAATTGGCCGAGGAGTTCCGGGAGGGCACCGGACGGACGGTCAGGGTCCAGGGAGGCGGCAGTCTGACCGGGGTTGTGGACGCCATGGAAGGAACGTCCAAGATCGGCATGGTTTCGCGGGCTTTGTCGGAAGAGGAAAAGGAGCGATTGGAGTACGTGACCATCGGCTTGGACGTCCTGGTGGTCATCGTCAACAGCCGCAATCCGCTGCGTGAGGTGGACAAGCAAACCGTGATCGACCTGTTCACGGGCCGGATCACGAACTGGAGCGAGCTGACGGCATGGGATCGTGAAGTGGTCCTGGTGAACAAGGAAATGGGCCGCAGCACTTTGGAACTCTTTGAAGAGTACAGCGGTGTCCACCACCGGGACAGCCCCACGGAGGGCCCCAACGGACGGGTCGCGCCGCAAGCCTATGAAATCGCCTCCAACCTGGACGGAGCCACCCTGGTGGGTGGGATTCCCGGAGCCGTGGGCTACATGTCCCTGGGCACGTCGCTCTATCTGCTGGACAAGGGCATGCCCATCAAGATTCTCGTCCTGAACGGCCATGACCCGACCACGGGAAACGTCATCTCCAACGGATATCCCATCGTCCGGGAACTGAACCTGGTCTATCTGAAAAGCAACGAGCCGGACGTGAGGGCGTTTCTGGACTTCTGTCTCGGTCCGCGCGGTCGGGAAGTGGTCCGGGAGTTCAGATACCTTCTCGTCGATTAGGGAGGGCCGGAAATATGCGAAACGTTACCCGTACAGCCAAAGTATATCGGAAAGCGAGCGGTGTTGGGCGTGGAATATTTGCATCCTTGTCGGCGCTCCTGCTCGCCATGACCCTGCTCGGGGCCGGCTGCACCCAACAAGACGGCGCGGAGCAGGAGAAGCTGGACCAGGAACAGTTGGCCATGCTCCTGCAGTTCGAGCGCAAAGTCATCCAGGTCCAGCAGGCCGTCAAAAGCGGAATCCTGACCGATGACTCGGCCTACCTCGTCATGGCGGCCCAAGTCTCCCTGGAGGTCTTCGACCTGCTGGACCAGATCAAGGCCGCTTTCCCGGACGCGGCGGCCCTGGAGAAATCCTACCAGGACTTCTACGCCAAGCTGCTGACCATCGTCACCCTCTTCTTCGAAAACCGCCTGGAACGCGGCCGAGCCACGCTCATGGAACTGGAGGAAAGCCACGTCTTCATCTACGGCAAACTGCGGGCCATCATGAGCACGGCCACCGGCGACGGTTGCGTACCGTGTTTTTCGCAATAGGCGAGTGCTATCCGCCTTGAAAACAGCCACGCCTTGCCCATGGTCCCCCCATGGGACGATAGTTCGTTCCTGGGTAGAATATTTGGGCGCAAAAAAGCCCCTCTCGTCCGTCAAGATTCAAGGGGCTTTAGACAGATGGCTCCAAGCCAGATGCCAAGGGAGCCGTCATTCACTACCTACCCGTGGGCTGGGGCCTGGGGCAACGTGTTGGAGTGAACAGAAGGGGATGCAGGCTTCGACCGAACTTGCCGGACACGTCGCTCCTGACGTGCCCGCTCCTCGGCTATAAGTTTCGCGGCGTGAGCTTCGATCCTTTTTTGCGCCTCGGGGGAGAATTCCGCTAAAATTTCTTCAAGAGTTTTTGACATGACTGTCCTCCAATTTGCCCAAATGTTGCTGGTAACGTTGATCCGCCACCTGGATGAGGTCTTTGTAAAAACGTTTCTGGTTCGCCCCGCGCTTGTCTGCTCCTACCAGCAGAACGGCTTTGCGTTGCGGATCGAAAGCAAAGGCAATTCGCCAAACTCCATTTTCCCAATCGAAACGCAGTTCCTTCATATTCGGGAAGGTTGAGCCTTTGAGCGTATCCACCAAGGGCCCTTGGTCAATGTTGGGTCTGGGCCTAATACAGGCAGAGTCAGGGCCGCTCGCCAAGCGCTTCCGGCAAAGTCCGCACGTAGTCCCGGATTTCGTCGCGCACCCGGCGGTAGTGGTCCAGGGCCTCTTCCTCAGATTGGGCGGTCTCCGCGAGTTTGGGAGGGTCGTCGAAGCCGACGTGGAGTCGCCTCGTCTTGGCGGGGATAAAGGGGCAGGTTTCCTGGGCGTGGCCGCACAGGGTGATCACGGAGTCGAATTCCTGTTCCGGCAGTTCGTCCACGGTCTTGGAACGAAATCCGCTGATATCCACCCCGGCCTCGGCCATGACCCGCACGGCGTGCGGATTGAGCCCGTGCTTCTCGATGCCCGCGGAAAAGGCATCGACCACGTCGCCCTTGAGGTGCTTGGTCCAGCCTTCGGCCATCTGGCTGCGACAGGAATTGCCGGTGCAGAGAAAGAGAATCTTGACCTTGGACATGATTTCCTCCGTTGGTTTACGGTTCGGCTATCCCCAGAAGTGTCCGTAGATCATCCCGCTGATGGTGGCCATGACCACCACCAGGCAGACGAAGACCACGGTCTTCCGGGTGCCCATGATGCTCCGGATGACCAGCATATTCGGCAGGCTCAGAGCCGGACCGGCCAGAAGCAGGGCCAGGGCCGGGCCCTTGCCCATGCCGCTGCCCAGGAGTCCTTCCAGGATGGGCACCTCGGTCAGGGTGGCGAAGTACATGAACGCGCCGACGAATGAGGCGAAAAAGTTCGCGGCCAGGGAATTGCCGCCCACGGACGCGCTGACCCATTCCGAGGGAATCAGGCCTTCGTTGCCTGGACGCCCCAGGAGCAGTCCGGCCACGAAAACGCCGATCAGCAGCAGGGGCAGAATCTGCTTGGCGAAGATCCAGGACGATGAGAACCACTGCCCCAGCTCGTCTTCACGGGTGCTGATCACCGCGGACAGGCCGATGAATCCGGCCACGAAGGCGATGGTCGGCTCCTGGGGAAAAGCCAGGGCCAGGGCCGCGGTGGGCAGGGCGACCAGGGCCATGCGCGACCAGGGCAGGCCGAACCACAGCGGGAGAATCACGGCCAGGACAGCGGCGAAGATCGCCGTCAGCATCCATTTGTGTTCCGCCACCGTCCGCCAGACGCCTTCGGCCGCTTCCGGCGCGCCCCAGTTGGCGAACACCAGAATGCCGATCATGCTCAGGAAGTACAGGCCGGTCCGGCCCAGTCCGCGCGTGGGTTCGTCCTCGGGCATGTGCGCGGCCTGAGCAGCCTTGTCCGCCTCTTCCCGGCGATAGATCAGGTGCATGATCAGACCGATGACCACGGCGAAGCCGATCGCGCCCACGGCCCGGGCAATGCCCATTTCCGGGCCCAGGACCCTGGCCGTGAGCACGATGGCCAGGATGTTGATGGCCGGGCCGGAATACAGGAACGCCGTGGCCGGGCCGATGCCTGCGCCCATCCGGTAGATGCCCGCGAACAGGGGCAGGATGGTGCAGGAACAGACCGCGAGGATCGAGCCGGAGCAGGAGGCCACGCCGTAGGCGCAGGCCTTGTTGGCTTGCGGCCCCAGGTACTTGAGCACGGAGTTCTGGCTGACGAACACGCCGATGGCCCCGGCGATGAAAAAGGCCGGGATCAGACAAAGCAGCACGTGCTCCTGGGCGTACCAGCGGGCCAGTTGCAAGGCCTCGTGAATGGCGTTGTCGAAGCGGGGCAGGCCCACGGGCAGGTAGTACATGACCAGAAAGACCGTCACGATGACGGCCAAAGGCTTCCATTCGGATTTCCAATTCATGATAGGGCCTTTTGTTGTTCAAAAAATTGGGTATCTACTCAGCACATTTTGTGTCCGATCTTGCTCCGGCAATCGGAGTCGGGGTCGCTATCGGAATCGGAATCGAAACAGGAAGAATTTAGAACGCACCCCAGCGTTTTCGATCCCGATCCCGATTCCGATTCCGACCCCGGCAACAGAATCCTCTGTGCTGAGTAGTTACAAAATTGGACGCTGCGATCAACGTAAAAAGACTGGATTCCCGCCTGCGTGAAAATGACGTTCTACCCCGCCGTCGCCACGCTGACGCCCAATTGCCTCCACCGCATCAGAATATCCTGCTTGGACATGAACCCCTCGTGGCGGAAGAGTTCCTTGCCCTCGGCATCGAAAAAAATCTGAGTGGGAATCATCCGGACGCTGAACTGGCGGCCCGCTTCCGGATTTTTCCAGACGTCGATGAAATGCGTGGTGAAGGCTTCGGCGTATTCGACCTTCAATTCCTGAAGGATCGGGGCCATCAGCTTGCAGGGAATACAGTTGTCCGCGCCTAGGTCCACCAAGCGCGGCAGGTCCGAAGGGATGCCGGGAAGCAGGCTCGGGTCAACGCCGTTACCGGCGACATGGGCCGCGGATTCCCCGAAGGTTTGCAAATCTACGGCGGCCGTGTCGTCGAGCTGCCCGCTTTGGTGCTGATGGATCAAGACGATGGTCCCGAGAACGGCGATCAGAACGACCACGATGCCGATAAGGGTTTTTGAATTCATGGGGCTTTCCTAGAAGAAGGGGATGGAGATTGGTTGAGATGCTCGCGATGTTGAAAGCGAGATTGCAAAGTGGTGGCGCTAGATATCCAGAAACGGCAAGGCGATGAAGTACAATCCCAGCAGGCCGATCAGCGTGCCGGCTCCGCGCTTGAACCACAGGCCGCCTGTGGCCATGGACCGGCTTTCCAGTATCCGGCGGACCAGGGCCGTGGAGCTGCCGGCAATGACGATGGGGATGCAGTGGCCGATGCCGAAGAGGATGATCAGCATCAGACCGTTGGCCAGTTGGTCCTGGATGGTGATGATGGCCAGGATCGGGGCGATGAAGCCGAAGGTGCAGGAGCCGGAGAGCACCCCGTAGGCCAGGCCAAGAATCAACGCTCCAGACTTGCCGGAGACCTTGAGCTTGCTCATCAGGCCGGAGGACATGGAGCATCTGGATACGCCGAGCATGTCCAAAGCGACCCAAATCAGGATCAGCCCGACCAGGATGGTCCACCAGGGGCCGATGTCGCCCAGCATCCTTCCCAAAAGCGCGGTGACAATGCCCACCAAGGCAATGGTCACGAACAGGCCGAAAGAGAAAAGCCCGGCGTAGACCGCGGCAGCCCGGCCTTCGATGAGCTTGTTCTGTCCCCCCACGTAGCCGACGATGAGCGGAATGGAGGCCAGGTGACAAGGGCTGAAGAACACGCTGACCATGCCCCATAAAAAGCTTCCGGCCATGGCAAAGCCAGTTCCGCTGGTGATCCACATGTTCAGGGTAATGAAAAACTGGTCCATACAGATCCTATCTGAGTGCTGAAAAATCCCTATTTTGCTGTTCGTTCAAAAGCGCCAAAAGCAGGGAGCAATTCGGAGTTTTTCAACGGACAGCTATTCAACGCCGAGCTTGGCCAATTCGGCCTCAATGGACTTTTTGTCCATGAATCCGATATGGCGTTTGGCCTCGTTGCCGTTGTCGTCGTAGAAGATCAGCGTGGGGATGACCTGAATGGCGTATTGGTCGATCAATTCATAGTGGCGGTGCAGATCGATGAACACGATGGCCGCCCGGCCCTCGTACTCTCGTTGCAGTTCCTCCCGGATGGGAACCATCATCCGACAGGGAACGCAGTTTCTGGCTCCGAAACTGGCCACGGTGACCATGCCGGGCACGGGGGCTTCGGGCGGGTCGTTGGGCGTTTCCTCGGCCCAGGCGGCAAAGGCAAGACCGACCAGCAAAACCGCAAGACCGAACCGCAAGGCCCAGGCTCCGGAATCGGCGGCTTTCATTCGCGGCTGAAAGCGCTCAGGCTGAGATGGAAGGCGCATATTACCCGTTGATCCAGGCCAGCACGTCCTTCTTGCCCGGCACCTTGCCCACGGCCTTGACCTGATCGTCCACGATCACGGCGGGGGTGCTGAACACGCCGTACTTCATGAATTCCTGCATATCCGTGATCTTTTCCACCTCAACGGCCTTGCCGGACTCGGCCACGGCTTCCCTGACGATCCGTTCCACTTCCGAACACTTGGCGCAACCTGGCCCCAATACCTTGATTTTCATAAAACCCTCCTCATCTGATTATATAAAGCCGATTCTCAGCTGCCTGCTCAATCCCGATTCCCGCTCTGACTCCTGATTTCTAACTCCTGACTTCTGGCTCCTGACTTCTGACTCCTTCGCACAAGACACAGGCGTGCTCCTCGACCCTCCGGGCGTTGAAACGGTCCACGCAGGATAAAAAGCCTTTCACGCACTCCATTCGAAGTGAGTAATAGACGTTGGTTCCGCGCTTCTCGCAGCCCACGACGCCCGCTTCCCTGAGCACGGACAAATGCTTGGACACGGTGGACACATCCGCGCCCACCAACTCCCGGAGTTCGCAAACGCACCGCTCCCCTTCCAGCAGGGCGTCCACCAGCAGAATCCGGCTGGGGTGGCCCAGAGCCTTGAAAATTTTGGATCGAAATTCGTGTTTATTCCGCATGCCCCGCCCTTTGCATGTTTATTTGGCCAAATAGGCAAGTTTGTGCTCGGCGTCAATAGCCAGCCCGCGAGTACATTCTTGGAGAGGTGTAAGGCGTCATTATAGTCCCGCCCGGCTTGCTTGGAGCTGGGCGGAAGCCTGAGTTTTCGATACGGGCTATTTGACGTCCACCGGTTTGCAGGTCACGTGGCAGACGCCGGTGGGAGTTTGCATTGCAAAGGGGAAGTACTTGCGCTTGAAATACAGGGCCACGTGGACCAGCCCGATGAGCACCGGCACTTCCACCAGGGGCCCGATGACCGCGGCAAAGGCCACCCCGGAATGGATGCCGAACACGGCGATAGCCACGGCGATGGCCAGTTCGAAGTTGTTGGAGGCCGCGGTGAAGCTCAGCGACGTGGACTGTTCATAGGTGGCCTTGAATTTCATGGACAGAAAAAAGGAAACAACGAACATGACCACGAAGTAGATCAGCAGCGGAATGGCCACGCGGACCACGTCCATGGGCAGTTCAACAATGTACTCGCCCTTGAGGGAAAACATCACCACGATGGTGAACAGCAGGGCTATCAGGGTAAAAGGACTGATGAAGGGAATGAATTTTTCCTGGTACCATTGTTCACCCTTGGCCCGTACCCCGTACAACCGGGAGAAGATGCCCCCGGCAAAGGGAATGCCCAGATAGATCAGCACGCTGACGGCGATTTCCTTCATGGTGATGTCCACCAGGGCGCCCTCAATGCCCAGCCAGCTTGGAAACACGGTCAGGAAGAGGTAGGCGTAGACCGAGAAGAGCAGGATCTGAAAGACCGAATTGAAGGCCACCAGCCCGGCGCAGTATTCCCGGTCGCCCTTGGCCAGGTCGTTCCAGACGATGACCATGGCGATGCACCGGGCCAAGCCGATCAGGATCAGGCCGACCATGTACTCGTGATGGTCGGAGAGAAAGGCCACGGCCAGCAGAAACATCAAAATCGGCCCGATGATCCAGTTCTGGACCAGGGACAGCACCAGCACCCGGGTATGACGGAAGACCAGGTGCATCTTGTCGTACTGAACCTTGGCCAGGGGCGGGTACATCATCACGATCAGGCCGATGGCAATGGGGATGTTCGTATTTCCGATCTGGAAGAGATTGAGGATGTCCGGGATGGCCGGGAAGAGATACCCGGCCCCCACGCCAACGAGCATGGCCAGGAAGATCCAGAGGGTCAGGTACCGGTCCAGAACGGACATTTGTTTGGCAACGGACTCGGTCATTGCGCTCTCCTTGAAACACGTTGAACAATTACGCGGAACATTCCGCACCCTCGCGTTGGCGACGGCACAGGTCATCGGGGTCGCAGGCCAGGATGGCCTTCAAGTTGTCTCTGTCCGCCAGAACCCCAGGTGAGGCGGCCAGCGATTCCCGAAGCCATGCTCGGAGTAGTTCAGGAAATTCATCGGAGAGACGATAAAAAACCCATCGCCCCTGCTTGCGGCTTTGAACCAGACGGGCAGCCTGCAGAATGCTCATGTGCCTGGATACTGTTGCTCCGGCCAAGCCAAGCATCTCAATCAACTGGCAGACGCACAGTTCGTCATGTTCCATGAGCGCCGCAATGACTCGCATCCTGTTCCCGTCGGCCATTGCCTTGGCCATAGCCAGTGTGTTTTCCATACGCCTCAAGAATGTATATATAGCTAAACGACGAAATGGCTTTTTTAATAAGTCAATTGATGGCTGTCAAGCCACGGATCCGGTTATCCAGGGACGAGTCCGCATAGATCGAAATCAAAAAAGGTGAAGTCGATAGCCACCGCGACCGCGACTCCACGCATTGACCTTGCCGCTGTCGCGGAACTATCTTGCTTGTAATTGTACCAGTTTTCAGGACGGTGCTGAGTGCGTGAGCAAACTGGCCAGAACCTGGGGGGCAGTAGGGACAGTGATTAAGGCCGTAAGCTTCCACCTTTAAAGTTTGCAATTTGGCTGAATAGCCAAACAAAAAACAAACTGTTAAATCTCCGGCAACAGGCCGGGGTAACCTGGGGTACCCAGTTTTTTATCTGGCTTTGCGGAGTAGTTGCAAGTATATCCAACAAGACAGGTGACCGCTGTTTTATCAGAATTGCACTTTTATCGAATGAATACTCCCGTCCAATGAGATTTCCTTCGCCTGGAGCCGTATTTTCGACATGTTCTCGGTTCGTTTCGTCTGTTGCCTCACCATTTTCGGATGATAGCGAAAAACAGTTGCTTGATCTTGGAGCACGGATGAAGGCTCATTGTCGGCTGAAAATATGATGTTGATCTCAAGCGCAGGAGTCTGGCATGGTCAAGGAAAGTCACGATTGTCCGGATAATATCGTAAAATATGGTCTACTGGTGGGTGGTTCCGGCTTGATCGGTGGGGGGATTCTTCATTACTTCAAGACCCATGTGGACGGCGGGTTTGAACTGATGGGCCCCAACAGCAAACAATTGAGTTTGCGCAACCCCGAGGATATCCGCCACCATGTTCGCCGTCACAGGCCTGAATTCATCATCAACTGCGCCATCGCCGCGCTCGATTCCAACCCCCTGCTTGCCTACCAGACCAACTACCTGGGGGCGCTGCAATTGGCCCGAGCGGCCCTGGAACAGGGCATTCCCTATATTCATTTCAGTTCCGCCGCCGTCCTGCCGCCCGGTGAGAACCTCACCGAAGCGGATCGCCTGGAACTGACCGCGGAGCTGCCCAACTACCCCAAATCAAAGCTGCTGGCGGAATTGGCCCTGGCGGAGATGCACCGGAAATACGGGCTGGACTATACCACTATCCGCCTGGGTGTGGTTTACGGGGCCCATGACCACAAGATTCAAGGATTTCATCGGATGATGTTCGCCATCGCCGACCAGATCATGCCCCTGCTCTTCACCAACAGGCGGGCCGCCCATTCCTATACCAACGCCGCGAAAATTCCGCCCTTTGTTCATCATGTCCTCAGTCACCGGGAGGAGTTCGGCGGGAAAACCTGGCATTTCGTGGATCCCGACGCGGTTTTGCTGAGCAAACTGATCCTGACCATCAAGTCTTATCTCCAGGTGAAGAGGCCGTGGAAATTTTTTTTACCTTACCCCGTGGCCCATTTCGGGGCGGGGATCATCCACTTGTTGATCCGCCTGATGGGCCGCATCGGCATCGAGGCCAGGATGCCCGCGGAACTGCTCTTCATGGAACAGTTCTATCAGACCCAGACCCTGTCCTGCCGCCGCCTCCAGGAATCCAGCTTCGTCGACCCCAAGCCCGAGGCCACGGTATTCACCGAGCTGCCTCATTTGCTGGAGTACTACCTGACCCGCTGGGAAGCCCTCAACCTGATCACCTCCTTCAACAAGGACTTTTTCGACTGCGGACGTGAAAGTGAGGACTTCGTGCGTGATCCGGCCCGGTTGCTGGAGAGATTGGAGCGCTAAGCCGCATTACGAATCGGCTTCAGCCGGGGGTGCGGAGCCGGGAACGGGAAGAGTGTCCGAACACTCAGAAACGCCGACCCAATGCCTTCTTTGCGGAGCTTGGATTTTTCACCATAAAAAGCCGTGTATTGGCAAGCCAATCCCGATGAGGAGATGGCCGACCGCGGAGCCGTGTGCGGGAGAACCGTACGCAAGGTGAATGGACGGGTGGTGAAAAGAACTGTAGAAGGCCGCCACGATGCCTGAAGCAACGCCCCTCAATCCACGCCAGAAATCCGGCCCGGTATCCCGATCTCCGCATCGCCCGAGGCTGGTCGTCCTCGGCCTGGACGGGCTGCCGTACTCCACGGCCTGCCGCCTGTGCCAAGCCGGACATTTGCCCAATCTGGCCCGGATCGCCCTGACGCCTCAAGCCAGGCCTATCCGGGCTGAACTGCCGGAACTCTCCCCGGTGAATTGGACCTCCTTTTTCACCGCCGCCGGGCCGGAGGAGCACGGCATTTTCGGCTTCACTACGCTTGATCCCCAGGACTATGCCATCCGGTTTGCGGATTTTTCCCAGGTCCGGACCCGGACCCTGTTCGACCGGCTGGGCGACCACGGCCTGACCAGCCGGGTGGTCAACCTGCCCAATACCTATCCGGCCCGGCCCATCAAGGGCATGCTGGTCTCCGGTTTCGTGGCCCACGATATGAACCGGGCGGTTTTCCCGCCCTTTCTGGCCCACCCGTTGCGCTCCTCCGGGTACGTGCTGGAAGCGGACACCACCCGGAGCGGACCGGACCCGGGCTACCTGCTGGAAGAGCTTGACCGCGCCCTGCGCGGCAGGCGGGCCGCCCTGAACCTGCTCTGGCCCGACCTGGCCTGGGATCTGTTCGTTTTCGTGCTCACGGAAACCGACCGCCTGGGCCACTTCCTTTTTCCGGCCCTGGAAAACCCCGCGCACCCCTGGCACGGGCCCAGCCTGGATTTTCTGGGCCGTTGGGACGAACTGGTGGGGGACGTGCTGGAGCGCTTTGCCGCGCTTCCGGAACCCAAGCGGCTGCTGGTCCTGGCGGACCACGGCTTCACCAGCCTGACCATGGAGGTGGACCTGAACGCCTGGCTGCGGGAACAAGGCCTGCTGGTCACTGACGGCCCACCGCGCCACGAACTGGACGCCGGGATCATCTCCACCCAAAGCCGGGCCTTTGCCCTGGACCCTGGCCGGATTTATCTGCATACTTCCCGCTTTGGCCGTGGCCGGGTCACGCCGGACGAGGCCGCGAGCCTGGAAGAACGGATCAGGGCCGGACTGACGCGCCTGGAGTGGCAGGGCCGTCCGGTGATCCGCGACGTCCTGTCCTGGCGTGATATCTATCCGGAACGCGCTCCGGAACGAACTTTGGACATGCCGGCGCGAGGAAATTCCCCATCCGATCCGGCGATTCCGGACCTGGTCTGCGTCCCGCACCGAGGCTTCTCCCTCCGGGCCAAGTTCGACCAGGCCCGCGTCTTCGGCAAAGAGGACCGCCAGGGCTGCCATAAGCCGGACGACGCGTTTTTCTACGATTCCGAGACAGCCGACGCCGAATCCGATACCCACTCCGGCCCCAAACGGGTCCGGGACGTGGGCAGGCTGGTTCTGGAACACTTCGGCGTGGACCGCAAACTGATTCTTTCCCGGTGACCACGGGACGCCAACCATGACCATCGACTTTCAAAAGCAACTTAATCCGGCCCAGTGGCAGGCCGTGCACTCCAGCCAGGGGCCACTGTTGGTCATCGCCGGCGCGGGCAGCGGAAAGACCCGGACCATCGCCTACCGCCTGGCCTATCTGGTCCGGCAGGGCGTGGCTCCGGAGAACATCCTGCTGCTCACCTTCACCCGCAAGGCGGCCCAGGAGATGCTCCACCGGGCCGCCCGGCTGATCGAACGGGAACTGGGGGGCGTGGCCGGAGGCACCTTTCACTCCTTCGCCAGCTCGGTCCTGCGTCGCTACGCCCCGGCCCTGGGCTATCCGGACCGGTTCACGATCATGGACTCCCCGGACATGCGCGAGGTCCTCGGCCAGGTCCGCAATGATCTGAACCTGGGCAAGGGCGACAAGGCCTTTCCCAAGAAAGCGACCATTCTCGGGCTGATCAGCAAATCCCGGAACAAGGAAATGGACATCGCCCAACTTCTGGAGCAGGAGTCTCCGCATCTGCTGCCCTATGCCGGGGACGTCCAGCTCATCGCCGAGGCCTACGCCGCGTTCAAGCCGCGCCACGGGCTGATGGACTACGACGACCTGCTTTACAATCTGGAACGCCTGCTTCGGGAGCGGGAGGATCTGGCCGAATTCCTGCGCATGCGCCATGGCCATGTGATGGTGGACGAGTTTCAGGACACCAACAGGGTCCAGGCCCGGCTGGTCCAACTGCTGGCCGGGGACGGGCGGGGGATGATGGTCGTGGGCGACGACGCCCAGTCCATTTACGCCTTTCGCGGAGCCGAGGTGCGCAACATTCTCGCCTTCCCCAAGACCTATCCGGACACGACCATCGTCCGCCTGGAAGAGAACTACCGCTCGGCCCAGCCCATTCTGGACCTGACCAACGCCCTGCTCAAGAACGCAACCACCAGATTCGAGAAGAACCTCTTCTCCCGGCGCGCCGAGGGCCCCAAGCCCCAACTGATCCACACCATCAGCGACCAGACCCAGGCCAAGGCCGTGGTGGACAAGATTCTGGAATTGTCCCGGGAATGCCGGCTGCGGGACATCGCCGTGCTCTTCCGGGCCGGCTTCCAATCCTATCCCGTGGAGATGCTCCTGAACAGGATCGGCCTGCGGTTTCGCAAGTTCGGGGGGCTGAAGTTCACCGAGGCCGCGCACATCAAGGACGTGCTGGCCTATTTGCGCCTGATCGCCAATCCGGCGGACCTGCCCGCCTGGCAGCGGGCCGTGGTCCACGTCAAGGGCCTGGGCCCCAAGACCTGCACCGGGTTCTGCAAGGCCCTGCTGGAAGGCGACCAGAAAAAAGTCGCTCAGGTGGAAAAGAAATTTCCGGACGTGGCCGCAGCCTTCGCCCTGATCAACGACCTGCGCCGGGAAAAGCCCGCTCCGGACGCGGCCCTGGAACGGATCCTGGAGTTCTACCGCCCCCTGTTCCAGGAGCGCTACCCGGACGACTACCCCCGCCGCCAAGCCGGGCTGGACCAGCTCCTGCAGATAGCAGCGGGCTTCGAGGAGCTGGACGCCTTTCTGGCCGAACTGACCCTGGAAAGCCCGGAGGAAGGCGGCGAAGTGGATTCCGAGCAGGAGGATTACGTGGTGTTGTCCACGGTCCATTCGGCCAAGGGGCTGGAATGGAAGTCCGTGCTGATCATCGACCTGGTCAACGGCCGCTTCCCGTCCCGGCATGCCCTGGACAAGGCCGACGATCTGGAAGAGGAACGCCGCCTACTCTACGTGGCCTGCACCCGGGCCCGTGACTATCTCGGACTGTTCGTGCCCTCCTCAGTCTACAACCGGTTCATGGGCGGCAGCGAACCGGCCATGCCGAGCATCTTCATCAGCGAACTGCCTCTGGAATGCTATGAAGAATGGCGTGAAGACTATCTCGGAACCCTCAAACCCCGCGACGCGGCCAAGGCTGGTCGGCCCACGTCCCGCTCCCCCGCGCCCAAAACGCTCCCGCCGCCCAAGCCGTCCGGCAGCCTCCCTCACCCCCTCCATGCCCCCAAAGACCCAAAAACCTTCGGCTACTGCCGACACAAGATCTTCGGCCGCGGCAAAATCGTCGAATTCCTCCCCCCCAACCGCTACCGCGTCAATTTCACCGGCTTCGGCCTGAAAACCATCATGGCCGACTTCCTGGCCATGGAGGATTGAGCCGGGAACAACCTATCCGTTCTCTTTGTTCCGGTTCGCGCCGGAAGAAGCCGGCTGCTCCATGGGCCGCAGCTTGGCCTTTTCCTTCCAGGCCATGATGGGGGTCAGCGGTGCATCGCCCACCAGGTCGCAGCGCACCCCGGCATACGCGCCGACAAAAGGCGGCCAGAGACGGCAATTCAACTTGCGCCAGCAAGATTTGGCCGACCACGTCCGCTGCGGTCCGATGAGCACGGATTGCGCGATCATGGGCCGCGGCCCGGCCTGCTCCTGGAGCAGGGACCTGATTTCCCACCAGGAAAACCAGCGGACATTGCGGAGAAACCCGTTCTTTTTCCGCCGCAGGCCGCTGCGTCGGGCCAGGGCGTACAGAGAGTGCTTGTTCAGAAAGGTGACCAGGACGGCCTTCCGGGCCACGCGCAGGGCCTCTTGCAGCACCGGTTCCGGATCAGGACAGAACTCCAACAAGGTCAGCAGAGCCACCACGTCGAATTCCTTGTCCCGAAACGGCAAATGTTCCGCCTGCCCCAGATGCAATTCGGCCCGGTTCCCCAGGCGTTCCCGGGCCAACTCCAGCATGGCCGGGGAAGCATCCAGCCCGGAGACGTCGAACCCGCTCTCCCAGAAAAACTGCAAAAACCGCCCCGGCCCGCATCCCACCTCCAGCAGCTTCTGTTGCCTTCTGATCCAGGGAGCCATGAAATGCTGCAACAACCGCTTTTCCTGGGCCAGAGCAAAGGTTCCGGCCTCGGTCTCATGCCACCGGTCGTAAACAACGGCCTGTTCTTTGTTGATGCGCTCGGTAATGGGAGGCTCCTTTCGACTCACGCAGTTTATTGAGGATTACGCAAATTCGGCATCAAACGTCGAAAAGTCGTTAGTCGTGAATCCACGACCCTTCTACAAATAGTGACGACGTGCTTTCGGAAAATTTATCGTGGCGTACCAGAGCATGTTCCTGGCGTGCGTCGTGACGGGTTATCCGGTGAACACCGCTCCTTGGGCCGCGCTGGCCGCGAGGCGGGCGTAGCGGCGGAGGAAGGGGGAGGTGATTTCGCGTTGTCGGGGTTTCCATGCCGCGCGGCGGGCCGTGAGTTCCTTCTCATCTACCAGCAGGTTCAGCTTTCTGCCGGGGATGTTGATTTCGATGCGGTCGCCTTCCTGAACCAGCCCGATGGGACCGCCTTCCACCGCTTCCGGGGAGACGTGGCCGATGGCCGCGCCCCGGGTGCCGCCGCTGAATCGACCGTCGGTGATCAGGGCCACGTCCTTGTCCAGGCCCATCCCGGCGATGGCCGAGGTGGGGGTGAGCATTTCGCGCATTCCGGGGCCGCCTTTGGGGCCCTCGTTGCGGATGATCAGCGCGTCGCCGGGGTTGATCCGGCCTTCGAGAATGGCCGCCACGGCTTCTTCCTCGCCCTCGAAGACTCGGGCCGTGGAGGTGCGGACCAGCATTTCCGGGGCCACGGCGGATTGTTTGACCACCGCGCCGTCCGGGGCCAGGGAGCCCTTGAGGATGGCGATGCCGCCTTCGGGGCTGTAGGGTGCGGTAATGGGGCGAATGACCTGGTCGTCCAGCACGGTCGCGCCCAGGGTCCGGAGGTTGTCCCCGAGGCTGGCGCCGGTGACGGTCTGAACCGAGAGGTCCAGCAGGTCGGCCTTGGCCAGTTCGGCCAGGACAGCGGGGATGCCTCCGGCCCGGTGCAGATCCTCAATGTGGTCGCTGCCGGCGGGAGAGAGTCGACACAGGTTCGGCGTGGAGCGGCTGAGTTCATCAAAGATGCCCAGGTTCAGGTCCAGATTCGCCTCGGCAAAGATGGCCGGCAGGTGGAGCACGGTGTTGGTGGAGCAGCCCAGGGCCATGTCCGCGGTCACGGCATTGCGCACCGCCGCCGGGGTGACGATGTCCCGGGGGCGGATGTTTTGGGCGAGCAGGTCCATGACCTGGGACCCGGCCTGTTTGGCCAGCCGGATCCGCGCCGCCGTCACTGCCGGAATGGTCCCGTTGCCGGGCAGGGCCAGGCCGATGGCCTCGGACAGACAGTTCATGGAGTTGGCCGTGAACATCCCCGAGCAGGACCCGCAACCCGGGCAGGCGCACGTTTCCAGCTCGTCCAGCTCCTCCTGGGTCATCTGACCCTTGCGCACCTTGCCCACGCCCTCGAACACGGAAATCAGGTCCACGGCCTTGCCCTGCCACGCTCCGGCCAGCATGGGCCCCCCGCTGACCAGGATGGCCGGGATGTTCAGCCGGAGCATGGCCATGAGCATGGCTGGAACCACTTTGTCGCAATTGGGGACGCAGACCAGGGCGTCGAAGGGATGGCCCATGGCCATGGCCTCGATGGAGTCCGCGATGATTTCCCGGCTGGGCAGACTGTAGTGCATGCCCGGATGATTCATGGCCAGGCCGTCGCAGATCCCGATCACCGGAAACTCCATGGGCGTGCCCCCGGCGGAGCGGATGCCGTCCTTGACCGCCCGAGAGATGGTGTGCAGATGGATGTGGCCTGGAACCACTTCGTTGGCCGAGTTGACCACGCCGATCAGCGGGCGGCGCATTTCGTCCCTGGTCATGCCCAGGGCGTGCAAGAGGGAGCGGTGAGGGGCTTTTTCCAGGCCTTTGGTCATGGTTTCACTGCGCATGGTTGTTCCTTGAGAATAAACTCGGTTGCGTTGATTTTCTTAAGATAAGCGTGATTTAAGCCAGCTTCAAGCCGAAGGCCGTGTATGCCTTGATGGCGGAGTCGGCCGTGATCAGTGTCATGTTATTGCGGATGCATTGCCAGATCAGCAGTCGATCGAAGGGGTCCTTATGGGCTTCAACAAAGGGAAGTCGATAGGCCGAAGCCATGTCCTCTCCGTCCGATTCCAGCAGATGGAACCCGGCTTTGCAAGCGGCGGTCAACATCTCTTCCGGCGAGACGCCGACCAAATCCAGCTTACCCAGGGAATACTTCAGGGAGATTTCCCAAAAACTGATCGAACTGACGAATTTCGCCGAATCAGAGTCCGTCAGGACCTGCCGGTGCTCTTGCCGGATTTTCTCCGGATCGAGCAGGCTCCAGATGATGTAGTGGGTGTCCACGAGGTAGTTCATGACCCGCAAAGCTCTTCCGAGGTCATGGCAAAATCGTCCTTGATGGTGTAGGACGCCTTTCCCCGCAACGTGCCGAGTTCGATCCGGTTCTTTTTCTTGTATTTGGAATAGGGAATGATCACGGCAAGATGTTCCCGTTTTTTCCCGTAGGAAATCACGATTTCCTCACCCTGCTGAACGGCCTTGATGACTTCGGAGAAATGCGTTTTGAGTTCGCCAACGGCCATGCTTTTCATGTGGAGGACCCTAGAGCCCGCGTTTTAATCTTGTCAAGTTGACACCACGTCGCGGGGGAGCGGGTAGAAGTCCACAGGGAGGCGCTATTTCTCTCTTAACGCCACCCAACTGCTCAGAAAGCCCATGACCACGAGGACGGCCAGAAAAGCCAGGGTCTGGGAGGACGGCAGGTAGTCCAGGCGCAGCCAGAGGGGGGGAAAGTGGAGCAGGTCCCGCAGGCTGAGCTGGACGCCCTTGAGCATCAGCAGGGCCAGGATGCCGCCCAACAGGCCGAGCACGGCGCCGGAGACGAGCATGGGCAGTTGGATGTACCACCGGGCCGCGCCGACCAAGCGCAGGATTTCCACTTCGTTGCGGCGATGCAGTTGGGAGAGCTTGATGGTGTTGCCGACAACCAAGGCCAGGACCACTCCGAGAAAGAGGATCAGCGGCCAGATCACCTGATTGCTGAATCGGGCCCAGCCCCGGGCCAGGTCCAATTGCAGAGGATTGAAGCTGACCTTCTCCACGCTTTCCAGAGATTCCAGGTGCAGGTAAGTAGCCTTGGCCCAGGTCTGCTGGTCGTCGTCCAAGACCGAGAAGGTCAACAGAGCCGTGGCCGGAAGGGGATTGTGGCCTTGCAGCCAGACGAAGTCCCCGGTCCCGCCGAGTCGCTGCATGAGCAGGTCCAGGGCCTGGTCTCCGGAAAAAGTCTTGATCTCCGCGAGGTGCTCCAGCTCCCGCAAGGCGTCCCACTGGGTCCGGACCAATTCCTGCTCGGCCTCCGGCTGCCAGTAGATCTGAAACTGGATGTCCCCGCCGGCGCGTTGCAGTTCCAGATCCAGATTATGCAACACGAGCAGGAACAGCCCGCCCAGAAAGGCGACCAGGGTCACGGCGGCCAGGGTGAGTACCTGGATCCAGGGATGACGACGGATATCCGTCACTCCCTGGAGCATCAGCTTGAACACGATACGGAACATCAGCGTTCACTCCGGACGGTTCATGTGGGAGCGTCCATGTCCCAGTTGGTCCAGTTCACGGCCCCGTCCTCAAGGTGCAGAATCTTGGCGTCCGGCACGCAGGCCAGGATTTCCTGGTTGTGGGTGGCCAGGACGATGGTCGTGCCGTGGGCGTGAAACTGGAGGAAGATGCTCATCAGGCGCATGGCCAGTTCCCGGTCCAGATTGCCGGTGGGCTCGTCGGCCAGGAGCAATTGCGGCCCCACTACCACGGCCCGGGCGATGGCCACCCGCTGTTGTTCGCCGCCGGAGAGTTGGGCGCAGGGGACGTGCATCTTGTTTTCCAGGTCCAGGCCCCGGAGGACCGCCCGGACCCGCCGTTCGGTGTGGGTGCGGGGCATGTTCCGCACTTCCAGGGCCAGGGCCACGTTGGCGAACACGGTGCGTTCCGGCAGGATTTTGAAGTCCTGAAACACAACGCTTACCTCTCGACGTAGGAGGTGAATCCGCCGGGCCTTGAGGGTATGAAGATCAAACCCGGCCACGCTCCCCTGGCCTCGCTTCAGCGGTATCGCGCCGTGGAGCAGGCGGAGCAGGGTGGTCTTGCCCGCGCCGCTGGGCCCCACCAGGAACAGGAAATCGCCCTTGCGAACCTCCAGAGAGATGTTCTTCAGAGCCCACTGGGTCCCGAAGCTGTAAGAAACGTGGCGCAGGCTGATCATCACGTTCGCGGGGTCATCCGCACTTGGTGTAGCCGCAACCCTGGCAGACGAAGCAGCCTTCCTGGAAGATCAGCTCCTTGCCGCAGTCCGGACATTCCGGCTTGACCAGTTGGTTGCTCATCTCCGCCTTGCGTCCCTGAAGGTAGCGACTCTCCAGGACCCAGGACACGGCGTCCGGGATGGACAGCAGCATGTCCTTTTTCTGAAAGACCGGATGCTCGCCGCCGATGCCCTTGAGCTGACTGACGATGTCCTCAACGCCCACTCCGGATCGTAGGGCAAGGGAGACCAAGCGGCCGATGGCCTCGGCCTTGGCCGTGATCGACCTTCCGGACTTGCCGATGGTGGTGAAGACCTCGAAAGGGCGGCCATCCACCTCGTTCACCGTGAGGTACAGAAACCCGTAGCCGGTCTTGACCTTCTGGGTGAAGCCGTAGACCACGTCCGGCCGATCCCGGACCACGCGTTGGGACTTTTCCGGCTCCTTGGGCTTGCCGCCGTCGCCGGTGCAAAGCACCTGGGTGCTTTTGCAGCCGTCCCGGTAGACCGTGACCCCCTTGCAGCCCATTTCATAAGCCATCCAGTAGATCTTCCAGATGTCCTCCTGGGTGGCCGCGTGGGGCAGATTTACGGTCTTGGACACCGCGTTGTCCGTGAACTTCTGAAATGCGGCCTGCATCTTCAGGTGCCAGATCGGCTCGATGTCGTGGGCCGTGACGAAGACCTTGCGGACATCCTCCGGCAGATAGTCGATATGGTGAATGGTTCCCTTGGCCGCAACTTCTTCCATCAGTTTGGGGCTGAAGCATTCGGCCTCGTGCAGGGCCTGCTCGAACCAGGGATTGGCCTCCAGGAGCCGTTCTCCGTCCATGACCTGGCGCACGAAACTCAGGGCGAAGAGCGGCTCCACCCCGGAGGAGCAACCGGCCAGGATGGACAGGGTGCCCGTGGGCGCGATGGTCGTGGTGGTGGCGTTGCGAAACGGCCCTTGATTGTGTTCGGCAAAGGTGGAATCCGCGAAGGCCGGAAAAGGTCCGCGCTCCTCGGCCAGCTTCTTGGAAGCGCTCTGGGACTCGAACTGGACGAAGTGCATGATCTTTTCGGCCAGATTCAGGGCCTCCTGGCTGTTGTAGGGAATGTGCAGCCGGTACAACAGATCGGCCCAACCCATCACCCCAAGCCCGATCTTGCGGTTCATCCGGACGGTCTCGGTGATCTTTTCCAGCGGATAGCGCGAGGCGTCGATGACGTTATCCAGAAAGCGGACGCAAAGATGAATGTCCCGCTTCAAATCGTCCCAAAGGATGTCATCCTTGCCGGAATTCTGGACGTACCTGGAAAGATTGATGGAACCCAGGTTGCATGCCTCGTAGGGGAGCAGCGGTTGTTCCCCGCAGTTGTGGACCATGAACCCGTTGGCGTCAAAGGCGTGCACCTCGGGAACGGTGACGTCGTAAACATCTCGTTCGCCAACAAAGTCTAAGGACTTCACAGTAGCCAGAAAGCGTTCCCGGTTCAGGGACCGGCGGTACATGCCCAACAACCTCACCAAAAGATCCCGCTTGGCCGTGTCCTGGAACCCGACCACCTCAGCGAAACGCTCCAAATTGGCCCCGCTGATGATTAACTCGTGCTGCGCCTGGACCGGGTATTCCCTGGAACCGCCCTTGCCGTCGGGCAATACCTTTACACCGGCGGGACGTCTGTTTTGATGAATGGTGCTGGCGATACCCAGCCGCAACAACATTCGCTGGACGGCAAAAAGGCGTTCAAGATCGCTCTGAGCCAGTCGAATGCTGACTCCCTTGCGCTGGTTGCCCTGGACCGAGCCGTCCGCATCGAACAGGCCACCCAAAAAGCCTTGATAAAACTCCGAAGAGGTCTGTTCCAATTGCTCGGTAATGGTTTTACGCCCAGGAGCCATGCCCAACCCCAGGGCCAAATCGCGAACCGCGCTCAGGCACATCCGGCACTCGTTTCGCCCGGCAATGGTCTGCCAACCTTGAAAGTCTCCACGATGGGGCAGCGTACGGGCAAACGTCTCCGCGGCGGTCATGACTCCGAGCGTTCCGCATGGATCATCCTCGCCGTTGACGGTTCGGGCTCGGGGCCAAACAGAGAGCACCGCCTTGTCCGTCTTCAGGGTGCCGTCACCCACCAAAAGTCCTAGCAGATAACCCTCGGCTAGGCCGTACGCACCCGGCCAGCCGGTGATGGTTCGGTGATCATGCAGCACGATCTTGTCGTCCGGAGCCAAGTCCTCGGCCCGAGTCCACTGGGGATTCAGGGCGTACCGGGAAGGCGAAGCGGCCTGAAGCACCGGATGGTCCGCGGTGAGCAAAAGGCTGTGCCCTTCCTTGGTTTGGAGGTGAAAAACCGGTTTGCGGCCTGTGGCGAAAAAACCGTGGTCCGTGCTGGGGTGGGCCTGTCCATTGACCACGAGATTCACCGGGCGTCCAATCAACTCGTGGACCTGACGGGGGCCAACGTCCGTCATCACGAAGGTTTCCGAGGTGACGCAGGGATTCGTACTCTCGATTTCACCCTGTTTGGGAGTGGGATTGTCGCGGTTGATGCGGTCCAGGAAGATGATCCCGGGGTCCCCGCTTTCCCAGGCCTTCTGAACCAGCAGGCCGAAGACTTCGCGGGCCTTGAGTCGGGCCTTGGCCTGTTTGGTGTGCGGTGCGACGAGGTCGTACTCCTCGTCCTTTTCCACGGCCTGCATGAACACCTCGGTCAGTCCGATGGATAGATTGAAGTTGTTCAGATCCCCGTCCCGCTCCTTGGCCCGGATGAAATCCAGAACGTCCGGATGGTCCACCCGGAGGATGCCCATGTTCGCGCCGCGACGGGTGCCGCCCTGTTTGACCTGCTCCGTGGCCGTGTTGAAGATCCGTAGAAAGGAGATCGGTCCGGAAGCGATGCCGCCGGTGGAGCCGACCCGGCTTTTCTGGGGCCGCAAGCGGGAAAAGGAAAAGCCCGTGCCCCCGCCGGATTTGTGGATCAGGGCCGCGTACTTGATGGCGTCGAAAATCTCCTCCATGGAGTCGCCCACCGGGAGCACGAAACAAGCTGCCAGTTGACCAAGGTCCGTGCCCGCGTTCATCAGGGTCGGGGAGTTGGGCAGGAAGCGGTACGTGGTCATCAGTTCGTAGAACCGGCGGGCCAGCTCGTCCACGGAATACGGGGAAGCCGGGTACTTGGCCTCTTCCGCGGCAATGGCCGAGGCCACGCGCCAATAGAGTTCCTGGGGGGTTTCCAGGATTTCCCCCTGGCCGCCCTTGCGCAGATAGCGCTTGTTCAAAACGACTTCGGCGTTGGGCGGCAGAACGGGTTGGGGAAGGTCGTCGGGAACCGTCGTCGGTTCCGATACAATACCGGCGGCAATGGAGGTTGACGTCACAAGCGGTCTCCTGATGCAAAAGCCTGATCACCGCTCTTCACGGCGATCAGGCGCGGGTTAAGATAAGGGAAGTCATGGAATAAGCCGGAGAGGAGACAACCTCTCCGAACAGCCGAGGCCGTGCCGTACAGGGTTACTGCATCACCCAGCGGTCCTGATCCACCTTGACGATGATCAGGGAGTCGGTGTCCAGGCCGTTGTGGTCTTCCTCGGACAGGGTGAAGATGCCGCTGACCCCGACGAACCCGGAGGTCCGGCGAATGGCGTCCCGGATGGCCGCCGGATCGTCCGGCCCGACCTCGCGCAGGGCGTTGGCGATGAGCATGATCGCGTCCCAGGCGTAACCGGAGTGGGTGTTGATCGGGTACTGGCGTTCAAAATCGTAAACGTCGCGATAGAGCCGGATGAATTCCGTGACCACGGCCTTCTGCGGGTCGTCGTCCGGAAGTTGGTCAGCGGCCATCAGCTTGGTGGAGGGCATGTAGGTGCCATCGGCCGCGTCGCCGGCCAGTTCCAGGTACTTTGGGTCCGGAATCCCGTGGCAATGCATCAGGGGAACGGTCAGACCCAGCTGCTGGACGTTCTTGCTGACCAGAGCCGCGGCCGGGCCGATGGTCCAGCAGATGATGAACTCTGGGTTCGTGGCCCGAATTTTGACCAACTGGGTGGTCATGTCCGTGTCCGTTGGGGCGAATTGCTCGTTGGCCGTGATGGTGATCCCGAACTCCTCGGCCAGGCTGGTCAGCCAAGTCAGCCCGTCGCGGCCGAAGCCGTCGCTGGCCGTAAGCAGGCCGACCCGGGTCACCCCTTGGCTTTGCAGGTATTCGTAAACCCGGCTCACGGCCACGGAGGAGCGCTGCGGGCTTTTGAAGATCCAGTCGAAGTCTCCGAAACGGCCGCCCATGATCACCGGGTCTCCGCCCACGGTCATTACGGTGGGCATTTGGCGCTGATGCAGGTAGGCCTTGACCGCCATGCCGGTGTCCGTGCGGGTCGGTCCGACCAGGGCCGTGACCCGCTCCCGCTCCACCAGTCGGCGGGCGGCCAGCAGGGCCTTCTGGGGATCGCTCTCCGTATCCGCGACGACCAGCTCCAGAGGGCGACCGTTGATGCCCCCGGCCTGGTTGATCTGGTCCACGGCCATTTCCGCCACCAGCTTGGTGGGGGTTCCGATGAACGCCGCCGGTCCGGAGAGGGCGAAGAACGCGCCGATCTTGATGGGCTGTCCGGCTGGAGCAAGACCGGAAACGCAGAGCAGGGCCAAGGTCGCTACAAAAGCAATCACTTGTTTTTTCATGGAAAAACCTCCATTTAGGGCATGAATGACAAACCAGAATTATCTAATTGATCGTTTTGGGAAAGTACACCTTCAAAAGAGGCGATTCAGCGGGAAACGGTCCAATGCCGATTACTGGAAAAAATGATCAAAACCTTGAGATTCCATTTGTTTTCCATTCAAATGGATTCCTGGTTTCTCCGTCACGTCCCCCAAACGCCGCACGGCGGGATTTTTTTCTCGCAGCATGTCCCAATCCCGTGCAGCGGCCACGCCCAATAACGCATAATCCTCTCCCCCCAGCACGGCCCATTCAGCCGCATCCACTCCGTTTTTCCGGGTAAACAACAGCAATTCAGGGTGCAGCGCCTCCGGTGGCAGGGTCAGGGCGCACCCCAGGTTCGACCCAAGAAAGCGCGGCAAATCCCTGGCCAGGCCGTCGGAGACGTCCATCATGCCACGCACTTCGGGCGTCCGGCTCAACGCCGTGGCCGTCGAGACATGCATGACGGGTCGCAAATGAGCCTGGACCGCGACGGGGTACTCCGCCGGAGTCGAGCCGTTCTTGGACGTCTTTGGACTCACGCCGCCTTCGAGAAAGGCCAAGCCCAGCCTGGCCAAGCCTATTTCGCCCACCAGGAAAAGCACGTCTCCGGGCCGGGCCTGAACCCGGCGCAGAAACCTGCCGCCCTCGGGCCGTTCCCCCCAGATGGTCACGGCCACGCCCAGATACGGCGCCACGGAAAGGTCCCCACCGGCCAAATACAGGTCGTGTTCTGCGGCCAGTTCGGCCATGCCGCGAAAAAAGGCTTCCCAGAATCCACGCGTCAAGTGTTTGGGGGCCATCAGGTTCAGGACGAACCCCAGGGGCTTGGCCCCCATGGCCGCGATGTCGCTGATGTTCACGGCCAGGGCCTTGTAGCCGATGTCCTCCGGTGCGAAGTAGGCCATCCGGAAATGGGCGTCCTCCAAAAACAAATCCGACGACACGCACAGGGATTCCCGGGAGTCGATCACGGCGCAATCATCGCCCCGGCCAAGGAGCAGTCGGTGGTGGGAACTGGGGAAGCAGCGATCGATCAGAGCCAGATAGGCGTCTTCGGAGCGAAGGCCGTCGGGATGGGGCGGGTCAGAAGGGATTGCGGTGAGCATGCAGTGATAGGGGGCTTGATGTGGGCAAAATTTGGTTCGTCGATCCGCTACGTTCTTTTCGCTCGAAGCGCTCCAAAAAGCAACGAGCGCATTCTCTGTTTCCATATCCATACAGTTGACCTTTTGTTCACAAGAAGGAATAAAGGATTTTTTCCGCTGTTCGCGGATTCGCGTTCCAAGCCTCGCGGCTTTTCATACGTGATTTTGGCCCCAAATTTCATCCCCCTGTCAAGGAGGTTGTCTCGATGCTGTTTTCTTTTGGTCCCGGTCCCCAAGGCCCATACGACCCGCGGGATCCGTTTCCGCAGTTCAAGGTCGAAGAGATGGACTTTTCCAAATTCCATCGTTTCCTGCGGTTGGGCCTGCTTGGTTTGGCGGTGATCATCCTGTGGTCCGGACTGAACTGGGCCCAGGGCTTTTACACCGACTGGCTCTGGTACAGCTCCCTGGACCACCAAGGTGTGCTTTGGAAGGTCGTGACCACAAAAATCTGGCTGTACCTGGGAGCGGTGCTCGTCTTCCTGGCCCTGGCCGTTCCCAATCTCGTCGCGGTGGTGCGGACAACCGGGCGGATGTTCCCTCGGGGCGGGCACAGGTTGCCGCCGCAGATCTACGATTCCGCCCGAAGCGTGCTGATCTGGCTAGCCGGGGGTGTTGTGGCCCTGGGGGCATTTCTGCTGGCCTCCGGACCGGCAGGAGAGTGGAACGTCGTCCTGCGCTACCTGCACCAGGTGCCTTTCGGCGAGGCCGACCCGATCTTCAACAACGACTATTCCTTTTATATCTTCGCCCTGCCGGCCCTGGAATTCTTCCGTTCCTGGCTGGTGGGCCTGACCGTCCTCGTGGCGATCATTGTCGCGGCCTTCTATTACATGAACAGCATCCTGCGCGGGGAGGCCTTTGCCTTCCGGGGCCCGATCCTCTCGCATCTGGCCGTTCTGGGCGCGTTCCTTTTCGTGCTCATTGCCGCGGGTCATTGGCTCTCCAGGTACGACCTGCTCTATTCGACCATGGGCGCGGTCTATGGGGTGGGCTATACGGACAATTTGTTCAACCTGCCCTCCAGAGCGTTCATGACCGTGGTGGCTCTGATCGCGGCCGGGGCGCTCCTGGCCGCGGCCAAGACCGGGCGCAAGGAATTGGCAGTCTGGTCCGTGGGTGCATGGTTCGGTCTGAACATCGTCCTGGGCAGCTTGGTCCCCGGACTGATCCAACGCCTGGTGGTGGAACCCAGCGAGCTGGCCCGGGAAACCACCTACCTGGCCAACAACATCAGCCATACCCGCCATGCCTTCGGGCTGGAGCGGGTCCATTCCATGACCCACCCGGCCCTGGGCGAGGTGGACCACGCCACTGTGGATGCCAATCAGGGCACGATCCAGAACATCCGGCTTTGGGATGAAGGCCCGTTGCTCCAGAGTTACAACCAGATTCAGTTCTTCCGCCTGTACTACGATTTCCTGGCCGTGCACACGGACCGCTACCGGGTTGGCGACGAGCTGCGCCAGGTCATGTTGGCCACCCGTGAGCTGTCCGCTGAAAAATTGCCCTCCGAGGCCCAGCGATGGGTCAACCGGCACCTCCAGTTCACCCATGGCTACGGTGTGGCCATGACCCCGGTGACCGAGGTCCAGGCCGGCGGGCGTCCGGACTTTTTCATCCGCGATCTGCCGCCCAGGGGAGAGATTCCCCTGGATCGTCCGGAGGTCTACTACGGTCTGAAGAGCCTGGACTACCTGATCGTGAACAGCCGGATGCAGGAGTTCAACTATCCCGGCCAGGAAGGACCGGTCTACACCCACTATCAGGGCGACGGCGGGGTCCAGCTTGGTTCCTTCTTCCGTCGTCTGATGTACGCGTGGCAATTCAAGGACGTGAATATTCTGATCTCCGGAGAGGTGACTTCCGAAAGCCGGATCCAGTACCGGCGCACCGTGCCGGAACGCTTCTCCACCGTGACCCCTTTCCTGCTGCGCGACCGCGAAGCCTACACCGTGGTGGCCGATGGTCGGCTGTTCTGGATCCAGGATGCCTACACCACCACCAGCCGCTATCCCTATTCCACGCCCTGGGAGCGACGGTTCAACTACATCCGTAACAGCGTCAAGGCCGTGGTGGACGCCTATCACGGGACCCTCACCTACTACGTGTTCGACGAGAGCGATCCCCTGATCCGCACCTACCAGGCCATGTTCCCCGAGTTGTTCAAATCCATGACCGAGATGCCGGAGTACCTCCGGGCCCATGTCCGGTATCCCCAGGATCTGTTCACGGTCCAGACCCAGATGCTCCTGCAGTACCACATGGAAGACCCGGTGGTCTTCTACAACAAGGAAGACCAGTGGTCCGTGCCCGTGCAACACTCTTTCGGTCGGACGGAAGCCCTGAAGCCCTACTACATCGTGGCCCGGCTGCCCGGCGAGGAGAAGGAGGAATTCCTGCTCATCCAGCCCTTCACGCCCATCAACCGGCACAATCTGGTGGGCTGGATGGCGGCGCGCAGCGACGGGGAGAACTACGGCGACCTGACCCTGTTCCGCTTCCCCACGGGTCGGCATGTGGACGGCCCCAGCCAGGTGAAGGCGCGCATCGACAACGACGCGGTCATCTCCGAGCAGTTCACCCTGTGGGGCCAGGTCGGCTCCGAGGTCTTACGGGGCATTCTGCTGGTCATCCCCATCGGGGATTCCATCCTCTACGCCGAACCGGTTTTTCTGATTCCGGATACCATCGATTTCCCGGAACTGCGGCGGATCATTCTGGCAGACTCCCGGCAGGTGGTCATGCATCAGACCCTGGACGCCTCCATCAGCGCCCTGGTGGGCGACCTCCCGTCCGTGGCCCCGGTGGTGGAGACCGTGGAGGAAGAGGACGCGGCGAGGCCGCTGCTTCAGCTTCCGGACTTCAACCAGGGCCTGCGCGATGCCGTGGACAAGCTCCAGGAAGTGGTGGACCAACTGCGTCGGTTGATGCAGTAACCAAAGACGTGACAAAGGTGGAGCGTTTCCCTGAATAGCACATGGTTTCATTCCAAAGGAGGCAATGACATGATGCATCTCACATCGGTATTCCGGCACATCAAGCACTCGTCCGGGATGGAAACAATCCATGCCGCTGCGGAAAAGGTCAAAAAACATTGGGAGGAACTGGCGTTGGATCAAGGATTGGATCCGGCGCAAAACGTCGAACTCCAGGAGAGCGACAAGGAAATCCGCGTCATGATCAGTGAACAGCTCTCCGCTGTTTACTCCGAAGAACCCGGCTCCTGGCGCTAGAAGACAAACAGCCCCCGTGCCCGTCGCAGCAGAGCGCAGCAACGGGCACGGGTCATTCTTTTGTCCGATGCAGCATGTTTTTTTCCAGAATAACGCGCCCAGGGTTTTATTAACGGGCATTTTTTCTAAAATTTACGTAACGACTCAGCCCATCCGATCAAACACCGCCGACCGTCCGGGGTGACCTCGAAGGTGTTTCCACCCGACCATGTCCAGTCCGGGCAGCCCGATCTTCGGTCCAGGGCCAGGACCATGCCCTGCTCCAGAGAGGTCTCGAAACCCGATGAAAACCAGGGGCACCAATGCAGAACAGGCTGAAATGATAGGCGTTGCCGTTCGCTTCGTGCAGCGGAATATGAGCATTGCGTGGATATCCCCGAAGGTGGCAATGAAGGGCGCTCCTTTGCGCGAATTGTTGCACATGTGTGCAACGCGGTTGTGCAAATAATTGCGCAGTGAGTTTTGGTTTAGATTGAAAATTCGGCGGGTCATTTGAAATCATTCGCTTTCTGTCTTTGGCACACCCTTTGTATAAAGTAAAAGCATCCATTCACCACAACCACTCAACGTGAGGAGGCAATGTATGCGACGTTTATTTTCCATTAGTGCGGTACTTCTTGTTTTGGCTCTGATTTCCGTGCCCGTCCTGGCGCAGCACCAGCACGGCGCCGATCAACCCGGCAAGCCAGAGGGGCAGGCGCAACAGCACCAGCGTGGGACCGGACATCCGGTGCTCGGCAATCTTTCCGAGGAGCAGCAAGGAGCAATGGTCGCGCTGTTCGAGGAGCATCGCAAGGCCATGATGCAGCACAACCTTCAGTTGCGCGCCAAGCAGGCCGAACTGGACGTGCTCCTGGCCGCCCCGGAATTCCAGCGGGCCCAGGTTGAAACCGTGACGGCCGAAATCATCACCCTGAAGGGCGAGGCCATGACGCTCAGGAACGATTTGCGACGCAAGGTTTTCGAGGAAACCGGGCACCTGATGCAGGGCGGCATGGGCGGCAGAGGCCACGGCATGTCGGACCGCGGCAAGATGTCCGGCAAGATGTCGGGCAAGCAAGGCCGGATGGGAAACTGCCCGATGATGTCCGGACACGGAGCACAACCGGCTGAATAACATCTCAAAAACAAAATGCCGCCCGGCCAGTCGGGCGGCATTTTTGTTTCCATCCATTCCTCTCATTCCAGAACATTTCCCATGCACATCCTGCCGGCCATTGACCGCGAAAAGCGCTTCCTTCTGCCTCTGCTGGCCATCTTTCTGCTCGGCATGAGCCTGACCTTTCTCACCTGGCAGAACCTGCGTCAGCAGCATTTGGCCGTGGAGCAGCACATGGTGCTCGCGGCCAAGACCGTCGCCATGGGCATCGAAGGCAATCTGGGCTGGAGGATGCGCGGTGGCCCCAGGATGGGCATGCCCGGAAGCGGGAGGCCGACCCCGGAGCAACTCCTGGACGAATTGCTGACCTCGCCGGATCTGGTATTCGTCGGCGTCGTGGGACCCACTGGCCGGCTGATCCTTTCCTCCGACGAGACCGACGCCTTCCCGCCTGTCCCCCAGACCGCTCTGGACGTGCTGCGCGAACAGCGTCAATGGCATGAATTCACGAAATACAACGATCAGGAAGTCCTGCTCTACGTCCATCAGATCAGAGCGCCCGTGGCCCGGCACATGCACGAACAGTTTCCGGATCGCGGCCATCCCGTTCGCGGGCATGCCTTTTATCTCGTGCTCGGCCTGGACATGAGCGAACACCTGGGCATGTATCACGACGCCCGGCGGGCCGCCCTCTGGCAGGGCGGCTACGTGCTGGCCACGGTGGTTTTGCTGTGGATCGGCGCGATGAAGCTGTTGCAGCGCCGGGAACAAAGCGCCAAAGTCAAGGAGCTGGAGCAGTTTCAGGCCAAGCTGGTGGACAACCTGCCGGACGGCCTGCTGACCGTGGACGCCGAAGGCGTGATCCGCGGGGCCAATCCCTCGGCCGTGGCCTTGCTGGGGGGAGACGGTCCGTTGCCGGGTCGCCGCTGGATTGATCTCGCCCTCAACCAACAGTCAAACCCGCAGTCGAACCGGCTCGACGAACAGCGAACGGAACCAGGAGTCGAGCCGGAACCGGAATCAGGTCCCGCGTCAGGCCCTCCGGGCATGTACTGGCGGAATTTTTCCTTCGCGGATCGCCATCTGGAAATTCTGGCCGTGCCCCTGCGGGCGGATCAGCGGAAGCTGGGTGAACGTCTGGTGCTGGTCCGGGATCGAACCGAGATCAAGAAGCTGGAAGACAGCCTGCAGGAGTCCGAACGTCTGGCGGCCATCGGCAGGCTGGCCGCGGCCGTGGCCCATGAGATCCGGAATCCGCTCAGCGCTCTGCGGGGGTTCGCCCAGTTTTTCGCCGGCAAGCTGGCCGGTCGCGAACCTGAGGAAACCTACGCCCGGACCATGGTTGCCGAGGCCGACCGCCTGAACCGGGTGATCACGGATCTGCTCTTCCTGGCCAAGCCCAAGCCGCCTCAGAAGAGCGAGATACGACTGCCCGAATTGCTGGAGAGCGTCGAGTCCCTGCTGCGCTCCGACCTCCACCGGCACGGGATTGAACTGCGTCCGCGTTTCGTCGAGGAACACGCGGTCTGGGCCGATCCGGATCTGCTCAAGCAGTGCCTGCTCAACCTGCTCATGAACGCGATCCAGGCCGTCGCCGGGAGCGAGGATACGACACCAGGCGTGATCGAGGTCGACGCTGAACGGGCAAACGGAGGAATATGGATCGTCGTCCGGGACAACGGCCCGGGCATGGACCCGCAACAACGACAACGCGCCCTGGAGCCGTTCTACACCACGCGCAAAGACGGTTCCGGATTGGGGTTGGCCATTGTGCACAAAATCGTGCGCGACCACGGGGGGCGGCTGGAAATCTCCTCCGCGCCCGGCCAAGGGGCTCGGATCAGCATGTTTTATCCGCAAGATGCGGTGCCGGGGCTGGAGCCGGAGCAGGCTCCGGCTGTGGAAACCGCCTAAACGGCCTTGTTCCGCGCATTCGTTCAGTCCGCGGCCACGCACACCATGGAAAAATCGTTCCCGGTCAAACACCGCCCACCGTCCGAGGTGACTTCAAAGGTGTTCTCCACCCCGACCATGCCCAGCCCGGGCAGGCCGATCTTCGGCTCCAGGGCCAGAACCATGCCCTGTTCCAGCGGGGTCTCGAAACCCTTGGCCAGGGCCGGCCATTCGTCAATGGCCAGGCCGATGCCGTGGCCCAGAAAGCGGACCTTGTTCCCGCCCAGGGCCATGAAACCCTGGCTCCAGCCCTCCTGTTCGGCCCAGTCCCAGCAATGCTGGAACAACCGGCTGGGAACGGCTCCGGGCCGCAGGTTCTCGGCCAGCCATCCCTGGACCGCGACGCAGAAGTCGTGGGCGCGCCGCGCCTGCTCCGGGATATCCTCGCACGCTCCGGCCCAATAAACCTGGGTCTTGTCCGTCTGGTAGCCTTCCAGGGCGAAACCCACGTCCAAGGTCAACGGTTCCCCGGCATTCCAGACCGTTCCGGCATACCCCATATGGGACACGGCGGGATGCTGACCGCGCAGTCCCACTGGTCCGTCGAACACGCTGGGATAATTGGCGCTGTCCCCGGCGGAGACGTGGCCCAGGAAAATTTCTTCCCCGTGGTTCTGCATCCGCAACAGCCCATGGTGCCCCTGGCTGAAGAACACCTCCCAGATCCGGATCGAAATCTCCCGCTCGGTCATGCCCGGGGCAATCCGCTCCGGCAGCAACTCCCGCAGGCAGCGATCATGGCGAGCGCCCGCCAGGCGCATCTTGGCCAGTTCCCAAGGGGTCTTCACGGCCCTGGTCTGGTGCAGCACGCTATCGGCGGAACGCAGGTCATATCCGCTCAAATGCTTGGCCAATCCCTGCCCCAAGGCCCAGGTCAACCCGGACATCTCCACGCCGACCATCTCGGACAAGGGCGAACCGGCCTCCTTGGCCAGGTCGGAGAGCTCACGAAAGGAACGGTACGTGGCCACGTGCTCTACCCCGGATTCCAATCGAACCCGCTCAATGCCCTTCCGGACCAGCAACATCGGCCGCCCTTCCACCGGCAGCCAGAATACTCCATTGGTCCAGGATCCGGTGAAGTAATAAATATTCATCCGCGAAAACACGAGCACGCCACCCGCATCGGGCAACTGGGTCCGCAACAAGGACCGACACCGCTCCCAACGCCGGGCCAGCTCTTCTTCCGGGATGCGTTCCAAGGCTTCGAAATTCATTTTTACCTCTCGTTAGATCGGCCTTACGCCGGTGAGTAATCCATCCTCCGGCGCACGGGGGTGAATCCCGCGCCTTCGACGATGGTTCGCAGGTCCTCCTCGGGGAGCAGGAAGCGGACGCCGGCGGCGGCGACGACGTTTTCCTCGATCATGGTCGATCCCATGTCGTCCGCGCCCCAGTGCAGGGCCATCTGGCCCACCAGAGGGCCTTGGGTGACCCAGGAAGCCTGGATGTGCGGGACGTTGTCCAGATAGAGACGGCTGAGAGCCAGAAACTTCAGGTACTCGACGGAAGAGGCTTCTGGGACGTCGATCTGGGTGTTGCGGGGCTGAAAAGTCCAGGGAATGAACGCGGTGAATCCGCCGGTTTGGTCCTGCAGGTCGCGCAGCTTTTCCAGGTGCTCCAACCGATCTTCGATCCTTTCCCCGTGGCCGAACATCATGGTCGCCGTGGTCTTCAGGCCTTGACGGTGGGCGCATTCCATGACCTCCAGCCACTTGGCGGCGGAGCATTTATGGGGCGAGATCCGGGTGCGGACGTGGTCCACCAGAATTTCCGCCCCTCCGCCGGGAATGGAATCCAGGCCCGCCGCGGCAAGGCGGGCCACCACTTCGGCCACGCTCAGGCCGGAAGACTCGGACAAAAACACGATCTCCGGGGGGGAGAAGCCGTGTACGGCCACTTCCGGAAATTCCCGCTTCAGAAACGTGAGCATGATCCGGTAGAAATCCAGACTCAATTCCGGGTTCATTCCGCCCTGGAGCAGGATCTGTCGCCCGCCGAGCGCCATGGTTTCCCGGACCTTCTCGCCCAGTTCGTCCAACGCCAGAACATAGCCCTCGGCATGGCCCGGCGGTCGGAAGAAGGCGCAAAATCGGCATCCGGACACGCAGATGTTGGTGTAGTTGATGTTTCTGTCCACGATATACGTGACCACGGCCTGGGGATGCATGGCCACCCTTTCGGCATGGGCCAGGGCCCCGATTTCGATGACGTTCAAATCGTTCCAGAGTCCCAGGGCATCCGCCGCGCTGATGCGTTGTTCCGCCATTTCAATTCCCGCCCTTGTGTTGCTGATTCGCAACAACCGTAACTGTTTACTTGCCCAAAATCGTGGGGTAGACCTCTTTCGTTTCAACGCCGCCCAGCGGCTTGTCCCCCTAACTGAGTGCAGAAAAAGTCCTTATCCACAGTCCGTTCAAAAACAGCCAAGTGCAAGGAGCAAAAAAAGTTCAAGGTCGAAGCGTATTTATTCATACGTGAGAGTTTGAACTTTTTGCAGCGACGCAGCAATTGGGAGTTTTTCAACGGACTGTCAAGGAGTCCGAACATGCTCAATCTCGCTGAGCTAGCCGCCCGTCTGGCTCAGGTCAAGACCATCGCCGTGCTCGGGGCCAAGGACGTCCCCGGACGTCCCGTGGACCGCGTCGGCCGGTACCTGATCAACAGCGGTTTCACCATTTTCCCCGTTCACCCGGTTCGCAAAGACGTCTGGGGATTGCCCACCTATGCCCGGCTCCGGGATATTCCCGAACCCATCGATCTCGTGGACGTTTTTCGCGCTCCCCAGTTCTGCGCGGATCATGCCCGGGAATGCCTGGAACTGGCTCCTCTGCCCGGAATATTCTGGATGCAGACCGGCATAGCCAACCACGAAGCCCGGGAGTTGCTTCAGGCGGCCGGCGTGCATGTGATTGAGGACCTTTGTCTGATGATTGAACATCAACGCCTTGCCGACCATGGATAACCCAAAGGAAAACACCGCGTTCACCTGTCTGCGCTGCGGCGGCTGCTGCCAGGGCGAAGGTGGCATCGTGCTCACCGAAGCCGACGTGGTTCGTCTTTGCGGCCACTTGGGCATGGAACGCCCGGCCTTTGCCGCCGCCTATGTGGAAACGGTCAGCGGCAAAAATCGGTTGCGGACCGACGTCAAAGGATGGTGCATCTTCTTCGCCGAAGGCTGCACCGTGCATCCGGCCAAACCCACGATCTGCCGGGCCTGGCCTTTTTTTCGGGGCAACATGGTGGACGCGACCAGTTGGGAAATGGCCCAGGACGCCTGTCCGGGCATCAATCCCGAGCCGGGCCATCTCGAATTCATCGCCCAGGGAGAGACATACCTGCGAAGCCTGGAGGTGGAGCCGTCCTCGGATGTCGGCCCGAATGCCCTGCGTAGTGGAAAGGGTGCGCAAAACGCCCCCTGATCGCATGATCTGAAGTCATTCTTTCCGGACCGGTTCAGCCATGTCCTTGAATCGCAGCTTCAAAATCCTGGGCGTCGCGCCCGGCGCCCCCCTGGAAGACGTCAAAAAGGCCTTCCGCAAGCTGGCCTTCGCCTACCATCCGGACCTGCATCCGGACATGCCCGACGCATCCCGCCGCTTTCAGGAACTGAACGAGGCCTACATCAGGGTTTCCCGCCATCTGGAAACCCAATCCGAAGCCGCTGGTCAACCGCCTCCGGGACCGAAAAGCGGACGTCCTCAAGCCGACGGCAAGCGACCCAAAGACGCTCAAGAAACGCCGAGCGGCGCTTCGCCAGGTGCTTCGACGGGCGCCTCGGAAAGCGAATGGTCCTCCAGTTCCCGCTACGCCAAGACGGCCCACTCCCGCTATCGTCGCCAGGCGGCCTACCAGCGGGAGGATCTGCTTAAGGATCTGCTCAAGGACCCCTTCGCCCGCCAAGTCTATGAAGACATCTACAGTCAGGTTCGAGGAACGGGACGCGAACGGACCGCGGCGTCCGCCGAGGAACATGCCAAGAAGGTGCTGCGCGTGGAATGGGGGGATCGCAAGCTGGAGCTGGACTTCTCTCGAAGCCTCAAGGACCGCGTTGGAAGCTGGCTGCGCCGCCAGCTGGACGACGAACAGACGGTCTCCTTTCCCCGCCGCCAACTTTTCCCCGGCAAACACGTTCGCATCCAGATCCAACAAGGCTGGCGCGGCCCCGCCACCACCCTGGACGTGGCCCTGCCGACGGACTTTATCCCCGGCCAACCCGTCCGACTCAAGGGCAAAGGCCGCAAGATCGGCCCCTGGCAAGGCGACCTCTACCTGCGCATCCTGCCGAAGTAAGGGCCGGGTTTCAAACCCGTCCCCTACTTGCCGGCGACCTTGGTGACGAATTTTTTGGGGTCGATGCCGTATTTTTTGATCTTGTAGTTCACGATCCGGTAGCTGATCCGCAGTTCGCGGGCCGCCTGGAGCATATTGCCCCGGGCCTTTTTCAGGGCGTCGACCAGGATTTCCTGCTCGAATTTGGCCACGGCCTCGCCGAAGGACAGGTCCGTGTCCGTGGCCGAACTTTCGGCGGTCTGGAGGGTCGGCGGGAGGTGGTAGGTGCGGATGACCTCCTCGGTGCACAGCAGCACGGCCCGTTCCAGGCAGTTGCGCAACTCCCGTGCGTTGCCGGGCCAGTGGTACTGAGTCAGCAGATCCACGGCCGGGGTGGAGATGCGTTTGATCTGTTTGCCGTATTCTTTGGCAAAGGCATGCAGGAAGTGTTCGGCCATGGGCAGGATGTCCTCCCGGCGTTCCCGCAGGGGCTGGACGTAGATGGGAAAGACGTTGATCCGGTAGAACAGGTCCTCACGGAATTGCCCAGCGGCGATCAGGTCTTCCAGGGGCCGGTTGGTGGCGCAGACCAACCGGGTGTCCACGATGATGGTCTGTTCGCTGCCCAACCGCTGGATTTCCTTTTCCTGGATGGCCCGGAGCACCTTGGCCTGGGCGTCCAGGCTGAGTTCCCCGATTTCGTCCAGGAACAGGGTCCCCTGATGGGCCAGTTCAAAGCGGCCCTTCTTGCTCTGCACCGCCCCGGTGAAGGCCCCCTTTTCGTGGCCGAACAGCTCGCTCTCCACCAGTTCCGCGGGCAGGGCCGCGCAGTTCAGCCGGATCAAGGGCTGACCGGCCCGAGGGCTGGCCGTGTGAATGGCTTCGGCCAGGAGTTCCTTGCCCGTGCCGGATTCGCCGCGCAGCAGGACCGTGGCCCGGCTAGGGGCCACCTGGGAAATCTGCTGCAAGACCAAGCGCATGCTTTTGGAGGCATGGACGATGTTCTTCGGGGAAAAACCGGGGTCGTAGACGGCCAAGCCCTGTTCCATCAGATGCTGTTGTCTGGCCATGTCCTCCTGAAGTCGGGCCACCCGGTGGGCGATAATCCGGGCCACCACCTCCAAGAAACGGCAGTGGGTCCGTAGGACCTCCATCGACGCCGTGGGCAGATCCACGCTGAGCACGCCGAGAATCTCCTTTCCCTTGTCCTCGCGCTCCCCCTGCACCACCGGGACGCAGACAAAGGACAGCGCATCCATCTCCTCCTTTCCCCGGCCAAAGGCCCAGTTCAGAAAATCAGGGTGTTCGCTGATCACCGGAACGATGATCGCCTCCCCCTTGGCCAGCACCTGACCGGTGACGCCCTGGCCTTCCCCGTAGGACACCTGGGACGGCTTCTGGGGCCCGTGGGTCAGGCTTAGCTTCAGACTGCGGGTTTCGGAGTCGTAAATGGCCAAAAAATTGCGCACGTACCCCAGGTTGTGGGACAGAACCTGGAGCACGGCCTTCAGGCTGGTTTCCAGGTGCACGTCCGGCTGCATCTGGTCCAGTATTTCCTTGAGGGTATCCAGGCACAGGGAGAGATTGTCCAGTGTAACGGCTCGGGAAGGCATGGGGTCCTTGTTCGACGAGGGGTCGATTTCGATGAAAAGAACAAAGGCGCGGCGGCCGCGTGAGACGAACCGCCGCGCCTTCAAGAGGTTTTCAGGTGATCAGGCCACGGCCGCGGCGCCGAGACGCAGGGCCTTGACGTTGGCGTCCACCAGTTTGGGGGCCAGGGAAGCCGCGATGGTCTTCTCCATGCGCTCCAGGCCGAAGGGCAGGCGGTTCAGGGCGCAGAGCGCTCCCAGCAAGGCCAGGTTGCCGGCCGGCAACGCCCCGGCCTCCAGGCCCAGGCGCTGGCAGGGCAGGAAGTGCACGTGCGGAGTGCATTCCCGGACCATGCGCTCCATCTCCTCCAAGGGCGGTGACTGCTCCCGTCCGCAACAGACGCTGACTGGAGGCATCTGCTCACTGCTGCTCAGGATCAGGCCCTCCGGGGCGAGATAGGGCAGGGCGCGCAGGGTCTCCAACGGTTCGAATCCCAGCAAGACGTCGGCCTCGCCCGGGCTGATCCGGGGATTGACGTACCCGCCCATGAGTACCGTGGATTCCACGATGCCGCCGCGTTGGGCCATGCCGTGAACTTCCCCGGCAACCACTGGAATGCCTTCATCCAAAGCGGCCTGAGCCAGCAGGCGGGTCGCCGTGACCGTGCCCTGTCCACCCACGCCGGTGAAAAAAATTCGCAAACGGGACATGGTCAGCTCCTTTTCCGGGGTTTGATGTGTTCGCAGATTTGCACGCAGAACATGCAGCCGTTGCACTGGGCGGGATTGATGGCCATCTTGCCGTCTTGGGTGAAGAAGGCCGGACAGGCGAGGTGATCCATGCACTCGTTGCACCCGTCGCACCCCTCTTCCACCACGGCCGTGGCCGGACGCTTCCGGCCCATGACCCGGCGGGCGAAGAGCGGGCAGGGCTCCTCGGCGATGAGCACCCGGACCCCGGACAGGGCCTTGAGCTCCTCCAGGACCTCCTTAGTGGCCTTCATGTTCAGCGGATTCTGGACCCGGACATGCTCCACTCCGCAGGCCTTGACCAGGGCCAGAATGTCCACCCGGGCCGTGTTCGGCCCCTTGGAGGTGTGTTCCACCCCGGGATGGGGCTGCTGGCCGGTCATGGCCGTGGTCTTGTTGTCCAGAATGACCACCAGCAGATCGTGGTGATTGAAGACGGCGTTGGCCAGTCCGGTGATTCCGGAGTGGAAGAAGGTGGAGTCCCCGATATAGGCCACCACGGTGCGCCCGCTGACCTTGGCCAGCCCGGAGCCCGTGGAGATGGAGGCTCCCATGCACACGCAGGTGTCCGCGGCCCGCAGCGGCGGCAGAACGCCCAGGGTGTAGCAACCGATGTCCGAGGAATAGAGGGCCTCGTCGCCGAAGACCTGGCGCACGCTGTAAAACGCGGCCCGGTGCGGACAACCGGGACACATGTTCGGCGGACGCATGGGCAGGCCTTGCGGCGCGGGACAGGGCTTTGCCGTCGCTTGAGGCAATCCCAGGGCCGCGCTCAAACCTTGCTTGACGATCAGCGAGGAATATTCGTCGAAATGGGGCAGATGCTCGCTCTTGCCGTGGATTTCCACGTCGACGCCCAGGCGCTGGGCCAGGGCGCGGATCTCGGTTTCCAGGATCGGCTCGCCCTCTTCCACGATGATCACCTTGGACAACCCGCGCAAAAAGCCCTCGATCATTTTTTCCGGCAGCGGGTAGGAAAAGCCCAGTTCCAGCACCCGAACCTTGTCCAGCAGGTCCAGATCCGTCAGGGCGTCCTTGAGGTAAACCCGGCTGATGCCCGAGCTGATGCAGCCCACATCGCCCTGGCCGGAAATTTTGTTCAGCGGGGATTTTTCCGCCTCCTCCCGCAATTCTTCCAACTTTTGCAGCAGGATTTTATGCCTGGCCCGGGCCACGGCCGGGATGATCACGAAGCGCCGAGGGTCGGAAACAAAAGGCGCTCCCTGCACCGGTGGCTGCATCGCGCCGAAGACCACTTCGCCACGCTGGTGGTTGACCCGGGTGCTGGTGCGCAACATGACCGGCTGCTCAAATTGCCGGGACAAGTCCATGGCCGCCTTGGTCATATCCTTCATTTCCTGCGCGCTGGAAGGCTCCAGGCAAGGCATGCCCGCCAACCGGGCATAGTAGCGGTTGTCCTGTTCGTTCTGGCTGGAATGGCAGCCGGGATCATCCGCGCTGAGCAGCACCAGTCCTCCGGGGGCTCCGAAATAGGCTACGCTCATCAGCGGGTCCGCGGCGACATTCACGCCCACGTGCTTCATGGTCACCAGCGTCGACGCCCCGCCCAAGGTGGCCCCGATGCCGACTTCCAAAGCCACTTTTTCGTTGGTCGAGTACTCGAAACCGTAGCCGCCCTTGTCGCTAAGCCGAAAAAAAGTGTCCGGAACCTCGGACGACGGTGTGCCCGGATAGCAGGAGACGAAGCTGACCCCGGCCTCCAGCGCTCCGCGGACGATGGCCTCGTTGCCCAACAGCAGATGTTTTTCACCGGCTTGTCCTGAAAGAAGAATGTCCATACGTCGTGGTACCTCATCAATAACGGTTGGTGTTGGCCGCGCGGCGAACCGCGCGGTCGAAATCAGATCCGAAACCCGTGCGTTACGGCTCCTATGAAGATTCTCCGGCCATGCGCTGCCGAATTTGACTCGCCTTGAAGGCCAGATAGTCCGACTGTTGGCCGTCCTCCCGGGCCTGCAACTCTTCAAAGGTCCGCAGGGCCAGCTCCCAGTTTCCATCGGCCTCGGCGGCCTCGGCCAGTTGCAGCAGCACGAGGGGCAGGAACTCCTCGGACGCCCCGGCCCGCAGGGTCGTCAATTCCGTCACGGCCTCACCGGTCTGGCCCAGGTGCAGCAGGGCCGTTGCCCGCCCCACTCGGGCCAAGGCCTTCCAGTTATCCGGTCCGACATCGACCAACAGCTTCCAATACTCCAGGGCCGTTGCCCAGTCCCCGATATCCTGGGCCGCCTTGGCCGCTTCCAGATGGTGGCGCGGAAGCAAGGGCTCGGCCATCTCGCCCCGCAGCCGCATCAACGCTTCCAGCCGCTCCGCTCCGTGGTATTCCAGCAGTGCGTGGCTCAAGGCCTGTTCACTGTTGGCCAGTTGGCGTTCCTGATAGGCGTTGAACCCGGCGTATCCGGCAATCAAGACCACGAACACCGCGGCCGCCGCGGCGAGCTTTTGCCAATGCTCCACGAGCTTATCGAAAAAGGCGCGGGACTGCGTGCCGATCTCCGCCTCGAACCGATCTCCAAAACCTTTTCCCTCCGGCGCTTCCTGCTCCGGAAGCGACTCGCGGGAATGCTTTTCTTTTGCCGACATCAACGACTCCCTTTGAAAAAATGAATAGTGTACAGAATTGTGACTGGACGTTCTGCTACACAGAAATGTAAAAAAGGTAAAGCTGAAAAAAGCCCTACAATGACGACAATTTGTATTGTCTTGATATTGTAGGGCTTTTTGTCCACCGGAAGGCTTCGTGGAGGCCATGATCTTGTTTCATCAGCTCTTCTTTCTTAAAGAATTACCTTGTCTCCCTCTCTCAAACCGTCTTTCTGAACGTTTTTGTTCACCTCGCGACCTTTCATTTTGCAAAAGATGTTGTTATGAATCAATATGCGACAGGCGATCCCGAAGGGCCGTCCGTAAGGGCCATCCATCGCTCGTCGTTTTTTTCGAACGAAAAACCCCGTGCCATCAGCGAACCGATCCCAAAGCATCGCTTTACGGCCCGCCCTTTTTAGATTCTCAAGCTTTTTTTTTCGGAGCCACGCCATGTCCCCCCCCCCCCGCCGTCCGATGGCACGTCTTTTTGTGTCCGGAGCGGCCTTCTTCCTGACGACCATGATCCTTTTCGCCACCGCGTCCACCTCTCGCGCAGGCGACGCCCAGGACTTTCCGGAGCCCGTGACCGCGGCCATGTCCGCGCTGGTCGAGCGCATCCAGGACCGTGGTCCCATCGAAACGCAGGATTTGCTTCCCCTTCTGCGCTTCGCCCGGGACACCGCCTTCACCCGGGACGATTGGGACATTCCCGGATTGTTGAACGCCACCGGAGGCTACTACGGATACGCCGTTTCCTCTCCCGTGGATCGAATCGTGAAGTACATCTATCACCCCGAGTTGCCGTCCTCGCTGTTTCACCCTTCCGTGGTCCGTGCCGGCAAATGGTCGGAAGATCCGGGAGAGAACATTCCCGAACTCTGGAAAAATCTGGAAGAAGGGCGGATCGTCGTGGTCCGAGGGCAGGAACTCGAGGAGTGCACTCCGGATGTGAACACCGGAGGGTATTACACCTACCAGACGGATCGCATGATCGTGATGGTCAACCTTGAAGGGGAGAAGTACCTGCTGTCCGTCAGCAAGCAGCAGGATCAGTCCAGCGTGGGCCGCAAGGGCGTGGTGATCGGTGAGGACCGGGACTGGAACTATTTTTACACGGATGAAGAGGGGCTGACCACCGGCGGGCTGGGGTGGGTCAATTCGTACATGTTCGACTCCTTTTCAGTGACCGTGTTGTCGGCGGACCCGGCCGATCCGGGCCGCACCCGTCACGCCATGTTCAAATGGCTCCGGGCCGGCTGGTCCGGGATGAATATGGTCCGCCCCAATCACGTGCGCAACGGGTGTCAACGCTTTGCCCAGAGTCTGATCCGGCTGATGGAGTCGGACAACCTGCCGGAACCCGACGCCCTGGTGGCCATGAGCAAGCGCGTTCGGGCCATGGATGAACAAGAGGTCCTGCGGACCCTGCAACCGTATATCGAAAACCTTCGGAGCATCGCCTCCGAGGATGCCATCCTCTCCCGTCGAGCATTTCAACGCATTCTGAATCAGGACAATCCCCTGGAGCATTACACCCTCTACGCCAAGCAGAGCTTGGTCATGAAGGAATTCCTGAAAAACACGGTCGGGGTCCCGGCCTTGCTGTCCGTGAACCAGGACGACGTCCTGGTTTCGTTTCTACGCTGACTCCGCCCTTGCGGGTTTCATGCCGCTCTCCCGACGAGGGGCCAATACGCATGCAAAACGGCCGGAGCGTCCTAGGACGCTCCGGCCGTTTTGCATGCAACGAGGAAAGCCCGCCTCTTGAGTGGAATCGTGGTCTCTTTTTCCTTAGCTGACGCAGCGTTTGCGTTCCCCGTCCAGCATGCCCATCAGGGCGTCAGCGGGGTGTTTCAGACGGGAGAGCAGGATCATGGCGGCCACCACGTAGGGCTTGTAGCCGGCCTCCTTGTAGGTGTCGATCCGGTACCGCTCAAAGACCGAAGCCTGGACCTCGCCCTGGGCGCAACTGACCCCGGAGATGTCCGCGGGCAGGCAATGCATGTACAGGGCACTGGCGTCCTTGGTCAGCTTCATCATGTCTTCGGTGCATTCCCAGTCCACGAAACGCTTGTTGTTCTCCAGGCAGCGTTTTTCCAGATCTTTCAGACCTTCGGTGTCGCGCTGACTGAGCAGCTTGGTGCGTTCCTCCATCACGGCGAAGGGGGCCCAGCTCTTGGGGTAGACGATATCCGCGCCCGTGAAGGCCTCGGCCATGGAGTTGACCACCTGGAAAGAGCCGCCGGACTCGGCGGCCTGCTTGCGGGCCAGCTCCTCCACCTCGGGCAGCACGGTGTAGCCTTCCGGATGGCCCAGGACCACGTCCATGCCGAGCCGGGACATCAGGCCGACCACGCCCTGGGCCACGGACAGCGGCTTGCCGTAGGAGGGCGAATAGGCCCAGGTCATGGCGATCTTCTTCCCCCTGAGCTTGTTCAGGCCGCCGAAGTGATTGATCAGGTGCAGGGCGTCGGCCATGGTCTGGGTGGGATGGTCCAGGTCGCATTGCAGATTGACCACGCTGGGCCGGGTGGGCAGTACGCCCTGGCGAAAGCCGTCATCCAGGGAAGCGGCCACTTCCCGCATGTAGGCGTTGCCTTGACCCAAAAAAATGTCGTCCCGGATGCCGATGGCCTCGGCCATGAAGGAGACCATGTTCGCGGTCTCGCGCACCGTCTCGCCGTGGGCTATCTGGGATTTTTCCTCGTCCATGTCCTGCACGGTCAGGCCCAAAAGGTTGGCCGCGGCGGCAAAGCTGAACCGGGTCCGGGTGGAGTTGTCCCGGAAGATGGAGATGGCCAGGCCGGAGTCGTAGAGTCTGGGTGAGACGTCCATGGCCCGCATGGCCCGCAGGATTTCGGCCACGTCGAACACCGCGGCCAGTTCCTCGGCCGTCTTTTCCCAGGTCAAGAGAAAGTCGCTGTGATACATGCCCTCGATCCGGCGGCCAGCCAGCCGCCGAATCGTTTCGCGAATGCCGGTTTTGTCCATGATGGGAGTTCCTTTTTTGATAATTGGAGGAAAGAATTCAGTCAGGAGTCAGAAATTATTGATGTCGCAGCAGTTGACGATAACCAGGCTTGCTCGGAACCTTCAACCTTGCGTCCGCTCCACGTACACCGCCGGAATCAAAGCGTACATAGCCGCAGCTTGGACCAGTTCGGATTTCCAGGTTTTCTCGTTCGGGGCGTGGGCCTGGTCTTCGTGGCCCGGACCGAAGCCGACGCACGGGATGCCCAGGCGGCCCATGATGGATACGCCGTTGGTGGAAAAGGTCCACTTGTCCACCAGCGGTTTTTCCCCGAACAACCGGGTATAGGTTTCCACCAGGGTTTCGCAGACCGGGTGGTTCTCTTCCAGCACCCAGGCCGGGAAATAGCATTCCGTTGGATAGACCAGGCCGGTGTAGGACGGCTTATCGTAGTTGTACATGGTCACTTCCGCCCCGGCCGCGCGCACCGCGGGCAGATTGCGGATCTGTTGCAGAGCCTCTTCCCAGGTCTCGCCCCAGGTCAGACGACGATCCACGGAAATCCAGCACCCGTCGGCCACGGCGCAGCGCGAGGGCGAGCAATGACCGATCTCGGAGACCGTCAGGCTGCCCTTGCCAAGAAAGGGGTCGGTGCGCAGATTGGTGTGCAGGGCCTGGAGTTCATTGAGGACCGGCCCCATCTTGAAAATGGCGTTGTCCCCGCGCTCCGGGGCCGAGCCGTGGCAGCTCACGCCTTTGGTGCCCACCTGGATCTCCATCCGACCCCGCTGGCCGCGATAGACGTTGCAGGACGTGGGCTCGGTGGAGACCACGAACTCCGGACGCAGTTTGCCCTCGTTGACGATGTACAACCAGCACAGGCCGTCGCAGTCCTCTTCCTGGACCGTGCCGGCCATCATCAGGGTCACGTCCTTGGGCAGCAGGTCCAGATCCTTGATGATTTTTCCGGCATAAACCATGGAGGCCATGCCGCCTTCCTGGTCGCTGGCCCCGCGACCGGTGATGGTCTCCTCGTCCTCATGGCCGAGAAAGGGATCATGGCTCCACTGCGAGCGGTCCCCCACCCCCACGGTGTCCACATGCGCGTCCAGGGCGATGAGCCGGGGGCCGTTGCCGATGAACCCCAGGACGTTGCCCATGGGGTCGATCTCCACCCGGTCGAACCCGACCTTCTCCATCTCCTTCTTGATCAGGGCGCACACGGCCTCTTCCTGGCAGGACTCGCTGGGAATGGCGATCATCTCGCGCAAAAACCGGCTGATCTCCGGCTTGTAATATTCCGCGCGTTCCACGATTTTTTTCGGATCAATTGACATTACCGCCTCGCTTTAACTTCTGTTTTGAGTCATCCAAAAAAACAGGGCGCGCCCCGCATGGGGCGCACCCTAATGGCTTGCTTGATATCGACTCTACTTGCCGACCTGCTCAATAGCCTCCAGAAAAGCGTTCATCATGGCCACGCCTTCTTCACCGTGCTTGTCGGCGATGATCTGTTTCACCGCGGGCATGGCCTGGGCCTGGAATTCGGCTTTCTGCTCAGGGGTTAGAGCGTTGACTTCCATTTTCTTGGATAGGGCGGGCAGGCCGCGGTCCGAGGCTTCGATGATCCGGGAGATGCCGCGGCCGGCCACGATGGCGGAGGTGGCGGCGTTCTGGACGATGGTCTGTTCCTGCTCGGAGAGGGAGTTCCAGAAGTTCATGTTCACGGCCCAGACATAGGGGGCGAAGAGGTGCCCGGTCAGGCTGAGGTACTTCTGCACTTCGTCGAACTTGGCAAAGGCGATGATCGGGACGGGGTTCATCTGGCCGTCGGCCACGCCGGTCTGCAAGGCGGTGTACAGTTCGGCCCAGGCGATGGGCGCGGGCTGTCCGCCCAGGGAGTTGATCAGCGCCTGGTGGGTGTCCAGGGTCATGGTCCGGATCTTCAGGCCCTGCATGTCCGCCGGAGTGGTGATGGGCCGACGGGAGTTGGAGAAGTGAAAAAAGCCGCCGGAGTCCCCGAAGCCCAGGATCTTCAACCCGGTCTTGGCTTCCATGTCCGCGGCGTACTTTTGACCGAAGGGGCCGTCGAAGACTTCGTACGTGGCGGCGATGTCCGGGAACGCGAAGGGTACGTCGATGATGCCCATCATCGGGTAAATGGAGGCAAACCCGCCCACGGAGTGAATACCCATCTCGATCACTCCGGCGCGAACCTGTTGGAGCACTTCGTTGTCCTTGCCCAACTGGCCGTTGGGGAAGGTCTGGACCGTGAACTCGCCGTTGGTCCCGGCCTCCACCAGGCTCTTGAACACCGTGGCCATGGCTCCGGTGGCGTTGTCCAGCGGGTCGTCGTTGTTCAGGTGGTGCAGCTTGATGGTTTTCTGGGCCTCGGCCTGGGGCGCGACGCCCAGGATCAACGCCAGGGCCAGGAAGGGGGCCAGTACGGCCATGAACAAATTTGTCCTCGTTTTCATCTCGTCTCCTCCATTCAGGTTAAAATATGGTTAAAGTTGTCTCACCAGCAACTCTCACTCACCAGCGTATCACCAAGCATCAGCCAATATCCGCCATCCGACCTCATCCCCCGATCCCGCCTCCTGACCTCTGAATTCTGACTTCTGAATTCTGGATACTGACTCCCCCCCTTCCCCCTACATGCCCAGGAGCAGCCGCGGAATGAACATGGTCAGCTTCTCAAAATAGGCCACGCAGAACAAGATCCCCACCTGCAAGAGCAGAAAAGGCCACAGGGCCATGGCGATCCGTTCGATCTTCTCACCGGTGATCGAGGAGAGCACGAACAGACACGCTCCAACGGGCGGGGTCATCAGGGAGATGTTCAAGGCCAGAATGATCATGATCCCGGCATGCACCGGGTGCATGCCGATGGCCTGGGTCAGTGGAACAAGGACCGGGGCCAGGATGATCAAGGCCGCGTTGATGTCCATGAACATCCCGATGACCAGGAGCATGCCCAGGATCATGGCGATGATCACGTACGGCTCCGAGGACACGGTCAGGAAGAAGGCGGCGATGGCCTGGGGGATCTGCATGAAGGTCATCCACCAGCTCAGGATCGAGGCCGAGGCGATGATCAGGAAGACCACGCCGGTGATCCGGGCCGTGCGGATGAGCATTTCCAGGATGTCCTGCAGGGACAGGGTGCGGTAGACGACGATGGCGATGAACAGGGCGTAGAACACGGCGATGGCCGCGGCCTCGGTGGGTGTGACGATCCCGCCCAGGATGCCGCCCAGGATGATGGCCGGCATGAGCAGGGCCAGGATGCTGTCCTTGAAGGCTCGCAGGATGTTCCACAGACTCGGCCCGCCCTCGCCCTTGGGCAGGTTCCAGCGTTTGCCCATGGCCGCGATCAGGGCCATGCACAGCAGGCAGATCAACAGGCCCGGCAGGATCCCGGCGGCGAACAGCCCGGCGATGGACACGCCCATCAGCGAGCCGTAGATGACCATCAGATTGGACGGCGGGATGGTCGGCCCGATGATCGATCCGGCCACGGTCACGGCGCAGGCGAAAGGCCGCGTATAGCCTTTCTTGACCATGGCCGGAACCAGGGTGTTGCCGAAGGCGGCGGTGTCGGAAACGGCGGCCCCGGTCATCCCGGCGAAGAGCACGGACGCGACCATATTGGAATGGGCCAGCCCGCCGCGCAGATACCCCACCAGGGCGTCGGCGAAATGAGCCAGCCGCTCCGTGATCCCGGAGCGGTTCATGATCTCCCCGGCCAGGATGAAAAAAGGCATGGCCATGAAGGTGAACAGGTCCAATCCCTCGAAGAACCGCTTGGGCGCCATGGTCAGAAACGCCTCCCCGCCGATCTGGAGCAACCCGACCACCCCGGCGATGCCGAGGGTGAAGCCGATGGGCAGGCCCAGCAGGAGCAGACCGAAAAACACCGTGGCCACGAGAATCATGGCTTTTCCTCCGCAGCTATGTTCGGGGCGGACATGGAAAACAGCGGGGGCGGCAGATCAGCCAGTTCCCTGACCGTGGCCACCACGATCTGGACGCAGGTCAAGCCCGCGCTGACCGGGACCGAGGCAAAGGGAAAAAACATGGTCATCCCGAAGATCGTGGCGAACTGGGAGGCCCCGGCCTGGGCCATGCCGATGCCGTAGACGGTCAGGAACAGAAAAAAGCTGAAGCCCACCATGTCCAGCAGGACCCGGAAGGGCTTTTGCATTTTTCGCGGAAAAAAGCGGAACAGGATGTCCAGGCCGATGTGCTCCCGGCGGTAGGCCCCCACGGGCACGGCCAGCAGCGCGGCCCAGATCATCACGTAGCGGGACAGCTCCTCGGTCCAGATGCCGCCGGAGCCGATGAAGTACCGGGTAACCACCCCCCACCAGATGATCGCCACCATCACCGCCACCAAAAGCGCGCAAACCCGCTCCGTAACCCAGTTCAACACGGCCCCGAAGCGATCAATGGCGATGGCGGTTTGATGGAACATGTTCAAAAAAAGTGACCTTCATTCAGCGCGAGGAAGGAAAGAAGTTCCCCCGTCCGTGACCATGGCGGTCATGACGGCAGGCAAATTTTCTTTGCCCGATTTGCGGGCTCGTTGCAATGGCGGCACATCGAAGGACGTCGTCACATCCATGCCTTTCCGGCTCCTTCGATGGGCATAGCACAGGCTTTTTGCATCAACGGTCAACCAAAACGCCTTCGACATGGCCTTGATGATTGCACGGCACTCAAATATAGGTGCATGGCCGGGTTCACCGGGAAAATGTGCGGGGAGCGGCGAAGACCGTCGCCGCGAGGCTGCATTCAGATCACCAACGAGAACAACGCCAAGGAGCGATAAGCATGCAGGATGCGCGAGGACTCTACTATTACCCGGTGCCGGGCAACAAGAAGGAGCGGATGTACGTCCGCGAACGGGCTGGAAACGTGGAGTTCCGGTTGTGGAACCAGGAGCGGCCCCAGGTATGGGAGCAGCATGACTGGCTGCCCTACGAGGTCGTGGAGCAGGCCGCGGCCAAGTACTCGGGCAAGGGAGAGTCCCCGTTGGCCCTGTACGACCTGGACATCGCCCTGGCCCTGGTTCGCGAGGAGCGGTTGAAGAAGGCTCAGGCCGTGAACACTCCGTCTTCATAGATTACGCGGCTGCCGCCGTCGGCCAGGGTGGCGGTGACCCGTTTTTGCTCGGTGTTCACCAGGTCCCAGTGCTGATTGGATTCGTTGAAGCCCAACTCCCGGCGCAGCGCATGCACGAAGTCCGCCGGGTTTCCGGCAAAGGCGTCCGGATGGCAGGAGCCCAGGGCGATATGGCAATTGCCTTCCGGGCCGCCGATGTTCTCATCGAACAGGGTGTTGGCCATATATTCCGGGATCCGAGAATGCTCCCGGCTGGTCAGGGAAAATTCGCCGACCCGCCAGGCCCCGTCGTCCAGGGCCAGAAAACGCCGCAACCGATCCGCGCCGCTTCGGGCCTTGACGCTGATCACCCTGCCCGCCTGAAACGCCAGGCGTACGCCTTCCACGGGAGTCCCGCCCACGTGGACCACCTGGTCGGAATGAAACACGCCCTCGGTGAACCGACAATCCGGAGATGTGTAGACTTCGTAGCTGGGCATGTTCCGTCCGGTCAATCCCAGCCAGAGCCGGTGCTCCCCCAGGCGCAGCCGCAGATCCACCCGTGCCGACTGGACATGCAGCTGGCGGATGGAAAGTCCATTCAACCACTCCAGGGTCGTCGCCTGCTTCCGCGCGAACCGCTTCCAGTCCCGCACCGGGTCGTCGCTGCCCAGCATGCAGGCCGTGCGCACCCGGGCCGCGTACTCCTGAAGCGTCAGTCCCGCGGCGTCGGCCAGGGCCTGGGTGGGGTACATGGCCACGGTGCGCCCGATTTGTCCGCCAAGTTCTCGAAAATAGAGTACTTCCCGGAGCGGGTCCCGGGCCGAATCCCGTCGAACCTGAATTTCCGGGGTCACGGCTTCCAGGTGGGTCAGGCTCTCCGGGGCCAGAATCCGGATCAAACCGTTCACCCCGCCCTGGCGCTCCGGTTCTCCGGGGGCAACCATGTTCAGTCGCTTGTTGTTCGCGAAGCGCAGGTAGCTGAGCTCCATGGCCGGGGTGGCCCGCTGATGCTGCACCGGGACCAGGCCACGCTCCAGAATACGGGTGTAGAGCACCTCGACCAGCTCCCTGGCCAAGCCGTCGTATTCGATGAGCACGGTTTCCGAGTTCTTCAGCGGCCTGCCTCGGGAGCGCTCCACGGCCCAGAGCAGCACGTCGGCGTAGCGCTCCAGTTCCTCGTGGCGAAACAGTCGATCCGAAGCGTCCTGTCCGTTCTCTTGTTCGGGGGGCATCGCGTTTTTCTTTTGCATGCCGAAGAGTATAAACGCTTTGGCCACCGCCGCAAGGCCATGCTCCGCCTGTCAGGGATAATCTGTTCTCATCAAAATCCAAATCGCGATCGAAATCGAAATCGGTATTAAAAAATGCTGTGCATCATTCCGTGATTGCTTCATCTTCTTGGGCATGAGGTTCGATTTCGATCACGATTTCGATTTCGATTTCGATTTCGATTTCGATACCGATTCAGATTCCAGATGCGGACGAGGATCAAGGTCGAATCTGCCGCACTCCGCCTGTTTGCCCCGCCCCGCCTTCCGGGGTATTGAAAACGTCGCGGACGGCGGCGACTTCCTTTGAATCCGCGATTTTCAACCTATCCAGATCACGGGAGATGCAAGTATGAGCAACCAACAATCCTGGCGCATTCACCCCATCGTCGTGGGCAGCAAGGTTTTTGACCAAGGCATGATGACCTATCAGCACGCCCATGGCCAGCCCTACACCATCCCGATCTACGTCTGGTACCTGGAGCCCGTGGACGATTCGTCCCAGCCCAGGGTTCTGGTGGATACCGGGGAAATGAGTCCGGTCCAGTCCGCGGATCGGGAACAAGCCATCGGCGGGAAAATCCACACTTTTGAGGAAGGGCTGGCCCTGTACGGACTGAAGCCGGAGGACGTGGACGTGGTCATCCACACCCATCTGCACAACGACCACTGTGAAAACGACTTCAAGTGCGCCAACGCCGTTTTCTATGCCCACGCCAAGGAATTGGAGCGCATCCATGACCCGCATCCCTTGGACTTTCGCTACAACGAGGAATTTATCGAGGACATGGAGGATGCCGACAGGTTCCGGGTCGTCACCGAAGACCAGGAAATCCTGCCCGGCATTTCCGTGATCCACACCCCGGCCCACACCGAGGGCGGACTGACCGTACTGGTGGACACGCCATCCGGACGGGCGGCCATCACCGGATTTTGCGTCATCGACGAAAACTTGAACCCGCCCCAATCCGTAAAGGCCATGGAAATGGAGGTCATCCCTCCCGGCACGAACATCAACCCGTGCCTGGCCTATGACCAGATGGTCCGGGTCAAGGGCCTGGCCGACATCCTCCTACCCCTGCACGAACCCAGGTTTGCCGCGATGTCCACGATTCCGTGACGTGTACCGGCTTGCACGAAGGAGCGATTATGCCCACGATCAGCATGTTTTACGGCATCCTGGTATTGATGTACTATCGGGACAATCGACGTCATCATCTTCCGCATGTCCATGTCCGCTACCAAGGGGATGAGGCGGCTATCTCAATTGAAGAGGGCGTGATTATCGAAGGCGCTTTGCCGAACAAGCAGCTCCGAATGGTTCAAGCGTGGGTCGAGATCCACAAGGAAGCGTTGCTGGTCAACTGGGAATTGGCCGTGAGCGGTGAGCAACCTTTTCGCATCCCCCCATTGCAGTGAGGTTCGCCATGCTTTTTGACGTCCTCTCCGTCATGCCCCGATCCGGGTATATTCTCGATTTGCAGTTCAGCAACGGCGAACGCCGCCGTTTCGACATGAGACCGCTGCTGACAATGAAGCCCTGGAATCGAATCGCTTCACCGGCTGTTTTCCGGCGTGTCCGCGTCGACTATGGCACTCTCGTCTGGCCAGGTGAAATCGATATCGCTCCGGAAACATTGTACGACGATTCGATTCCGCTGGATGAGAGTCGTGCGGACGAGTAACGTCCGACCTTGATGTGACCTCCTCCTCGCCCATTTCCACGTTCATCCAGGGCATTGAACATGCCCAGCGGCTGCCCGCCAATTGCCTGGTCCACCATGAGGTGCTGGCGGAGCGGGCGGGCCGGTTCGCGCCGTTGCCCGAGGACCTGCCGGAGGGATTTTCGGACTGCCTGGCTTCCCTGGGCATCACCAGCCTTTACGCCCATCAGGCCGAGGCCGTGGGCCGGATACGGGCCGGACGGGACGTGGTGGCGGCCACGCCCACGGCCAGCGGCAAGAGCCTGATCTACAACCTGCCGGTGCTGGAGGCTCTGTACCGCGACCCCGAGGCCCGGGCCTTGTACCTGTTTCCGCTTAAGGCCCTGGCCCAGGACCAACACGCCGGGCTACGAGAGATGATCGGCGGTTGGCCTCGGGAACGTCGGCCGACCCTGGCCGTGTACGACGGGGACACGGACAGCCAGGACCGCGCCCGGATCCGCCGGAAGCCGCCTCGGATTCTGATTACCAACCCGGATATGCTCCACCTGGGCCTGCTGGCCCACCATCATCTCTGGCGGGATCTGTTCCGGAACCTGCGTTTCGTGGTCATTGACGAGGTCCACGTCTACCGGGGGGTGATGGGCTCGCACATGGCCTGGGTGTTTCGCCGCCTGGAACGAATCTGCGCCCACTACGGGACCAGGCCGACCTATGTCTGCTGCTCCGCCACCATCCACAACCCCGTGGAGCTGACCCGTGAACTGACCGGACGGAATGCCGAGTTGATCGCCGCCAGTTCCGCGCCCCAGGGCCGCAAGCACATGCTCTTCCTGGACGCGGCCCAGGGGCCGTCCCAAACCGCCTTGACGCTCCTGGAGCAGGCCTTGATTCAGGGCCTGCGAACCATCGTCTATACCGGATCGCGGAAAATGACCGAGCTGCTGGGCATCTGGTCGGCCCAGCGGCTGAAGGAATTCCGGGACCGGATCGGCTTGTACCGGGCCGGGTTCCTGCCCAGGGAGCGCCGCCGGATCGAAGCGGACCTGGCCTCGGGCCGGATTCTGGCGGTGATCTCCACCAGCGCCCTGGAGCTGGGCATCGACATCGGGGATCTGGATCTGTGTCTGTTGGTGGGCTACCCCGGCTCGATCATGGCCACCTGGCAGCGGGCCGGGCGGGTGGGGCGCGGGGGGCAGGAATCCGCGGTGGCCCTGCTGGCCTACGAAAACCCCCTGGACAAGTTCTTCATCCGGCATCCGGAGGTGTTCTTCGCCAGTGCGCCGGAAGCCGCGGTGCTCAACCCGGCCAACCCGGCGATCATGGAACAGCATCTGCTCTGCGCCGCGGCGGATCTGCCCTTGGACTTGGACGAACCCCTGGTGCGGGAGGAACACGTCCGCAAGCGCGTCGACGCCCTGGTCAACCGGGGGAAACTGCTGCGCACAGCGGACCGGCGCAGGCTGATCTGCCCGGACGAAAATCCGCACCGGGAGGTCGGTTTGCGCGGCAGCGGCCGGAGTCTGCTGATCTTTCACGGCGAGACCGGCGAGCAGATCGGGCTGATGGATTGGCACCGGGTCTGCACCGACGCCCACCCCGGCGCGGTCTACCTGCATCAGGGCCGGACCTATCTGGTGGAGCGTCTGGACCTGGAAACCGGCGCGGTGTTCGTGCTCCCGGCCAAGGTGAACTACTTCACCCGGGTCCGGGGCGAGAAGCGCACCCGTATTCTGGAGACCCAGGCCTCCAGGCCGCTCTGGAACACCACCATCCACCTGGGGCGACTGGAAATCACCCAGCGCTACCCGGCCTTCGAGCGCCGCGCCCTGCGGGGCCACAAACTGCTTGAAGTGGTGGACCTGGACCTGCCGGAGAATATTTTCGAGACCGAGGGCATCTGGCTGGTCATCCCGGAGGCCGTGCGCCGCTCCCTGGAAGACCGCCAGATGCACTTCATGGGCGGAATCCACGCCCTGGAGCACGCCTGCATCGGCATTTTGCCCCTGTTGATTCTCACGGACCGCAACGACCTGGGCGGAATTTCCACGCCCCTGCACGAAGACCTGGAACGGGCCGCGGTGTTCGTCTACGACGGGATTCCCGGCGGCATCGGCCTGACCCGGCAGGCCTACGCCCGAGCAGAAACCATGCTCCAGCGCACCCTGGAGGCCGTGGACGGCTGTTCCTGCGAAACCGGCTGCCCGGCCTGCGTCCATTCCCCGAAATGCGGCTCCGGCAATCGGCCCATTGATAAAGAGGCCGCTTTGGCCGTGCTGGAGGCCCTGGGCGGACGGGCAGGGCAGGGCTGGGGGACCGAGGCGTGCGGACCTCGATCCGTACCCCTCGCTCGTACTGGCGAACCCGGTTCGGCCGGAGCCGGGCCGATCACAATTTCTGGCGGAGCTCCAGACCCAGGTCTAGGTCTAGGCGTCGGCCCAGAACTCTCCCTGGCCGCTGAACCGCCCGCGGAATATGGGGCAGGCACCCACGTCCCCTTTTCCGACCCGGAGCAAGTAACGCGAACCGCTCCGGTCCCTCACTTCGCCGTGCTGGACGTGGAGACCCGCTATTCGGCCCAGGAGGTGGGCGGCTGGTGCCATACGGACCTGATGGGCGTGAGCTGCGCCGTGCTGTATGACTCCAGAGAGGACGCCTTTCTGGACTATCTCCAGGAGGACATCCCCCGACTGGCCGCAAAGCTGCGGGAATTCGACCTGGTGGTGGGCTTCAATATCCTGAATTTCGACTATAAGGTGCTTCGCGGTGTCCTGGACTTCGACTTTCGTTCCCTGCCCACCCTGGACATGCTCAAGGTGGTTCACGACCGCCTGGGCTACCGCCTGTGTTTGGATCACCTGACCAGGCACACCCTGAACGCCCAAAAATCCGGCAACGGCCTGGATGCCCTGAAATGGTGGAAAGAGGGCCGCATTGACCAAATCATCACCTATTGCCGCCAGGACGTAGCCATCACCCGGGATCTTTACCTGCACGGACGGGACAAGGGCTACGTCCTGTTCCAGAACAAGGCCCGCAAACTGGTCCGGCTGCCGGTGAGTTGGTAGGCGTTTCTGGGGCGTTCCCTCGGAGGAATGCTGGAAATGCCCTCCCGGACTTATGGAGTCGTGGCGTTCAGATGCCCCAAGTACTCTCCGGGAAGAGTTTTTTGATCAATGGGATCGGCATGAACAGCCGTTGGGGAGATTCCGGGAAGGGTGTGAATCCGTAATGGGCGTAGAAGTGTGCCGCCTTGGGGTTCTTTGCCTCGACGACCACGGCAGCGGCGGCAATGATATGGGCCTGCATGGAACATCTGTGGAGTGCATCCAGCAAAAGATGTTCGCCCAGTCCTTGCCCGTGGAAGGAGCGGTCCAGGGCCAGCCTCCCGATGAGGATGGCCGGGATGACCGGATACCTGGGAAGACGAGTCGATAGAGAAACCGGCAACTTGCCGATATCGATGCTCATCGAGGACAGAGTATAAAAGCCGACGACCCTTTTCATGCCCTGCTCGCACAGCACGTAGGTCGCGGCAACGAAACGCCTGGCATCCTGTCCGGCCTGGGTGCGCAGGTACATATTCAATTCCGCGACGCCGCAATCAAAGCCGGATCGGTCATGCCCCTTGGCCAGGGGCTCGATGCACCGCGTCATGTCTGATTATCGGTCGGCAAGATACCGCTTGGCCGCCTGCTCAAGCCTTTTGTCGGGCTCAGCCTCGCCAAGCAAGGCCTCCACGAAAATCTGCCGGTCCCGCTGGCCCAAGGTCATGACTTCCTGCTCCCGCAACGTCCGAGCGGCAACCTCATGGGCGCAACTCACCACAAAATCCGATACCGAGCATCCCCGGAGTCTGGCGCACAAAACAAACATGTTTTTTTGCTCCGGCGTAACCCGCGCCTCCAGCCGCTCGCTGCGTACGGTTCCGAGTGTCATTTCTCCCTCCCGTGGCAAGATCATTGTACGGAAAAATACCGTACACTCCAGGGGTCGTCAACGGCCTCGGCAGGACGACCCGTGTCCCGGTCGACCACTCCGGGAATCAACGTCTTTTCCCGTTTGCCGGAGTCCAAGGCGGCATTGAAATCGGGGCTCATTGGGCGTAATTGGGTGTATTATTGGACGCTGCTTAAACCGCGCCTCCGCGATCGGGCCGGTGGTGGCCCTGCATTGGGAAAGGCCGGGGCGCGTTGGACGCAATGGAGGGTTTCACGGTGTCGCGAAGTCACGGAAGCGAGGAAAAAACATGAAATTTCCCCTGCGCATTTTCGGCGAAATCCGCGGCATCGACCCGGATAAACTGCCTAAGTTGCATGGTCTGCTGAACGCCGACGTCTTTTCTCCGTCTGGAAGCGACGGTTTGGAAGTGGAATACGAAGGCCCGTATCTGGACATCGAACCGGACCTGGATGAGATTGTCGCGGCCCTGGCGGATGGCGGCCAGGGGCATGTGGACTGCATTGACCACGAAAACTGGATGATTCGGCGCTACAGCCTCCAGCACGGCTCCTGGACCTGCAAGGAAGTGAACCCGGACGGCGCACTGGAACGCTATCACCATGAGTAGCATCCCTGAAACGAAACAAACGAGTACTTCATGACCTCAAATGGTGTGAATGATGTGATCGCCGAGCCGCGAACCGTGGCCGTGATCGGCGGCGGGCTGGCCGGATGCGAATGCGCGTGGCGACTGGCCCGCTTGGGCTTTGCCGTGCGCCTGTTCGAGATGAAGCCGGACCGTTTTTCTCCGGCCCACTCCAGCCCGGACCTGGCCGAGCTGGTCTGTTCCAACTCCCTGCGCTCCGATGAGCCGGAATCCGCGGTGGGGTTGCTCAAGCTGGAAATGACCGACCTGGACAGCCTGGTCATGGCCGCGGCCCGGGCCACCCGGGTTCCGGCGGGCAAGGCCCTGGCCGTGGACCGGGAGCTGTTCGCGGAGTGGATCACCCGGCGCATCCGGGACGAGCCGTTGATCACGCTGGTTCGGGAGGAAGTCCGGACCCTGGATGATCCGAAGCTGAAGCACGCGGACGCCGTGGTCGTCGCCGCCGGTCCTTTGGCCGCGGAGGAACTGGCGGACGACCTGCGCCGGATTGTGGGGGCGGAGCATCTTTATTTCTACGACGCCATCGCCCCCATCGTGGCGGCGGATTCCATCGATATGAACGTCGCTTTTTGGGGGTCGCGCTACAATCCCGAGGAGCACGACTACTTGAACTGCCCCATGGATGAGGAGACGTACCGCAGGCTTCACGCCGAACTGCTGACCGCGCGCAAGGTCGCGGCCCGGGACTTCGAAAAGGCCGTGCACTTCGAGGCCTGCCTGCCCATCGAGACCCTGGCCGAGCGCGGGGAGATGACCATGGCCTTCGGCCCGCTGAAGCCCGTGGGGCTGGTGGACCCGCGCACGGGAACCCAGGCCTTCGCCGTGGTCCAGCTCCGGGCCGAAAACCGGGACAAGACCGCCTTCAATCTGGTCGGGTTTCAGACCAAGCTGGCCTACCCGGAACAGGAGCGCGTCTTTCGCCTGATTCCCGGCCTGGAGCGGGCGGAATTCCTGCGCCTGGGCAGCATGCACCGCAACACATACGTCGAAGCCCCCTCGGCCCTGACCTCGGACCTGGAGCTGCGCTCCCGCCCGGGAATCTTCCTGGCCGGCCAGATCACCGGCGTGGAAGGCTACGTGGAATCCGCGGCCTGCGGCCTCTGGCTGGGCCATGCCCTGGCCGCCAGACTCCAGGGCCGCGTTCTGCCCCCGCCACCCCCGGAAACCGCCCTGGGCGCGCTCCTGGGGCACCTGCGCACCCCGGCCAAAAACTTCCAGCCCTCCAACGTCAACTTCGGCCTGATGCCCGAACTCAAAGCCCGCGGCAAAAAGGCCCAACGCAAAGCCATCCGGGCCCAGCGGGCCCGGGAAGTCTGGAACGCTTGGCGCGGCGCGGGGGGCGGATCAGGCACCGATCGGGCCAAGGCCGCCTTACCGGAGTGAGCCACGTCGCCCGGCTCCAGAGTACACCCCATTGCAAACCATGCATCGTCTCCCTGCATTGCTCCTGCTGACGCTGCTGGTCGTGCCGCTTTTTCCAGCAATCGGCATCCCGCAGGCCTCTCCTCCCGAGTACGAATTGACTCCTGAACTACGCGCCCATGGCGCAGTGGTGCTGCTCATCGACCCGGAGACAGGGCGGATCGTGGACGCCAACGATTCAGCCGCTGATTTTTACGGGTATCCCTTGCAGCGTTTGCGCGGCATGCGCATACAGGAGATCAACGCGCTCGTCCCCGAGGAAGTGGAAGCCGAATATCGGCGGGCTCGGGCCGAAGAGCGCGATTACTTCATTTTTCCGCATCGCCTGGCCACGGGCGAAGTCCGGACCGTGGAGGTGTACAGCTCGCCCTTCGCGGCTTCCGGCCGGCGGACCCTGCTGTTGTCCATCATCCATGACGCTACGGACAAATGGCAGGTGGAGCGGGAGCTCCTTGATTACAAAAAGCGATTGGAGGAACTGGTCGCCGTCCGAACCCAGGAAGTGCTCGCGGCGCATCAACGCGGCGACCGGATCGTCATCATCGGGCTGAGCCTGTTTTTTTTGTTGGCTTTGGTTCTGTGTCGCCGGCACCAGCGTGTCCTGTTTTTTCGCCGCCAACTGGAACACGAACAGGAACGCAAGGCCTTGCTGGAGCGCTTCGAATATTTAACCCGCCACGCCAATGACATCATCCTGTTGATCAACGAAAACGGGGAGATCGTCGAGGCCAACGAGAGGGCGGAAATCGCCTACGGCTACTCACGAGAGGAACTGCTGCGCATGAACATCCAGGCCCTTCGGGTCGCGGAGCAAAGCCCGCCCTACGAGGCGGTCCAGGAAAGAGCTTACCGGGAAAACGGTTTTATTTATGAAGCCGTCAACCGGCGACGCGACGGAGAATTGTTTCCCGTGGAATCCAGCGTGCGCCTGATCCGGATCAAGGACAAGCCGTTCTTTCAGCACATCACCCGGGACATCACCGAACGAAGACGCGCCGAGGAGGCCCGCCAGAATAGCGAACGGCAGTTCCGCCTGCTGGTGGACAACGCGCCGGAAGCCATTTTCATCCATGCCCACGGGCTGTTCGCCTACGTCAACAAAGCCTGCCTGGAACTGTACGGGGCACGGCACTCTTTCGAACTGCTCGGCAAGTCGGTGCTGACCATCGTCTCCCCGGGTTTTCATCCACTGGTCCGGGAGCGGATTCGGCTGCTGACCGAGGAACACTGTACCCTGGCACCGATTGAGCAAAAACACCTGCGCCTGGACGGTTCGGCCATCGACGTGGAAGTCTCCGGCGTTCCATTGCGCTTCGAAGGCTACGACGGCGCTCTTATCTTCGTCAGAGACATCACGGAGCGAAAGCTGCGGGAGCTGCACCAGGAAGAGCTCATGCAGACGGACAAGATGGCCACGTTGGGCGTCCTCGTGGCCAGCGTGGCCCATGAGGTGAACAATCCGAACAACTTCATTCTGGTCAACGCCTCGCATCTGGAAACGGCCTGGAACGACGCGCTGTCCGTCCTGGATCGCCATTCCCAGGACGACCCGGACTTCGAGCTGGCCGGGCTGCCCTATCCGGAGATGCGCGCCCATGTGACGAGCATGCTTTCCGGGATTCGCGACGGAAGCCGACGGATCAAGCGGATCGTGGAGGAACTCGGGCGGTTCTCCCGCAAGGAGTCGCTGGACATCAGCGCAAAGGTGGACCTCAATGCCGTGGTCCAGGCCGCCCTGGGCATCCTCCAGCGGACCATCGCCCAGCATACCGACCGGCTCAGCCTGTTCCTGGCCGCTGATCCGCCCATGATTCGAGGCGACTTTCAGAAACTGGAACAGGTGGTGATCAACCTGCTGCTCAACGCCTGCCAGGCCTTGCCGGACAAACAGCGCAGCCTGTGCCTGGAGACGGTCCATCTTGCGGACCAGCGGTCCGTGGCCTTGCGGATCACGGACCATGGCGAAGGCATCGCACCGGAAAACGTCGAACGAATCTGGGAACCGTTCTTCAGCACCCGGACCAAGCACGGCGGCACCGGCCTGGGCTTGCCCATCGTGGCCGCGATCATCACCAAACACCACGGCAGGATCAGCGTGAACTCCCTGCCCGGTGCGGGCACCACCGTAACCGTCCTCTTCAACGCGGAGAGCTGAAGACCATGGCCGCGCCAACCTTGCCCATCTGCCTTATTGACGACGAAGAGCAATTGCTGGAGAGCTTTTTTATCTCGCTGCGCCTGGCCGGATACACCGACATCCACAAGATCCTTGGGGGACGCGCGGCCCTGGAGGCCCTGCCGAACCTGGACTGCGCCTTGATCCTGCTGGATCTGAACATGCCCGACGTGCCCGGCCTGGAAATTCTGGAATGGATGCAAAGCGAACGTCCCGACGTTCAGGTGGTGGTCGTCACCGGCGTGGACGACGCGGAAACCGCGGTCCGCTGCATGCGGGCCGGGGCCTTTGACTACCTGCTCAAACCGGTGGAGCCGGAACGTCTGGCCACCACGGTTCAGAAGGCGCTCGACCATGCCGTGCTGTTGCGCCAAAACCTGGCCCTACGTCGGAAATTGTTTTCCGGGGTCCTGGATCATCCCGAGGTCTTCGCGGACATCCTGACCATGGACCCCAAAATGACCGCGGTGTTCCAGTACCTGGAAGTCATCGCCCCGGCCTCTGATCCGGTGCTGATCACCGGCGAGACCGGGACCGGCAAGGACCTCATCGCCCATGCCGTGCACCAGCTCAGCCGGAGAACGGGGGAATACGTCAGCCTGAACGCGGCCGGACTCGACGACATGATTTTCGCGGACACCTTGTTCGGTCACGCCAAAGGGGCCTTCACCGGTGCCGCTGAAGCCCGCCGCGGGCTGCTGGGCCAGGCCAGGGACGGCACCCTGTTCCTGGATGAGATCGGCGATTTGACCCTGGCTTCCCAAATCAAGCTGCTCAAGGTGCTCCAGGACCGGTCCTACTATCCCCTGGGCGCGGACCAGCCGCGCCGCAGTCAGACCCGCCTTGTCGCGGCCACCAACCAGGACCTCAACGCGCGGCAAGCCGACGGCCAATTCCGCCGCGACCTGTTTTTCCGCTTGAACACCTACCATATCCACCTGCCTCCGCTGCGCGAGCGCGGAGACGACGTCCTGCTGCTGGCCGAGCACTACCTTGAACAAGCCCGCGCGGAATTGAACCGTCCGGTGGAGCCGCTTGCCCCCAGCCTGATCAACCTCCTGCGGGCCTATGAATTCCCGGGAAACATTCGGGAACTGCGGGCCATGCTCTTCGATGCCGTGGCCCGCGGCGGACTGCATGTTCTCCACCAGCGCCTGGAAAAGCTGGTCACCACAGCCTCCGCTCCGCTATCAGGCGAACCGTGCCCGCCTCCTCGCTCAATCGCGACCCTATGGGGAACGACGCCAACATCCCTGCCGACCTTGGAACAGGCCGTGCATGACCTGATTCAGGAAGCCCTGCGTTGTGCCCACGGCAACCAGTCCAAGGCCGCCCGCCTGCTGGGCATCTCCCGCCAGGCCCTGAGCAAACGCCTGCAACGAATGCGCGATCAAAGCACGGACCCGGAATAGTTTTCGTAAGGACAGCGCAACGAACATTGTCGCACTTGTCAACGTTTGCTGACAAGAATTTATCCACTTTGGATCCTTCCCTTTTTGCGCCCGTGTCAATGAATGTTGCGGCCCCCGCTCACCAAGCCTACTACCCCTCTCCACGAATACTCCTTTGATTTCAGCGAAATAGAAAACTCACTCCTTCGGCATGGGTTTTGCCCTAGCCAAAGGTAGCGCGCAAGCCTGCCCGGCATGAGGACAAGAGAACAGCGCGGTCGCGGGGCTGGATCAAGGGGGAGCGATGAGCAGCACGGTTGTGGTCTATTCCAGGGATGAACATTTGTTGGAAGCCATTCAGGGCGATTATCAGTGGGATTGCCGCTTTTTGCGCAGGGACGCCCTGGACGAGCCCGCGGACGTTCGCGGGATCGACCAATTCATCCTGGACATCACGAACATGGACGCCGACAAGGCCCTGGCCTTTCTCGACGCCGTGAATTTTCAACGCGGCGTGGTCATGGTGGCTGAAGATTTTCCAGACGAGCTGATGGACGCGGCCATGACGCGAGGCGTTCGTCATTTCATTACCAAACCGGCCCTGTCCGGGCAGATGATCTGTACGGTCCGGGCGGCTCTCCGGGAAAGCGCCGGACGAGCGGCCGGGTGTCGCCGCGACGAGGCAGAGAACGCTCCGAGCCTCGTCGTCGGGGTCTCATCCGCGATGCGCGAATTGCGAGATCAGGCTGCCACCCTGGCCAATTCGGATATTTCGGTGTTCATCACCGGGGAAAGCGGGGTGGGCAAGGAAGCCGCGGCCCGGGAATTCTTCCGGCAAAGCACGCGCCACAAGGCCCGCTTCGTGCCGGTCAACTGCGCCACCCTGGGCTCCCTGGCCGAAAGCGAACTGTTCGGTCATACGCGCGGGGCCTTCACCCATGCCGTACGCAGCACCCAGGGGTTTGTCGGCGCGGCGGACGGAGGAACCCTGCTCCTCGATGAGGTGGGCGAACTGGACGTTCGGGTGCAGAGCAAGTTGCTGCGTTTTCTGGATTCCGGCGAATACAACAAGGTCGGCGAATCCGACCTGCGCAAGGCCGATGCGCGGATCATCTCCTCCACCAACCAGGACCTGTGGGCCATGAGCCGGGAAGGAACGTTCCGCAAGGATCTGCTGTTCCGTCTGGCCGCGGCCGTGATCACCATACCTCCGCTGCGCGAGCGCCCGGAGGACATCCCGGTTTTAGCCGAGCACTTCCTGAGCGAGTTGAGACCGAGCAAGGACCGCCCCCGACGCATTTCCTCCCAGGCCTTGTCCTGCCTGCGGCAATACCATTGGCCCGGAAACGCCCGTCAACTCCGCCAGTTGCTTTATCTGACGTCGGAAAAGTGCGAAAAAAGGCCCATCGAGGCCGCGGACGTGGCCCGGGAACTCCGCGTCTGGGAAGCCGCGGACAACGACGTTCCTCCCGCCACGTACCAGGAGACCAAACAACAGGTTCTCCGCAAGTTCGACATGCAATACTTCTCCTCGATCCTGTCCCTGTCCAAGGGCAGCCTCAATCAATCCCTGAGCCTCACCGGGATGCACAAGAAGAACTTCTATACCAAGCTCCAGGAACTGGGCATGGATCGCAAAAGCGTCGCGGCCTGAGCCGGGGCGCTCTTGCTTCGTATGATCCAATTCCACGGAGGGGCAAGCAGATCCTTCGGAGAATAGTGTGTTCCGATGTCCAAGGCATCCTTCAGCGAAGTTGGACATGATGGAAACCGATGCCCGTCGGATTTGGTCGCGCAGACCGAAGTCACGGGCAAACGGTCCGTCATTGGTCAATGCATAGATTTCCTTGATTCGTTCTCGGGCCTTTCGCCAAGCTTCAATTTCCTCGAATCGCTGAACGCGCTCATTTCGCAAGCTTCTCTAGCAATTTCGTTCCTCTTGCCGTCAGCCGGTATTTCTGATTTTTACTCCGGGGTACATCCGGCAGAGTTTTTTCTAAAAAGTTCAGTGATTCCTCAAGGCGCAGCATCGCCTTTTTAAAATGGCCGGTCCTGCTCGTATACCCCAGGGTATTCAACAATTCCGGAGTGCCTTGGGGTGTGCTTCTGCAGGCATTCAGAATGGCCAATTCTGTTTCTGACAAGTCATGGGCCTCATCATGGGCCTCATCATGGGCCTCATCATGGGCCTTGACTTGCCGGGTTGATTGTTGGGCTCCTGGTACTTTCTTCTCGCTGAATTCTGGCACCTTGATAATCATCCTGAAGACATCTCCCTCCACCAGTTCGGGATCAGCACCACCGTAAGTCCTGCTGTACTTCATCATCTTGCGCATGCCGGAGCCCAGCTCATCAGCCCGGCCAATCTGGCGGAAAAACCGGGCAATTACCGGATTTTTCGGGAAAGGGGTGAAGTTTTCAGGGTCCAGACGGCCAAAGCCGTGGGGGCGGTTGCTGTTTTCGGTGCGGACCTGGCCGTACTCGATGATCAGCTTGGCGGGGAAGGCGTTGGTGTATTCCCGGTGAATCAGGATGTTTGATGCCACCTCCCGGAAGATGGCATCTCTGATGCTGATGCTGGTCGTGCCTTCCAGATAAAAAGGATCAGACAGGTGCTTGTGGATAAAGGCCATGATCCGCTCGTAACTCTCCACCAGATTGACATCCACGAAATCCCGGTCGTCGTAGCGGTCGAGATTGACCTTGCGCAGAATCAGGTCGGTGCGGTGGTGCGGCACGGCCTGCAATAACGGCAGCTGCTTTCCCAGAAGCAAGATACCGGCGCGGGTGACGCCGCTCTTCCCGCTTTCGGGATCGGCCTGGTATAGCTGGGCGCTTTGCAACAGTTCCAGATCGTCCAGGTCCTTCCATGGATGATCTTCCCAACGCAGGGTGGCGATCTTGCGGCATTTGGCTATCAGGTCGCGATCCAGGTCATCAAGACCAAGATGGGGAAACACCTTGTTCTCGCTGTAGGTGACCTGCTTGCGCTGGTAAAGCTGTGCCACCTGGGCGGTGTGATCGGTGATATCCAGATCGCCGTCTTCGTTGCGGTCGTAAATGCGACCATTGCAGCGATGCACCTGCGAGCTTTCCGGCACATAGACGCGGAGCAGTGGTTTGCCGTCAATCGTGACTTCATCGACCGCCAGATAGGTGGGCGGGGATATTTTCTGGGGATTGTTGATGGCCGTGACAAAGTCTTTCCGGATTTGCGCCGCCGTATCCGACTCGATGCCTTGAATAGCCCCGTTATCCTGAACACCGAGAAGCAAGGTGCCGCCACGCCGGTTCAAAAAGGCGCAAACCGTTTCGTAGACATCCCGGTTGAGCTGGTTTCGGCAGGTTTTAAATTCAAGATCAATTCCTTCACCCTTGCGGATCAGTTCTCTTATCTGCTGTTCGGTGACATCCATGCCAGGCTCCTATTCCAGCACAATCCTGACCTTGTTGAAATCTTTACCCCATGGTCAGACTGTCCACATAATCACTGATCGCCCGCTTCAGCTCTTCGGGTGCGTTAAAATTTAGGCCTCCTCCATCATAAAAACTCGAAATGCATGAATTCGAGGTGCCAGTCAAACGATTTCAACCGATAAAACCCGATTCCGTTGGGTGGGCAGCTTATATGCATTGGTTAATAAACAGCGCTCTTCTGCCATGCCCCCTCGCGGAACGCTTCCGATCCTCCTGGCCAGGAGGTCGCCCCACCACCTGGGAGGTAAACCCGCCATCCGGCTTCGCTCCACCGGGAAAGCGGCGGCCTTCCTGGCCAAAGGCCCTTTCCAGGCCGCCTGCCCGCCTGGGACGGGAGGCATTTTCACCTCCCATCGGTCCCCCACCACGACCATTTTCAGCTGGACAAGTAACAACCAACACACTGCAATCAAACAAGAAACGTTGACAGAGTCGCCGCGGCACACCGTTTGCTCTTCTCTCCGCGATATCCAGCGCTAAGGAGACAGGCATGGCAAAGGTTTTGATCGCGGATGACGATCTCTTTTACCGGGAAATCATCTCTCGGTGCATCCAGTCCATGGGCCATGAATTGTATAGCGTCCGGGACGGTCGGGAGGCCTTGCGGCTTTTGACCAGGGAGCCGTTTGATCTGCTGATTCTGGACGTGTTCATGGACAAGATGAGCGGCCTGGATCTGCTCCTGGGATTGACCAACATTTCCGAGACCTCCGGCGCGTCACGCATTCCAACCATCATCGTGACCAGCGACGATTCGAAAGACACGGAACAGCAGGCTCGGGAGGCCAAAGCGACCTTTTTCCTGCTCAAGCCCTTTCACCCTGACACCCTGGCCACGGTGGTCGAGCAAGCCTTGCGCTCGAGCAACGCGCCGCGAGCTTCCATGCGGTCCACGGCTTCCGTTGCCGTCGGCTGATACGGCAAACGTCCAATCCGGGCTATCCACGCCGGCTTGGCGGATCATCAACACAACCACATTCTTTTTGGAGAACGATCATGGCAAAACTGGCAGCCCCCCCGACCATGTCCCGGCAAAGGGAGTACATCCCCACGGAATCCGACCGAACGGCCAATGAACTCGCCGAAAAACGGCGCATCGCCAAGGAGCGGGCCGCCCAGCGCGCGACCGGCCGCACCGTGGCCAAGCGTCAGCAGGCCGCGGAGCGGATTGCTTCGGCCACGGAGGAATTAGCCAGCGGGATCGCCCAGGCCAATGCCGCGGCCGAGCAGATGAACAAGGCCATGGAGCAGATTTCCTCCGGGGCCACCGAGGCCAGCGCGGCGGCGCAGGAATCCCAGGCCGCGGCCGAACAACTGAACAAGGGCGCGCAAGTGGCCAGCAACACGGCCCAGTCGGCCATGGAAAAGACCGATACATTGCAGGAACTGGTCCGCCTGACCTCCTCGGACATCGAATCCATCATCACCAACGTCGGCCTGTCCGCGGAACGGAACATGGAGTCGGCCAGGATGATCTCCGAACTGGAGCGCCAGGCGGATGAAATCGGCCAGGTGGTCAGGACCGTGGCCGGGATTGCGGACCAGACCAACCTTTTGGCCCTGAACGCGGCCATTGAGGCGGCCCGAGCCGGAGAACACGGACGAGGGTTCGCCGTGGTCGCGGACGAAGTCCGCAATCTGGCCGAGGGCGCGGAAAAATCGGCCCGATCCATCCGGGAGCTGATCACCGATATCCAGAAAGAAGTGAAGGTGGTGGCCAAGGATGTGCAAGAAGCCGGGGTGACGGGCAAGGACGAGGTGGAAAAGGGCCGGGCCATCAACCAGCAGTTGCTGCGGATCGACAAAGAAATGCAGACCCTGAGCGGGGGCTGTTCGAGCATCAACGATTTGAGCACCAGCATCGCCGCGGCCATTGTCCAGTTTCTGAAGGGCGTGGAGATCATCGCCGCCGCGGCCGAGGAGTCGGCCAGCGCCGCGGCCCAGGCATCGTCCTCCACCGCCGAGCAGATGAAGGCCATGAAGGACATCGAGATGGCCACCGAGGAATTGGCCCAGATGGCCGAAGACCTGAAGGTGAACACGGATTCGGAGAAGTCCAGCGAGCAGCTTGCGTCGACGGCCGAGCAGCTTTCCGCGACCATTTCCCAGGCCAACGCCGCTTCCCAGCAAATCATGAGCGCCATCCGCCAGATCGCCAAGGGCGCGGAACAACAGGGTTCGGCCACCGAGGAATCCGCCGCGGCCATCAACCAGGTCAACAAGCAGAGCCAGGATATCGCGACCAAGGCCGCCGACGCCCTGGAACAGGTGAACAGCATGGTCCAGCTCCTGGAAGCCAACAAGGAAGCCGTGGACAAACTGATCGTCGGAATCAGCGAAAGCGCCAAGGCCAGCGCCACATCGGCCCAGAACGTGAAGAATCTGGAAACACGGGTCCGTCAGATCGACAAAATCGTGGACGCCATTACCAGCGTGGCCATGCAGACGAACATGCTGGCCGTGAACGGGGCCATTGAGGCGGCCCGGGCCGGGGAATACGGCAAGGGCTTCGCCGTGGTGGCCTCGGACATCCGGACCCTGGCCAATGATTCGGAACAGAACGCCGAAAAGATCAAGGATCTGGTGCGCGGCATCCAGGATCAGGTTCTGGTGGTGTCCCGGGACATCCTGGACGTGGGCGCCCTGGCCGAACGGGAAATGCTCAACGCCAAGAAATCCAACGCGGACCTGCAGCGCATTGAAAAGGATATCTCGGAGGTTCATTCCGGGATCCAGAACATCCAGCGCAGCGCCGAAGAATCCGCCGTGGCCGTGGAACAGGCCCAGAAGGGCGTGGAACAGATCGCCTCCGCGGCCCAACAGTCTTCCAGCGCGGCCCAACAGGCCTCGGCCAGCGCCACCCAGCAGGCCAAGGGAATGCAGGAACTCAGCCAGGCCATTGAGGACATCTCGGCTCTCGCGGACGAACTGCAGACGGCCTAACCCCTCAGGGGACCAGGGAGAGCCATATGAGTACGGAAAATAGAAACATGGAATCCAGCGACGGGCAATTGGTGACCTTTTCCTTATCAGGTGAAGAGTTGGCCTTTCCCATCAGCCTGGTCCAGGAGATCGTCCGCCCGCCGGTGATGACCAAGGTGCCCAACGCCCCGGCCTACATGGAGGGCATCGCCAACCTGCGGGGCAACATCCTGCCCGTGATCAATCTGCGGGAACGCCTGGGGCTGGCCTTCCGGGAAGCCGACGACGCCACCCGCGTGGTGGTCCTGGACTGCGGCGGCACGTCCACGGGGGTGATCGTGGACGCCGTTTCCGAAGTCCTGCACATCGACGACGAGATCATTGAACAGCCGCCGTCCATCGTGGCCGGGATCGAGGGGCAGTATCTGCGGGGGGTGGCAAAGATCGGACAGGACAAGCGGCTGGTGATGATTCTGAACGCGGAAATGCTCATTCCCCACGCCAAGGGACTCAAAGCGGCCCTGGCCGGCGCGGAACGGACCCGGAGCACGCTCTTCGAAACCAAGGCGCTGGAGGAAGAGGAACTGCTCGTCACCTTCAAGCTGGTCGACGAGGAGTTCGCCATCGACATCATGCAGGTTCAGGAGATCATCCGGATCACGGAGATCACCAGCGTGCCCAAGGCGCCGCACTTCGTGAAGGGCGTGATGTCCCTGCGCAACCGCCTGCTGCCCATCGTGGACCTGCGGGCCCGGTTCGGCATGGCCGCGGAACAGGAAACCGCGGTCGAAACCGGGGATGACGACGACATCGACGCCCGGCGCATCGTGGTCCTGGATCTGCAAGGAGTGCTGACCGGCGTGCAGGTGGACTCGGTTTCCGAGGTCCTGCGCCTGCCCAAGTCCAGCATCGAGCAGCCGCCGTCGATCATCGAAGCCGAAGACGCTTCACGATTGAAGGGCGTGGGCAAGCTGAACAAGGGCGAACGGCTGCTGATGCTCCTGGACGCGGAGCGCCTGCTTTCGGACAAGGAGCGCAAGGAAGTCGCCGCCGCGGCCGGATGCGCGGCTCGCGAAACCCGCAAGGCCGCGACCCAGGAGAGCGAGGATGAAACCCAACTGGTCTGCTTCAAGGTGGCCCAGGAAGAGTACGGCATCCACATCATGCGCGTTCAGGAGATCATCCGGATCGAGGAGATCACCAGCGTGCCCAAGGCCCCGACCTTCGTGGAGGGCATCGTCAATCTGCGGGGCAACGTCCTACCGGTGATCGACATGCGCACCCGGTTCGGCCTGGCCCGTGATGAACGTACGGAACAGAACCGGATCGTGGTGGTCAACATCCAGGGCAAGACCACCGGCATTATCGTGGATTCCGTATCCGAGGTGCTGCGTATGGTCCGCACGCACATCGAACCGCCGCCCATGGTTCTGTCCGTTGAGACGGACCGGCGGTTCATCGAAGGGCTTGGCAAGCTGGACAACGGCAAGCGGATCATCATCCTGCTCAACGTGGACGCCATCCTCTCGGACCGGGAGGAGCGCGAACTGCGCGGCATGACCGAAGAGCAGGGAATCGCGGTCGGCGAGGAAACGTCTCGGGAAGCGGAAGTCCTGGAGGACCGCGGGATCGAGGTCGTTGATGACGATGAGCCGGAAGAATCCGGAGATCCGATGGAAGAAGAGCCTCTTGAGGAAGAGGATGCGGAGCCCTCACGGACGACGTCGCCCCAGAACGGGGCACGAACCAGGAAGGTTCGGACCCCGAAAAAAGCATGACCCAGGGGGTTGCGGTCTCCCACCGAGGCGGCGCATGGGCCGCCTCGGTGGGAGAGAGTGGAGCGCCAGTGCCGACGTATAAAGAAGTCGAGGTCAAAACAGGGGAATTTCGAGTGGCCCGGGGCAACAGTCGATTGCTTACCCGGGGCGTGGGCTCCTGCGTCGTGGTCTGCGTCTGGGATCATGCCCGAACCATGGGTGGAATGGCCCATATTCCCATGCCCAGTTCCGTCGCGGGAACCCCGGATGAAGCGCTTCGCGCACCAGGACTGTTCGCGGACACGGCTCTGCCTGAGTTGATCCGGTTGATGGAACGCGAGGGGGCGTGTCGGCCAAACCTCTCCGTCCGCCTCATCGGAGCAGGGAATATGTTCGCCGACGGCCAAGGCGACTTCATGAACGCCATCCCTCGCGACCTGCTGCACGGCGCGACCCAGGTGGTTCAGGCTTTGGGGCTGCACGTCGCGGCCCAATCCGTGGGCGGCGCGTTCGGACGCAGCGTCAGTTTCAACGTGCGCAGCGGCTTGATCAATATCAATCTGACCAATGGCGACGTTGTCGCCTTGTAGGCTCCAGAGGACCGGCCCATGAAAAAAATCACCGTGCTGATCGCCGACGACTCGGCCCTGATGCGCCGGGAAATCAAGAAAATCCTGGAAAGAGCCGGGGACATCGAGGTGGTGGCCGCGGCCCGGGACGGCCGGGAAGCCGTGGATAAGACCAAGGAAACCGACCCGGACGTGGTGGCCCTGGACATCAACATGCCGGTGATGGACGGGCTGACCGCCCTGCAGTACATCATGATGGAATCTCCCAGACCCGTGGTCATGGTCAGTTCCCTGACCCAGGAAGGGGCCCTGACCACCTACGAAGCCCTGGAGCTGGGGGCCGTGGATTTCGTGGCCAAACCCGGCGGAACCATCTCCCGGAACATCAGCCAGGTGGGCGATGACCTGATCGCCACGATCCGAGCCGCGGCCAAGGCCAACCGATCCAGGCTGGGCCTGGATCGCCGCCGCAAGAAAGCGGCCCAGACTCCAACCCAGCGAACCGCGACCACGGTGGGACGCAAATCCGGCCCGACCGGATCAAGGCCGGGAGAGAAAATCGTGGTCATCGGCCTGTCAACGGGCGGCCCCAAGACGATCATGGACATCCTGCCCTATCTGCCGGAGGACCTGGGCGTGCCGGTGGTGATCATCCAACACATGCCCGGCCACTTCACCCCCTCCTTTGCCCAACGCCTGAACGACAACTGCCTTTTGTCCATCAAGGAAGCGGACCATGCGGACGTGATCGAGTCCGGGCGGGGCTATCTGGCACCCGGAGACAAGCACATGACCCTGGCCCCCCGGGGGGCCGGCAAGCCCGGCTACCTCATCCGCCTTTCCGATTATCCCATGGACACCCTGCACAAGCCGTCCGTGGACGTGACCATGTTTTCAATCCTGGAGTGCTACGGGGGGCCCAATGTGATCGGCGTGTTGATGACCGGGATGGGCGCGGACGGGGCCAAGGCCATGGCCGCCATTCGCCAGGCCGGCGGCCGGACCATCGCCGAATCCGAGGAAACCGCGGTGGTCTACGGCATGCCAGCGGAAGCCGCCCGGCTGGGCGGCGCGGAATTCATCCTGCCCTCGTACAGCGTGGCGGAAATAATCGTGAAGCTGGTCAAGGGCGGATGAACCGACTTCCGGCATCTGACTTCTGATTACCGACTCTGATTTCTCACTTCTGACCCCACAAAGCGGCGGCCATGGACCAACAAGACCAACTCATCGCGGCATTGCAAGACCAGGACGAAACCGAACGGCGCTACGCGGCCGAAGACCTGGGTCTGCTCGGCGACCGGCGTGCCGTCCCGGCCCTGATCACGACCTTGGCCGACCCGGTCATCGCCGTGCGCGAGGCCGCGGCGGACGCCCTGGCCGCCATCGGCGGCGGGGAAACCGCGGAACAGGTTGCGGGCCTGTTGGCCTCGGAAGACGTGGTCCTGCGCAACCTGGCCCCGGAGATTCTCAAATCCCTGGGCCAGGACGCCATTTCCGTCTTGAAAGGGTGCTGCGCCTCGTCTTCCCCGGACATTAGAAAGTTCTCCGCGGACATTTTGGGCAAAATCGGCGAGATTACGACGATCAACGCCACGCCCCTGCTGATCGGTCTGCTGGACGATCCCAACGCCAACGTGGCCGGAGCGGCCGCCGAAGCCCTGGGCCGACTGGGCGATCGGACAATCCTGCCGGAGCTGCTGGCCCGCATGAATCGGGAGGCCTGGGTGCAATGCAACATCCTGGACGCCATGGCCCGCATCCCCGGAGAAGAGACCCTCGCGGCCCTGAACGCCATGGATGTCGAGGGCTTCGTCCCGAACGTGCAGTTTTATCACCGCAAGGCCTTGCAACAGCTTGCGAGAATATAAGGATGCGCTCATGTCCGAACTGATCTCCAACGCCGATCTGGAGCGAATCCGCGCCCTGCTGTACAAGGAAACGGGCATCTATTTCGAGGCCAAAAAGGACTATTTTCTGAAGAGCCGATTGCAGCAACGTATGCAGGCCAAATGCTGCGCCACCTTTCAGAACTACTACAACGAACTGCTGTTCACGGACCGGGAAGCGGAACTGGCCTTTCTGATCGAAGAGGTGACCGTCAATGAAACGTATCTGTTTCGTGACTATCCCCAACTGCGCGGTTTTGCCGAGGACGTCCTGCCGTCCTATCTCCAGGCCAAGCGCGAGAAAGGGAACTACAGCCTGAACATCTGGTCCGCGGCCTGTTCCACCGGCGAAGAGCCGTATACCCTGGCCATCATCCTGCGGGAAATGATCGACGATTATGACCGCTGGAACACCAATATCCTGGCCACGGACATCGATCGCAGGGTGCTCCGCCAGGCCCGGATCGGCCTGTACGGCGAACGGGCGATCAAGGAAACGCCCACTCCCTACAAGCAGAAATACTTTCGACGGACCCTGGACGGCTGGCAGGTCAAACCGGACATCCAGGAACCCGTGGCGTTTGAACAGCTCAACCTGATGGACCGCCCGGGCATGCGCCGCAAGCGGGCATTTGATTTCATTTTTTGCCGCAACGTCCTGATCTACTTTAACGACGATTCCCGCAAACAGGTTCTTTCTGCCCTGTACGACGCCCTGGTGCCCGGAGGATACGTTTTTCTGGGCCATTCCGAATCCGTGGGCCGGATTACGGCGTCGTTCACTCTGGAACGGATCGGCGACTTCCTGTGCTACAAAAAACCGGGCGCAGTCCTCCCGCGCCCAGGGAGCCCATCATGAAACCCAAGATCCTGATCGTCGACGATTCAAACATCGTCCTGAACATGCACGCCTATATCCTGGAAGGCTCGGGATACAGCTGCGCCATGGCTGAAAACGGATATGTCGCCCTGGAACTGCTGTTCCGGGAACCATTCCAGCTCATCGTCACGGACGTGAACATGCCCAAGATGGACGGCTACGAGCTGACCCGCCGTATCCGGTCCAGCGAACAGTATCGGGACACTCCGGTGATCATGATCTCCACGGAACGGGAGGCCGCGGACAAGATCAGGGGCATGGAAGCCGGAGCCAACGTCTACATGGTCAAGCCGACCCAGCCAGAGGCCCTGGTGACCAAGGTCAACATGTTGCTGGCGTAATCAGGAGAAAGACGTGGCCGCTTCACGCACGATGGAACCTTTGAACGCTTCGCCGCACGACACCGTGACCGGACGCGACGATATGGAGTTGCGCCTGCTGCGGGATTTCCAGCTGGAAGCGTCGGAAAACCTGGACGAGGCCGAGCAGGCCCTGCTGGCCATCGACCAGAACAGCGGCGATCGGAAGGCTCTGGAGGAATTGTGCCGACGCATCCACTCCATCAAGGGCACGGCATCCTATGTCGGACTGCACGCCATTTCCGACCTGGCCCATGCCCTGGAAGCCATCCTGGAAACCACGAAGCACCAGGCCGGGTTCAGCATGCCGGGGTCCCTGCTGGACGCCTGCTTTGAGACCGTGGACGCCCTGCGCCGGATGGTCGACCAGCCGGAGGATCATCAGCCGCCGCAAAGCGTGCTGCGTCGCCTGGAGGAGGAACGGACGGCTCTGGGCCTGACATCGGGCGCCATCGCCCCCGCGCCTTTGGCCGCGGTGGATCCGACGTCCATTTTTATCGATTCGGCCGGTCAGCATGTGGAGAGCATGCGGGTCTGTCTGGAACGGATGAACACGGGGCAGGGCGAGGACAAAACCACCTTGGATATGTTTTTTCGTGCCGCCCATTCCTTGAAAAGCAGCGCCTGCTACATGGGGTTTAAAGATATCGAGGTGAACGCCGAGCGGATTGAAAATGTTCTGTGCGCCGTGCGCCAGGGCGAAATAGTCTGTTCCGAGCCGCTGTTGAACGTCTTGGCCGAACATCTGGCCGGGGTGACGCTGCATTTCGGACAAGTAGTGCGCGAATCCGGGGAGAACTCGAAACAAAACACCGTCATGTCTCCCGCCGGTTCGGATTTTGCCGCGCCGAACTCGACGACGTCCTCTTTTGCCGTTGCAGGTGCGTCCATGCCGGACGGGGGCGGGCCCACTCCGGGCCGGACCATGCGCATTGATCAGAACCTGTTGGACGGGTTCATGAATCTGGTGGGCGAACTGATCGTGGCCCGCAACGTCCTGGGCCACGTCCAAAAGCGGCTGGACCGCGAGGCCGATGCCTCCCTGCCCGGGCTGCGCGAACTGCGGGGGGCCTGCCAACTGGTGTCCCGGATTTCCGACGCCATGCAGCGCAACATCATGGCCTTGCGCATGGTTCCGGTCAAAACCGTGTTCCAGAAGCTGCCCCGGATTATCCGGGACGTCACCCAAAAGAACGGCAAAAAGATCGACCTGGTTCTGCACGGCGAGGAAACGGAAATCGACAAGGGCATTGCCGAGGAGATCAGCGATCCATTGGTGCACATCATTCGCAACGCCGCTGACCATGGGATTGAACTTCCGGATCTGCGTCGGGAACGAGGCAAGCCCGAACGCGGGACCGTGGCCATCAAGGCCGGTCAAGAGGGCAACAGCTTCGTGATCGAAATTCTGGACGACGGTGCGGGCATCGACACGGACCTGGTTCTGGAGAAGGCTCTGGAACGGGGCCTGATTCAGCCGGACCAGGCCGACCGGATCAGCCGGGAGGAAATCGTCCAGCTCATTTTTGCACCGGGATTCAGCACGGCCCGCGAGGTGTCCTCCATTTCCGGCCGGGGCGTGGGCATGGACGTGGTGCTGACCAACATCCGCAAGGTCAAGGGAGCGGTGAAGATCGACTCCCAGCAGGGTCAGGGAACCCGGATCCGGCTGGAACTGCCTCTGACCCTGGCCGTGGTGGAAACCTTGCTGGTCGGGGTGGGTCGGGAGACCTTCGCCATTCCGGTTGAGGCGGTCCGCGAAACCGTCAAGTTGAAACGCTCCGCGATCAAGCCGATGATGAAACGGCGGGCCATGACTTTGCGTGGAGAGGTGATCGGGCTGGAAACCCTGGCTGAAATCCTGGGCATGAACAGAGACCACGGGCTGCCCCGGATGGTGGACGCCACGCCTGGCGAGGACGACGACATTCCGGTGCTGATCCTCCAGAACGGCGACGAGCTGCTCGGCGTGGCCGTGGACAAGCTGCAGCGTCAGGAAGAAATCGTGATCAAGCCCCTGGTCGGTTATCTGGCCGATCTGCCCGGCCTGGCCGGAGCCTCGATCCTGGGGGATGGACGCGCCTTGTTGGTCTTGGACCCCTTGGAATTGATGCAGGCGGCCTCGCGAGGAGTACTGCCATGACCACGGCCATGACCACGACTGCCCGACAATCCGATGATCGGTCCCGCTGCGTCGCTCAGAACCCCGAAAACCAGGGTCGGCTGTTGTGTTTTCTCGCCGCGGGACGGGAATATGCCGTGTCCATGGAGCACGTCCAGCGGATCATTTCCCGCAAACCCTTGATCACTCCGCCGGACACGGTCCCTGGACTGCTCGGCCTGACCTCGCACCAGGACCAAAGCCTTGCGGTATTCGAGTTAAACGGCCTGCTGGGCCGGTCCGGAGCCGACGCCGCGCCTTCCCCGGACGACCCTCAAGACTGGCGCTACATCCTGATTCTGGAGCACGGTGCGACCCGCCTGGGTCTGGCCATCCACGCCCCCCGGGACATCCTTGCCGCGGAAGCCGCCGCGCCCAGCCAGTCCGAGTACGACGCGGAAGAATCTGAAATCGCCGGCGTGCTGCGTCTGGATAACGGTAAGCGCATCGTCTTCGTGCTGCGCCTCTCCCGCCTTGTGGGCAGCGATGCCACGAACCACGCTGATTTAGCAGCCCAGCCCGCGCAATCCGGCGAGTGTTCCCCGGACCACGCATTGGAGTGCGGCCCCAAGACCGAAGACCCGTCCGATGACCGCCGTCATGTCTGCTTCGAGCTGGCCGGCACCCTGTTCGCCGCACCCATGAACAGGGTCCGCGAGGTGACCCGCCTCGGCCAGATTACGCCCGTGCCCCAGGCCCGCCCGTATTACGCCGGTCTGATCAACCTGCGCGGGGAGATCATGCCCGCCCTGGATCTGCGTTTGCGCTTGGGCCTGCCCCAGGCCCAGGTCACGGAGGAAAGCCGGATTCTCGTGGTGGGAGGACGGAGCAAGCACGGTCTGATCGTCGATCGGATCGCCGATCCCGTGGATCTGGACCAGACCGCCCTGGAGCCCTTGCCCGATGCCTGTCGCGACAATCCGGCCAAAGGCTTCGTCCATGCCGTGGCCAAGTTGAATCAACGGAACCGCGCGGATCATTTGAATCAGGGCAAGCCGATCCTGCTTCTGGATCTGGACGCGGTGACGCGGAAGACGGATGAATGAAGTACAAAGCGGCGGATGGCGTGCCGGAAATCAGCGCTGAAGACCGGCCCGCCCCCCGATAAACCCGAGGAAGCCATGCGAATAGATACGGACGCCGGAACCTTGCGTGTTGTTTTGCCGGAAGATTGCCTGATTTTCGAAGTCGAAGCGCATGCCCAATTGTTGGCCGAGGCCCAATGGGACGCCGCGAGCATCAATCAGGTGGTCGTGGACCTGGGCGCGGTTCAGTCCATGGACACGGCTTATTATCAGTTGGTGCTGTGCATCGAACGGACGGCCCGGGACATGAACGTCCCCTGTTTGCTGGAGAATGTCGGCCCGGCCTTCCGGGAACTTCAGGAGTTGTACGGCCTGCGGTTGTCCGTGGACCAGGACCAAGCCGACGGCCCCAATCTTCAAGAGCAAGGAGAACACCCATGAAATCTGTTTTGATCGTTGATGACGCGGTTTCCATGCGCGGGCTGGTAGCCATGACCCTGCGCGGAGCCGGATACGAGGTCGCTGAGGCTTCGGACGGCAAGGAGGCCCTGAATGTTCTCGGCGGCGGCAAGAAGTTCGACATGATCCTGACCGACCTGAACATGCCCAACATGGACGGCATCAGCCTGATCAAGGCCGTCAAGGCCATGCCCAAGCATAAGTTTTTGCCCATCGTGATGCTGACCACGGAGAGCGAGGACGGCAAGAAGCAGGAAGGCCAACAAGCTGGGGCCAAGGCCTGGATCGTCAAGCCCTTCAAGCCGGACACCCTGCTGGGCGTTGTCAAAAAAATTATTGGCTGAGCATGTCCTACCGAACTGAATCAGCTTTGCTTTCAAAAAGATACTATTGGGTCAACTTAGCGTTGTTGTCAGTATCGAAATCGCAATCGAAATCGCAATCGGTATCGCAATAGTTTCATGATCTATTTATTTTTTCGATTTCGATTGCGATTTCGATTGCGACCCCGAGCATGCACTGCTTCGCCTTAATTGAACGTAAACCGAACTGAATCAATGGGACGTGCCCCCGACACCCCCTCGAACACCCTCGAACCCTCGCACCCGGACCCTGCCATGGACAATAAGAAAGACCATTACCGCCAGCAGTTCATCATCGAGGTGGGCGACATCCTGGACACGGTCACGGAAAGCCTGCTCAAGGCCGAAGCCGATCCCGCGAACCTGGAGTTGTTGCACTCCATCTTCCGCGGCGTGCACACCATCAAGGGCAGTTCGGCCATGTTCGACATGGACGAACTGGGCGCTTTCGCCCACCACCTGGAAGGGGTGCTCAACGGCCTGCGTGGGAAAAGCATGGTTCTGACCGGTGAGCTGGTTGATCTGCTGTTCCAGGGACTGGACACCCTGCGGGAAATCATGGCCGCGACACTGCGCGGCGAAGCCGTCATCCCGCCGGATGAACTGGTCCGGCGCTACGCGGAGCTGATTCAGGCCGCCGGCGGCAAAACCGCTCGGCACGATCAACACGCCGCCACCAGCGAGGCCGCGGTGGTCCCGCCGCGGCTGCCTCTGGACGAGGTGAACGGCCGGGCGCTCTGGAGTTCCTTCAATGATCCGGACCACCCCCAGCGCCATGTTTATTACATCGAGCCCATGTTCGACTCGGAGCATCTGGCCAACGGCTTTGATCCTCTGGTCTTTCTGCGCAACCTCAAAGAAAACTGCTCCTTTTATCTGGCGGATTGCCGCTGTCTGATTCCGGGGATCCGGGAATACCGACCACTGGATATCTATCTGCGGGCCGCCCTGATCGTGATCACGGACCTCTCTGCGGCGGAAATCCGTGACCTGGCTTATGACCCGGAGCTGATCCACGTCACGGAACTGGAACCGGACGTGAGTCCGGACAGGACAGCCCGGCCCGAGGTATCGCCCACCTGGAAGCCGTTGGGCAAAATTCTGCTGGAAGAGCGCAAGATCACCGAGGAAGACCTGGAACAGGCCCTGGCCAGGCAGCGCGGCGAGCGCGGCGCGGATGCCGCCGCCCCAAGCACCCCAGGGGAGCTGAAGGTGATGCGCGTGGAGGAGTCCAAGATCGACGCCTTCGGCAACACCGTGGGCGAACTGATCATCGCCCGGAATGCCTATGACTTTCTGGTGGACCGGCTGGACCAGGCTCAGAGTCTGGAGTCCGCGGACATCAAGGCCCTCAAGGACAACCTGCGCCTGTTCGCCCGGATCACCAACGAACTGCAGTACGGCGTGATGAACCTGCGCATGACCCCGATCCGTGGAATTTTTCAGAAATTCAGCCGGGTGGTCCGGGACATCTCCAGCAAGCAGGGCAAGCTGATTGACATGACCATCGAAGGCGGGGATACGGAAATCGATAAGAAGGTCGCCGATATTCTTTCCGATCCGCTGATTCACATGATCCGCAACGCCTGCGACCACGGCCTGGAGCCTCCCCAGGAGCGGATCGCCGCGGGCAAGCCGGAACGCGGTGGGCTGATGCTCAAGGCCGCGCACGAAGGCAGCAATCTGGCCCTGACCATCACCGACGACGGCCGGGGCATTGACCGGCAGCGGGTCTTCGCGAAAGCATCGCGCAACGGCCTGCCCGTGAACGGTCCCGATGATCCGGACATTCTGGACGTCATTTTTGAGCCTGGTTTTTCCATGAAGGAAGAGGTGTCGGACATCTCCGGCCGGGGCGTGGGCATGGACGTGGTCCGCTCCACCTTGCGCGAGCTGGGGGGAACGGTGCGCATCGACAGCGTCCTGGGGCAAGGCTCCACCTTCAGTCTGACCATCCCCATGAGCATGGGCGTGACCACGGCCTTGCACGTGGCCGCCGGAACGGGGGAATACGCCCTGCCCATGGACGGCGTCCTGGAGACCGTCAAGATCGCGGCCTCGGCGATTCATGACCTTGGGGCAAGCCGGGGCATGCACTACCGGGGCGGGATGCTGCCCGTGGCCCACCTGGCCGACCTGTTCCCCGGCAGCCGACGAAACTGGTCCGATGACGAGGACCTGCTGGTGGTGGCCCTGAACGGTGCCAGGGGCCGTTACGGATTGATCATCGACAAGCTGCTGCGGAACTGTGAAATCGCCGTGAAGCCCGTTCCCGATGCGTTTTCCGAACTCTCCTTCCTGGGCGGAGTGACCATCCTTGGAGATGGCCGGGTTCTGCTGGTGCTCAACCCGGAACTTCTCGGCCAAGCCCTGCGCCATAACCATGACGAGTTGCTGTATGACCTTACTTGACCGCCTTGAAGAACCCGGCAACCGCCGACTGTTGCTCCTCGGACTTGCCGCGGGACTGATCCTGGCCGCGATCTGGACCGTGCTGCTGACGGTTTACGGCCCGACCTGGTTTGCCGGACAAAGCCCGTTTGCAACCATCCCCGCGACCGTGGGCGGCCTTGTGGCGGCCCTGCTCCTGCCCCTGGCCGCCGCGTCATTGCGGTTCGCGCCGAACACCAGCCGCCAACGCGCCCAGGACCAACATGCCGCCGCGCTGGCCGAGCAGGAGGACCGCTGGCAACGGCGCTTGGCCCAGGAACAGGAACGGGGTCGGGATCTGGAAGTCCGTCTCCAGGCCAGTCAGGCTGAGGCGGCTGAGACCCAAGCCCATATGGAACCGTTGGCCGAAACCATGATGTCCCTGCAACGCCGGATTCACATCGCCAAACAGGTTCTGGCCGTGGCCGTGGGCCAACTCAACCATTCCACCTCCAGCATCGAAACCGCCACGGTCCAGGTCCTCGGGCAGCTCAACGAGTTGGTGGGCAGCATGGACCGGAGCATTACCGCCAACAACCAACTGATGACCAACATCAGGCAGCGGCTGGCCCAGCACATTTCCGCGGATCAGCGCGGCACGAACAAAGACTTCGCCTTTATCCGCGACCGCTACCTGGAAACCATCAAGAAAGTGGCGTCCGAACTGAGCCTGATCGTGGAGGGCAAGGCCGAATACGCCCGGATGCTGGATCAGATGCAAAAAATCCTGGAGGAAGTGCTTCCTTTTTCCGACGACATCGCCTTTATCGCGGACCAGACCAACCTCTTGTCCTTGAACGCGGCCATTGAGGCGGCTCGGGCCGGGGACGCCGGACGCGGCTTCTCCGTGGTTGCGGACGAGGTACGCAAGCTGGCCCACAAATCCGCCGGATCCGCCGACAACATTCGGGAAGGGCTGGAGCGGGCCCACGCGCATATTCTGGAATCCACCCAGGCCGTGAGAGAGGCCATTTCCGTGGAAAACGTCTACGTCCACTCCACCAGCGCCCTGATGGAGGGGCTGTTCGTCTCCCTGCTGGACATTTCCACGGAAATGGAAGGCATCATGGGCCAGACCATCGGCGAAACCTCGTCCATCCGGGACCGGATCAACTCCATGATCTTCAGTTTGCAGTTCGAGGACATCATCAAGCAGGTGGTCAGCCATGTCATCAAGGCCCTGGAGGATATGAGCGAGGACTTTGCCGGCGTTCAGAGCAAAGAAGTCTTGGAGTCCGAACTGCTCCATCTGGGCCTGCGCGAAGAGATTCTCGGCCGACTGTCCGCCATGTACACCATGGAAACGGAGCGCACATTGGCCCACTCCATCCTTGATTTGAAGCCGGAGAAGGCGGAGCGCAAGTCGGTGAAGGTGAAGGCCAAGCCCAAGGCCGTCCAGGCCGCTTCGGAGCCGGAGGACGACGTGACGTTTTTCTGATCCGGGATCAGGGTCCCTGGACGAGTCAAGCAGGAACATCAACCAACCATCAGCCCGCCTCCGATGAACACCAAGGAGAACCCATGACGGCCGCCGCAACCACGACTTTGGAAATATCCATCAGCAGCTACGAAGACATCCTGGTCGCCCGACAACACGCCCGAACCGAGGCCCAGCGCATGGGCTTCGGGATGATCGACCAGACCAAGATCGTCACCGCGGTTTCGGAGCTGGCCAGAAACATCGTCGTCCATGCCGGCAAGGGCCGGATGCGCCTCAGTCCGACGCCCAACAACAGCGGCCTGACCCTGGAATTCACGGACCACGGTCCGGGCTTCAAGGATGTGGACCAAGCCATGAGCCGGAGCGTCAGCACCACCAATTCCCTGGGCTTGGGCCTGAGCGGGGCCCGCTCCCTGAGCGATGCCTTTGACATTCGGTCCACGCCTGGCAAGGGCACGACCGTGACCATCACCAAGTATCTGAAAAAATGATTGGCGCGGGGGGCGGGAAATGCGAACTTTGATCGTTGACGACAGTACCGCGCGGTTCCTGCTCCAGGAGATGATCGCGCATCTGGGGAACAACGAGGTGGCGGCCAACGGAGAGGAGGGACTGCGGGCTTTTCTTCGCGCCCATGCCGAGGGCGCTCCCTACGACTTGATTCTTCTTGATGTGATGATGCCGATCATGGATGGACTGACTGCATTGCAGGAAATCCGCAAACAAGAGGAGGCCATGGGGATCAACCCGATGAGTCGGGTCAGGATAATCATGGTCACGGCCTCGAACAGCCCGGAAACAGTCCGGGCGGCCTATAGCAAGAGCCATCACGCGGACGGATATCTGGTCAAGCCCGTGGATAAATTCCTCGTCATGGAAGTCATTCGGAGCGTTATGAGCAGTTCCAGAGATCAACGCGGCTGAACGACTTCTCCAGCGAACAGCCTGACAAGATCGGGATGAAGCCTGATTGCGGCGGAAAGAGCTGAGACAGTCTCCAGCCCGGATCAGCACCTCCCCAAAAACGCCCTCAGTTCCCCAGGCTCTGCAACGGAGCCGGGACCCGTCCTCCCAGGTTGATGAAGCGGTCCGAGCCACCGGAGCCGGGGACGGGGATGATCACGGCCTCGCCCAGCAGGCCGCCGAAAAAGGCTTTTTCTCCGGCTTTTTTGCCGGGAACCGGGATCAGCCGGGCCGCGGTGGTCTTGCGGTTGATCACGCCGATGGCCATCTCGTCGGCGATGATCGCGGCCAGGGTTTCGGCCGAGGTGTCGCCGGGCAGGGCGACCATGTCCAGGCCCACGGAGCAGACGCTGGTCAGGGCCTCCAGCTTGGGCAGGGTTAGGTGGCCCTCGGCCGCGGCCTGGGCGATGTTCAGGTCTTCACTGACCGGGATGAAGGCCCCGCTGAATCCGCCCACCGAGGAGCTGGCAAAGGCCCCGCCCTTTTTCACCGCGTCGTTGAGCATGGCCAGGGCCGCGGTGGAACCGGGAGCCCCGATGTGGGCCAGGCCGAGCACCTGAAAGATTTCCCCGACGGAATCCCCGACGTTGGGCGTAGGAGCCAAGGACAGGTCCACCACGCCGAAGGGCACGTTCAGGCGCTTGGCCACCTCCCGGCCGATGAGTTCGCCGATCCGGGTCACCTTGAAGGCCGTGCGCTTGATGACCTCGGAAATCTCGTCCAGGGCCAGGTGGTCGTCGGCCTCCATGGCCCGCTCCAGGGCCCGCTTGACCACGCCCGGCCCGCTCACGCCCACGTTGATCACGGCATTGGGTTCGCCCACGCCCAGATAGGCCCCGGCCATGAAGGGCACGTCCTGGGGAATGTTCGCGAAGACCCCCAGCTTGGCGCAGGCCAGGCCGTCCTGGTCCGCGGTCCTGGCCGCCGCGGCCTTGATGGTCTTGGCCAGCAGGAGCACGGCGTCCATGTTGATCCCGGCTGCGGTGGTGGCCACGTTGAAGGAAGCGCAAAGCCGGGACGTGGCGGTCAGGGCTTCCGGGACCGCCTCAATCAGACTCAGGTCGCCCCGGGCCAACCCTTTCTCCACAAGGGCGCTGAACCCGCCGATGAAATCCACGCCCACTTCCTGGGCCGCCTGGTCCAGGGTCATGGCCGTCTGGACCAGTTCCCGGGAGGAAAACGGCGCACCGACCACGGCCATGGGGCTGACGGAAATGCGCTTGTTGACCACCGGAATTCCGTAAATATCTCCCACCTCGTCGCACACGTCCACGAGAGAAGCGGCCATACCGGTGATCCGGGACATCAATCGATCCTGAAACCGGCCGACATCGTGGGTGGCCAGATCGAAAAGACTCAGGCCCAAGGTCACCGTGCGCACGTCCAGATGTTCGTTGCGCAGCATTTCCAACGTGGTCAAAACTTCTTTTTCCGTCAGCATATCTTGGTATCTCCTAGTATTGGCAAATCACGCGGAGACCGCGCCCCATTCTCGGGCTTGATCGAAAAACATGCCCGTCCACGTTCACGTAATCGAAAAGACGTCTCGTGTACGTGAACGTGGACGGGCATGACCAAACTGATGAGCAATGACATCAAACCCGATGCACCGTTTCAAAAATGTCCCGGTGCTGGAGGCTGAGGCGTTGGTCGAGTTCCTGGGCCTTGCCGTAGAGCGCTTCCCTGAACTGCTGCCGATCCACTGACTTGGGCACGTCCACTTCGTAGATCATGACCCACTGTGAAACATCCTCGGTTTTGACGTTGGCCCGCAAGGCCGTGATGTTCACGCCGAACCGGGAGAGGACTCCGGTCACACCGGCCACCAGTCCAAGCTGGTCCGGGCCGATGGTGGTGAGTACGAACGGGTCCGTCGCTCCCTGGGCTGGTTTGGGCGGCGCCGCTTCATCCATGGGCGACAACCAGAAAGTCAGTTCCTCGCCTTGAAAGCCATCCTCCAGCGCCCGCAGAACCTGTTCCCGGCCCAGGCTCTCCTGAACCGGCTGGACCACGAACATTCCGGCAAACCGGTCATGCAGAATGGTCTGCGTGGCGTCTTCGATATTGCAGCCCATTTCGGCCAACAGCCCGGAAACCCGGGCCACGATCCCCGGACGGTCCTGGCCGAAAACGGCGATCATCATTTTTTTCGTATGATTGGACATTATTCATCCCACCCATTCATCGTCGCCGGCTATGGGTGCGAACCCTCGCCGCATGGTGTTTTCGGTGACCACTCGCGGGTCCAGGAATTGGATCAGATAGTCCGGTCCGCCGGCCTTGGAGCCCACGCCGGACATCTTGAAGCCGCCGAAGGGCTGGCGAAAGACCAGGGCGCCGGTGTTGTTCCGGTTCAGGTACAGGTTGCCCACGCGGAATTCGCGTTTGGCCTGTTCCAACCGTTTCGGGCTGCGGGAGAACACGCCGCCGGTCAGGGCGAAGCGGGAGTTGTTGGCCATGTCTAGGGCTTCGGTGAAGTCTTTGGCCCGCATCACGGCCAGCACCGGCCCGAAAATCTCTTCCTGGGCCGTGCGGTGTTCGGGTCGGATGTCCTCGACAATGGTCAGGGGCACGAAGCAGCCCTTTTCCGGGACCTCGCGCTGGACCACGATCCGGCCTTCCTGCTTGGCAATCTCGATGGCCGTCCAGACATTTTTCTGCTGTCCCGTGTCCACCACCGCGCCCATGAAGTTGCCGGGGTGTTCGCTGGGGCCGATCTTCACCGCAAGGGCCGCTTCGCGCAGCCGGGTCATGAACCGATCGTAGATGGCGTCCAGGACGATGACCCGGGAGCAGGCCGAGCACTTCTGGCCCTGGAATCCGAAGGCCGAGTAGATGACCTGGGGCACGGCCTCGTCCAGGTCGGCGTCGTCGTCGATGATAATGGCGTTCTTGCCGCCCATTTCGGCGATGACCCGCTTGCATTGGTCCTGGCCAGGATGGACTTTGGCCGCCCTTTCGATGATTCGCAGGCCCACTTCCACGGAACCGGTGAAGGCGATGACGCTGATATCCGGATGCTCCACCAGGTAGTCGCCCATCACCCGGCTGCGGCCCGGGCAGTAGTTGAAGACGCCCTCCGGCAGGCCGATCTCCTGGAAGACCTCCACCAGGCCGTAGCCCACCAGGGAGGAGAGGGAAGAGGGCTTGTAGATCACCGGGTTGCCGGCGACGATGGCCGCGGAGACCATGCCCATGGAAATGGCAAAGGGGAAGTTCCACGGCGCGATGACCGCGGCGATGCCCTTGGGCTGATAAAACAATTCGTTGACCTCGCCCGGGGCGTTGCCCATCCTGCGGGGCACGCCCAGACGGATCATCTCCCGGGCGTAGTATTCCAGAAAGTCCACGGCCTCGGCCACGTCGTTGTAGGCCTGGTCCCACTGCTTGCCCACCTCCAGGACCTGCCAGGCGGACAGCTCATAGACCCTGCGACGGCAGACGTCCGCGGCCTTGAACAGGTACGCGGCCCGCTCCTCGGGGGACGTGTCCCGCCAACCGGGCAGGGCCTTGCGGGCCGCATCCAGGGCCTGGTCCACTTCCTCCCGGCCGGCCTGGCAGACCTGGCCCAGGACTTCGTCCGGATCCGCCGGGTTATAGGAAGCGATGAGATCCTGGGTGAAGACCTCTTTGCCGCCGATGAACACCGGCCAGTTCTTGCCCTTTTGGGCGCGGACCTTGGCAATGGCCTCGGGGAAGGCGCTACGGGCCTCGGGCACGGTGAAATCCACCAGGGGCATGTTCTTGAAGGCGGAAGCGCCCAGGGGGTTGCCGGTGGAGGTTTCCGGAGCAAAGGCCCTGGCCTTGTCCCGCTCCAGGGTCTTCAGAGGATTTTCCAGGAGCCGGTCCATGTCCGCCTGATCCGCGAAGCTCTGCTTCAGGAAAGACTCGTTGGCCGTGTTTTCCAGCAGCCTGCGGACCAGGTACGCCATGCCCGGCAGCAGCTCGCCGTAGGGGCAGTACAGCCGGACCCGGTCGGCCACGTTCTTCAGGCCTTTGCGCACGGGTTCGGCCATGCCGTAGAGCACCTGAAATTCGTAGCGCTCCGGGGGGACCCCGAGGTCCTTGGCCGTTTCCATAACCATGGAAATGGACCTGATGTTGTGGGAACCGCACTGAAAATAAATCAGGTTCTGTTGTTCCAGAATCATCCGGGCGTGGCGCTCAAAAGCCGCGTCGGTCTCCGGCTTTTTGGTCCAGACCGGGACGGGCCAGCCGTTCTGGACCGCGACGATGGTTTCCTGATCCCAGTAGGCCCCTTTGACCAGGCGGATGCCGATGGGCAGGTTTTGGGCCTTGGCCCAGTTGATCAGGTCTTTCAGGTCCTCGTCCGTGCAGCGCAGGTAGGACTGGAGAACGATGCTCAGGTGCGGATAATCCCGGAACTCCGGCTCGGTGCGCAGCCGCTTGAACAGCTCCAGGGTGGCTTCCTTGAACTTGAGGGATTCCATGTCAATGCACAGCGCGCCGCCCAGTTCCTTGACTCGCGCGTAGATGGGCCGCAACCGGGAGAGGATGCCCCGTACCGTGTCCTCCACGTCCACGGCCTTGGCCTGGGAGTAGAGTGCCGAGGGCTTGATGGAGACGTTCAGCCGGGGCGTGTGGCCCCAGTCCAGATCCGCGGACGCGCCGCCGGAGGACGCGAGGGGCTTCCAGGAGGATTGGACCTTGGCCAGGGCGTCCAGCAGTTCCATGTACCCGTCCATGTAGGCCTGGGCCTCTTCCTCGCTGACCGTGGCCTCGCCCAGCAGGTCCACGGTGAAGGCAAAGCCGTCCTTGCGGATTTTTTGCAGGCTGGAAACGGCTTCCTTGGTGTTCTGGCCGATGATGAACTGACGGGCCATGCCCTCGATGTTGGAACGGATGAGCTTGCCCATGGCCTTGGCCGCGAAGGCCCCGAACAAGCCACCGGACTTTTCCGCGCCCCATTTCAGGACCGCGGGAATGTCCCCGCTGCCCTGGCCGGAGAAATATTCCTCGATATGACGCTGCAAGGACTCGGACGTGTTCAGGTAGGGAAGCACGTCCACGAACCGGAACAACTGGACCTTGAAGTCCTCGTTCTGCATGGCCCAATCCATGACCTTGCCGGTCCAGAAGCCTTTGTTGAAGACGCTGGGCGCTTCGCCCTGAATGGAACCGAAAAACTGTCGCCCCCGGGTGACGACCCGAGCTTCAAAGTCCGCGTCATGCATTGTCTTTTGCCTCCGTGTTCGCGTTGTCTCACAACTGCCGCCGAGGAAAGTTTCCGAATCATTGCCGACTTGAAATAGCGCAACCTAAGCCGGGTTCAGCCCTGGGTCAATTCCTTGCGCACGCCGGTACAGGGCCAATTTGTTCCCGATGGGCACATGTACCACGATCAAGTCACAATCGAAATCGTGATCGAAATCGAAAAACATTACGCAGTAACTTCGCAGTTCCGCTATCATTATTGTTCGGCGCGGAGACAAACCGATGGTGGACAGACGAAGCACCATTTGATAACTTTCTTCTTTTGGGCTTGCTCAAATTTTAAAGGAAGCCGGGTGGCATAAGCGCTGCCAACCCCGTCAGGCCCGAGAGGGAGCAGCGGTAACAGTTGCTTGTGGGTGCCTGGCTTCCTTGAAAGCACGGATGGTCGCATCCGTGCTTTTTTTTCGTGCTTTTTTGTTTCCGCGGCCCAAGCCGCGCACTCCAAAACGAACACGGCAAAACGAATACGGACGGATACGATGAACGAAGCGCTTTGGTTGGGATTCGCCTTCCTGGATCTGGTCATGGTCGTGGTGGTCTTCCGCTTCTTCGGCAGGCAGGGCTTGTTCGCCATGATCGTCTTCAACCTGATCCTGTGCAACATTCAGGTGCTCAAGACCATCGAGCTGTTCGGCCTGACCACCACGCTGGGCAATATTCTGTATGCCAGCGTGTTTTTCTCCACGGACCTGCTGGGCGAGCACTACGGGCGGGAAGAGGCCAAAAAGGCCGTGCTGCTGGGCTTCCTGAGCCTGATCCTGGCCGTGACCTATATGCAGATCGCCCTGCTCTTCACCCCTGCCGTCTCGGACTTCGCCCAGCCCCACCTGGAGGCCATTTTCGGCGTTTTGCCCCGGGTCGTCCTGGCCAGCATGGTCGCCTACATCGTCTCCCAGTGGCACGACATCTGGGCCTTCCATTTCTGGAAGGCGCGCACCGGCGGCAAACACCTCTGGCTGCGCAACAACGCCAGCACCCTGGTCAGCCAGCTTCTGGACACCGTGATCTTTTGCTCCATCGCCTTTCTGGGCATCTTTCCCATGGACGTCTGGATCCAGATCGTGATCAGCACGTATCTGATCAAGCTGCTGGTCGGGCTTTTGGACACCCCGTTCATGTATCTGGCAGCCCGGTTTCGGCCCCGGGACGCGGTTCCGGCGTAGAATCGAGTCCGAGCACGGGTGGATTATTTTGAGCCGCTGCCAACTCAGGGAGTTGGCTGTCTACTCAATCACCGTTTTAGAATTGGGTAGTGCGGGCATCTTGCCTGCACGGACAGGCAGGATGCCTGTCCCACCATTGATAGCCATATCCCTAAGAGATGTTCACCGCTCCCGCCGCAGGGCCTCCACGACGATGTGGAACGTGTCCGAAGGACAGACCTTTTCGTCGATGGCGCAATACTCCGGGGCTTCGGCTTCGGCTAAACAGGTCAGGGCCTCGTAGAGGCAGACCAACAACCCCTCTCCATCCGGACCGCATACCTCGCGGGCCAGGTCCAGCAATTCACGAGGAGCGTCTTCCGCGAGCGTGATCCGCATGCCCTCCCCGGTAAGTTCCAGCTCGAAATAGTCCAGGTATCCCAAAGCCTTTTCTTGCATTTCGCCCCTCTCCTCCTTTGCTTTGACGCGTGACGACTTCCTCTCGTCAACCCCGTTTCCGCTCCTGCTCGGCTGTAAAAGAGATTCCTCGCCCTTGTCCAGTTTTTTCAAGGCCGAGGGCTTTTCGCCCCATGCTCGTACGCCTGACTCCCCCTCGCACTTGCCCGGAGCATGGGACGTGGTTATAGATCAAGGCTTCGGGGGTGATGGTCGCCCCCTGTCCGAGTGTCGCAAATCCTGCAAGGAGCACCCCGCCCATGGCTTACCATATCGGCGTTGACGTCGGTTCCGTCAGCGTCAATTGCGTTGTTCTCGACGATTCTGAAACCCTTGTTCACGAAGCCCCGTACCGCCGTCATTTCGGCCTGGTTCTCGATGAAACGGCCAGGGTCCTGGAAGACGTTCTCGCCCGCTTTCCCCGTAAACAGGTTCAATCCATATCCTTCACCGGCAACCAGGGTCAGGCCATCAGCGAGCTGTTGGGAGCGCCCTTCGAGGTGGAGACCATCGCCCAGGTGCTCGGCGCGACCAAGGTCGCCCCGGGGGTGCGCAGCATCATCAGCATCGGCGGTCAGGACGCGGCCCTGTTCGAGCTGGATTACGATCAGCAGGGCCAGTGGCGCTTGGCCGCCTTCAACGTCAACGGGCCCTGCGCCTCGGGCACCGGCTCGTTCATCGACCAGCAGGCCGAGCGGCTGACCTTTGCCATGTACGGCGACCAGTTCGACATGAACCAGGAAAAGCTCCAAAAGGTTCTGGAGGACTTCATCGCCCTGGGCGCGACCAGCACCTATCCGGCCCCGGTGGCCTGTCGTTGCACCGTGTTCACCAAGTCGGACATGATCCACCTCCAGAACAAGGGCGAGACCCTGCCGAACATCATCGCCGGACTGCATCACGGCACCGCGGCCAACTACATGAGCACCATCGTGGCCAACCGGGAGCTGGTGGAACCGGTGATCTTCATCGGCGGGATGGCTTCCAATCAGCTTCAGGTGGAGGCTTTCCGCAAATATTACCCCAATCTGACGGTTCCGGAGCACCACGCCTCCCTGGGCGCCCTGGGCACGGCCCTGCAATCCCTGCGCGGCAAGGTTCGGAGCAGCATTGATCTGGACCTGCTGCGCTCCCCGGCGGCCTCCAAGGTGGACGCCATCGGCCGGGCCCAGCCGCTGTCCCTGGAATACACGGTCTTTGATCCGGACAACACCCTGCCGCCCCTACCGGAAGACGAGGGGGTCATCGACGCCTATCTCGGCGTGGACATCGGCTCCACCTCCACCAAGTACGCCCTGATCGACGACCAGGGCCGGATCATCCACAAGCGCTACGTGCCCACCCAGGGCAAGCCCATCGAAGTGGCCCAGGGGCTGTTGCGCCATCTTCAGGCCGAGGTCGGCCCGCGCGTCCGGCTCAAGGCCGTGGCCACCACCGGCTCGGGCCGCAACGTGGTCGGGGATTTCATCAGCGCGGATCTGGTCATCGACGAAATCACGGCCCATGCCCGGGGCGCGGTGGCCGTGGATCCGGAAATCGACACCATTTTCGAGATCGGGGGCCAGGACTCCAAGTACATTGCCATCGACAAGACCCACCCCACGGATTTCATGATGAACAAGGTCTGCGCCGCGGGCACGGGCAGCTTTCTGCACGAGCTGGCCAACAAGATGAACATCAACATCATCGGCGAATTCCAGGAGGTGGCCCTGGCGTCCAAAAATCCGGTGAACCTGGCCGAGCGCTGCACCGTGTTCATGGAGTCCGACCTGACCGCCTATGCCCAGAAGGGCGCGGGCCGGGAGGACCTCATCGCCGGGCTGTGCTACGCCATTGTCCGCAACTATCTGCACCGGGTGGTGGAGAACCGGCGCATCGGTCAGCGGATCATGTTTCTGGGCGGACCATCCCTGAACAAGGGCATTGTCGCGGCCTTCGAGAAGGTGGCGGGCAAGCCGATTCTGGTTCCCAAACACCGGGAGGTCATGGGGGCCTTTGGCGCGGCCCTGGCCGTTCGCGAACTGGCCCAGGCCGGCAAGGTGGAGGAAAAGCAGCGCGATTTGGAGCACCTGGCCGGGCTGGAAGTGGCCTTTAAGGAGAGCATCTGTCGGGCGGACAAGAACTGCCACAACGAGTGTAAGCTGAAGATCTACAATTTCGGCGGGCGCAAGAGCGTCTGGGGCGGGGATTGCGGCCGGTACGAAACCGCCCAGACCGCGGTGCGCAAGGAGACGGACTACTTTCAGTTGCGCTGGAATCTGTTTCGGGACGCCGTCCAGGCGACCGGGGCGCATCTTGGAGAAGGGCGGCCCCAAAAGGACGACCGCCCCTTGATCGGCGTGCCCTTGAGCCTGCATTCCCTGGACTGGGGGGTGTTTTGGGCCCATTTATTGACAGGCATGGGCCTGCGTCCGGTCTTCAGCCCGCCCACCACCCAGGCCATGGCCATGGCCGGGGTGGAGAGCATGACCGCGGAAATGTGCTTTCCGGTCAAGGTGTTCCACGGCCATGTGCATCACCTTCTGGAACACGCGGACTATCTCTTCCTGCCCAACGTGATCAACATGGCCACCGCGGACCCAGAGGAAAAAGGCCAGTTCTGCCCCCTGGTGGAAAGCTCCCAGTACCTGGTCCGGGCCGCCCTGCGCATCGACAACGACCGGATCATCCGGCCCACCCTGTTCCTCAAGGACGGCCCGGAAATGCTGGTGGACGCGGTCTACGACAGCCTGCCCGCGTCTTTGCGCCCGGCCAAGCCGGTGGTGGCCCGTGCCCTGCACCGGGCCTGGGACGAGCAGAACAAGTTCAAGGCCGAGCTGCGCCGTCGGGGCCGGGAAATCCTCAGCCAGGTCAACGGCGACGAGGCCGTCTGGATCGTCACCGGTCGGCCCTACAACCTGTACGACGAGCGGCTGAACCTGCAGATGGGCCGGCAGATGGCCAAGCTGGGCATCAAGGCCCTGCCCCTGGACTTCCTGGACGTGGACGACGAGTCCCTGGAGGACTTTCCCCGGATGTATTGGGGCCTGGGCGCCCGCATCCTGCGGGCCACCAAAAAGATCGCCCGCACCCCCAACTGGTTCGGCGTCCACCTGACCAACTTCTCCTGCGGCCCGGATTCGTTCATTGAACACTTCTACGGCCACGTGCTGAGCGACAAACCCTTCCTGATTCTGGAACTGGACGAACACAGCGCCGTAGCCGGAATGCTCACCCGCATCGAGGCGTTTCAGAACGTGGTCAAGAATGTACGGGCGGCGAGCAAGGCAGCAGAAGAGAAAGAGATCGCCGCGTGAGCGGGAAGTCGGATAATGTCCCCCCGGTAGGGGCACGGTGCGCCGTGCCCTACGGATACCACCCCATCCCCGCCATATCGATCAATTCGAAACCATCCCAACGAGCAAACAGTTAAAAGACAACGGACACCACCATGGAAATGCCCCCCGACAAACCAACCTCCTCGTTCGCGGAACGGATGACCCAGCAGGTCGGCCGGTTCGACGTTACCGGCAGGACCCTTCTGGTCCCGGACATGGCCCCCATCGGCTCCCGGCTGCTGGCCGCCAGCTTTCGGGCCTTCGGGGTTCCGGCCGTGGTCATGCCCACCTACACCCATTTGCACCTGGGCAAGGAGTTCACCTCCGGCAAGGAGTGCTTTCCCTGCCAGGTCACCCTGGGGGACATTCTCGGTTTTCTGGAGGAGGAGAAGAAGCGGCTGGGCGAGGCCTTTGACGTCACCCAGTACGTCTATTTCATGCCCGAGGCCGACGGTCCCTGTCGCTTCGGGATGTACAACAAGATGCACCGCCTGGTCCTGGACCGCTTCCCGGAATTCAAGGACATCCCCATTCTCTACATGTCCACGGCGGACGGCTACGCCTCCACGGGGGTGCTGCCCGGGGACAAGGCCAAGCTGTTCCGTCGCTTGGCCTACGTGGCCACGATCCTGGCCGATGTCCTGGACCGGATCACCTGGCGGGTACGACCCTACGAACGCGAGCCCGGGGCTACCGACGCCTACATGGCCAAGGCCCTGCAAGAGATGATCGAGCTGATCGAGCGCCGCGGCGAGGCCCGGGATTTCAACGCCCTGTACGAGTTGCTGGGCAAAATCGCCGCCGGGGCCAGGGAACTCATCGATCCGGCCAAGCCGCGCAAGCCGAAGATCGGCATTGTCGGCGAAATCTACCTGCGCACCCATCCGGATTCCAACCAGAACATTGTCGGAGAGCTGGAGCGCTTTGGCGCGGAGGTGGTGGACGCCTCCCTGGGCGAGTGGGTGAACTACGTGAGCTTCGAGCAGCACCGGAACATCAGCAAGGACTGGCGGCAGGCCTGGAAGCGGATGGATGTCGGCGCTCTGGTGGACGCCACCCGGAAATGGGCGGACAGCCGGATCGAGATGGCCTGGCAGGGCTGGCGGCAGAATCAGGTCTACAAGAAGGCCCAGGAGCACCTGGACATCCAAGGCGACCACGCCATTACCACGGTGGAGGACAAGCTGGACAACGACAGCCTGTTCACCTTCGACATCGGTACCGAGGCCGCCCTGAGCATCGGCGGGGCGCTGGAATACGTCCACGACAACTTCGACGGCGTGGTCAACGTCTTCCCCTTCACCTGCATGCCCAGCACCATCACCTCGGCCATCCTCAAGCCCCTGCTCCTGAAAATGAACGTCCCCTACCTGGACGCCTCCTACGACGGAGCCATCCAACCCAACCGCGAAGTGGCTATCCGAACCTTTATGTACCAGGCCGCGCAGCATCAGGCGGCGCGGGGCGAGAAAAAAGGCGGGGCTTCCATGTAAAAGCCCGCGCAAGCGCCGACTTCTCGCAGAGAATTTGGACGGAACATGCTTCAAAAAGCCCGCGACGCACTCCGGGGGTTCGCCAGCGAAGCGGACGCGGTAATCCTGCAACGGTTTTTCAAGACCGGTCCCGGTGAATACGGGGAAGGGGATCGGTTCCTCGGCGTCCGGGTTCCCGCGACCCGCAAGGTTGCCCGGATGTTCCGGGCAATGCCCCTGGCCGACGCGCAAGCCCTCCTGACCTCGGAAATTCACGAGGAACGTCTCCTGGCTCTGCTGATTCTGATCGGCCGGTATCAGCGCGGGACCGCCGACCAGAAGCGGGGAATCTTCGATCTGTATCTCGCCAACACGCGCCATATCAACAACTGGGACCTCGTCGACGTCTCAGCCGAACACGTGGTCGGCGCCCACCTTTGGGACAAAAGCCGCGCCCCGCTCTCCAACCTGGCCCGCTCCGCCGACATCTGGGAACGGCGCATCGCGGTCATGGCCACCTTTCACTTCATCAAGAAGAACCAGTTCGACGAGACGCTGCGGATCGCCGAACTCCTCCTTTCCGACTCCCACGACCTGATCCACAAGGCCGTGGGCTGGATGCTCCGGGAAATCGGCAAGCGGGATCTGGACGCGGAAGAGGATTTCCTGCGACGCCACCACCAGCACATGCCCAGAACCATGCTCCGGTACGCCATCGAGAAATTTCCCGAGGACAAACGTCGCCGGTATTTGCTGAAGGGGCGGGGTAATGGCGGCCGTGCTACTGATCCCAGGTCTCGGGAGTGAACTCAACACAGTCCGTCAGTTCACAACGGCCCACGAGCGCGCCAAAGGCCAACTGCTTCTCGATCAAGCGAAACCGCTGCAAGAGCTTTCTTTCCCGCGTCATCCCGGCGTGCAACCACAGCGGCCCCCGGTGCCTGGTCGTCCATGAACGGACCTCGATGGCCTTGCGCCCCAGGGAGGGTCAGCTCAACCCAAGGTTGACGTATGCTCAGGGCAATCCGGGCCGGGTCCGTGGTCATATTCGTCATAGCCGGTTGGTTTGTTGGAATTTGGAGAGAATATCCAGAATTGAAAGGTCTTTCGTTACGGACCAGAAGGAAAGCATATCGAGCTCTTTCCGAAGTCTTTCGCAAAATGGGGAGCAGCTTAGGCCACACAAAACGAAGCACATTCGCCGACCTGGCTGTGAGAAAAGCGGGAGAGGGGATTGGACGCCTGTTCCTCGTCCGGACGAGGAACAGGCGAAAGTTTCCTGGTGGCCGACCCGCCGCCCAGAGCCACGATCACGTCGGTTGGGCCTCCAGCCAGGTTTGGACCGGGGTGAAGTCCCGCTGCTGGTAGCGGGCCGCTTCTTCCAGCAGGAGCGTGCCCCCGGCGCAGGTCAGGCCTCGGGCCAGCCAGGGATCTTCCTTGCAGGCTTGAACCACGCCCTTGTCCGCAATGGCCAATATCTTGTCCAGCAGGGCTTCGCCGTATCCGGCCGAGGCCGTGACCGGGACAGCGCCTGGGATGTTGTCCACGCAGAAATGGCGCACCCCGTCCACCTCGTAGACCGGATCGGCCCAGGTGGTGGGGCGGCTGGTCTCGATGGCCCCGGCCCGGTCGCAGGAAATGTCCACGATCACGGCCCCGGGCTTGAGCCGGCCCAGCATCTTCCGGGTGATCAGGTGGTCGGGCCGTTCCTTGGGCCAGAGCACGCAGTTGACCACCGCGTCCACGTCCTCCAGGTGGCGTTCCAGTTCGGTCACATCGCCCACATGCAGGCTTCGGTCGTGCCAGTCCAGGCCCGCGGCCTTGCGCGCACCCTCGAAAACATCCAGCCCGATCACCGTGGCCCCCAGCCCCAGCAGGGTGCGCACGGCTCCACGTCCCACGTTGCCCAGCCCCAGGACCAGCGCCTTCAGGGCGGGTTCGCCGAAGTGGCCCATGAAATGCCGCCCCGTGCCGCCGTAGGTCGCCAGGCACAGCCGCACGGCCTCCAACGCGCCGACTTCTCCGGCCAGGACGCAGTTGGGCGAGCCGAAGCGATGCGTGTTCTCAGCGGATATCGCGGTCAGCCCGACCTGGAGAAAAACGTCCAATTCCTCCTTGTTCATGGCCGCGTGAATATTGGTCAGGATAATATGTTCAGCCCTGAGCAGCGGGTATTCCGGCGGCAGAACCTCCTTGGCCTTGATGATCAACCGGGCCGAGTCGAAAACCTCCTTGGCCGTTGGCAGCACCGTGGCCCCCACCGCGGCGTAATCCTGGTCCGAGGCGCGGGCCAGCAGGCCCGTGCCGGATTCCACGAGCACGGCGTGTCCGGCCTGGGTCAGTCGTTGAACCTGTCTGGGCAGCAGAGCCGCCCGTCCTTCCTGGGGTTTGATTTCCTTGGGAATGCCGATTCGCATTGATTCCTCGCGAAAGCGTCGTTGACGGTTGATGTGGTTGGGCGTAGGAAGCCCGCCAAACTTGAGTTTATCGATAACCTGATAGGTTTGTCTTCAAGGGTTGTGCCGCTGTTTCCCCCCGCGGCATCCCCCCCGTGGCCCCCCCTGCGGCCTCTTGGGCCCGGAAAGGATCAACATGGTTCCCGCTGAAATCCTGGCGCTCTGCGCCGCGTTGTGCTGGTCCTTCGGTGGGCTGATCGCCCTGTTTCCGGCCCGAGAGCTGGGGGCTCTGCCCTTCAACCGCCTGCGGATGTCCATGGTCTTCGTGATGCTCGCCCTGGCCGCCCTGGTCACCGGGGGCTGGTGGAGCCTGACCCTGGAGCACTCCTCGGTGCTGGTAGTCTCAGCCATGATAGGCATCTTCCTGGGGGACACGGCCCTGTTCGCGGCCCTGCGCCGGTTGGGGCCGAGGCGCTCCGGGATTCTTTTCGCCACCAACGCGCCCATGACCGCGCTGCTGGGCATCCTCATCCTGGGCGAACGGATGTCCCCGCTCACTCTGACCGGATGCATCCTGGTGATGATCGGGGTGGTCATGGCCATCCACTTCAGGAGCGAGGCGGCATCGCGGCATGCTTTCGAGGAGGTCCGCGGCCGGTTGGCCGTGGGCGTGCTCATTGGTCTTGGGGCCGCCCTGTGCCAGGCCGTATCCACGATCATCGCCAAGCCCGTTCTGGCTTCGGGAGTGGACCCAGTGGCGGCCTCGGCCCTGCGCGTGGGCACCGCAGCCCTGGCCCTCTCCGCCACCGTGCTTCTGCCGGCCTCCATGTTCCATTCTCCGGCCAAAATCACGCCCAAAATAGCCGGTCTGACCGCGCTCAGCGGCCTTGTGGGCATGGCTCTGGGCATGACCTTTCTTTTGGCCGCCCTGGCCCGGGGCACGGCCGGAGTGGTGTCCACCCTGTCCGCCACGTCTCCGGTGCTGATCCTGCCCATTCTCTGGGTCGCCACCGGCCAGCGCCCAGCCGGTCCGGCCTGGCTGGGAGCGATTTTGGCGGTGGTTGGCGCTGCCTGCATTTTCAACGGCCAAGCGTCCTGACGTAACTGGTCAATCAATCCGGGCAAGTGAACCACACAAAAACACCTGGACCCCGGCCTGCGCCGGGGTGACGACCGAGAGAACTCGCTAACGCGGTAGGCTGCCCGGCCTTATTGAGCAATTACGTCCTGACGAGATTTGGGCAGGCTTTTGCGTTCCGCCAAGCCCCAGCGGTCACACCTCAGTGCGAAAGTATCTGGGAGAGGAACAGCTTGGCCCGGTCCGTGTGCGGATTCCTGAAGAATTCCGTCGGCGTGTTGGCCTCGATGATTTCCCCGTCATCCATGAAGACCACGCGATCGGCCACTTCTCGGGCAAAGCCCATTTCGTGGGTCACGCAGAGCATGGTCATTCCGGATTTGGCCAGGTCCACCATCACGTCCAGGACTTCCTTAATCATTTCCGGGTCCAGGGCGCTGGTGGGCTCGTCGAAGAGCATGATCTTCGGACTCATGCACAGACAGCGGGCAATGGCCGCCCGCTGCTGTTGGCCGCCGGAGAGCTGGGCCGGATACTTGTCCGCCTGATCCGGGATGCGCACCCGGTCCAGGTAGTGCATGGCCTGTTTACGGGCCTCCTCCAGGGGCATGCGCCGCACCCAGATCGGGGCCATGGTGCAATTCTCCATAATCGTCAGGTGCGGGAACAGGTTGAAATTCTGGAAGAGCATGCCTACTTCCCGGCGGACCCGGTCGATGCGCTTCAGATCGTCGGTCAACTCGATCCCGTCCACCAGAATCCGTCCGCGCTGATGAATTTCCAGGCGGTTGATGCACCGGATCAGGGTGGATTTTCCGGAGCCCGAGGGGCCGCAGATCACCACCCGTTCGCCCCGGGCCACGTCCAGATGGATATCCTTCAGGGCGTGAAAGGGTCCGAACCACTTGTGCAGGCTCTCGATTCGGATGACCATGTCCGTTGGCGTGGTTTCGTTCATTTCCATTTCGTTCTTCCGTTCCTCAACGTTTCATCATTCGCTTCGTCTTCTGTCCGTCATCTGTCCGTCTTTAGCCGCTTCTCCAGGTGCATGGAGTAGCGGGACAGGGCGAAGCAGAGCAGCCAGAAGGCCAGTCCCGCGAAAACATAGGCTTCCTTGGTGTAGCCCAGCCAGTTGCTGTCGGCCACAGCGCTTTTCAGAATGCCCAGAATGTCCATCAGGTTGATCACCGCCACCAGGGTGGTGTCCTTGAGCAGGCCCAGAAAGGTGTTGGTGATGCCCGGAATGACCAGCCGCAGGGCCTGGGGCAGGATGATCAGGCGCATGGACTTCCAGTAGCGCAGGCCCAGGGCTTCGGCCGCCTCGTACTGGCCCTTGGGAATGGCCTGCAGGCCGCCCCGGACCACCTCGGCCATGTAGGCCGCGTAAAACAGGGATACCCCGATCAGGGCGCGCAGCAATTTATCGAAATGTACGCCCTGGGGCAGGGTCAGGGGCAGCATCACCGAGACCATGAACAGCACCGAAATCAAGGGCACGCCGCGCACGAACTCGATGAAGCTGACGCACAGGGCCTTGATCACCGGCATCCGGCTGCGCCGCCCCAGGGCCAGGAGGATGCCCACGGGCAGGGAGACGGCGATGCCGATCCCGGCAATGACCAGGGTCAGGAACATCCCTCCCCAGCGGTCGGTCTCCACCAGGGGCAGACCCAGCCCTCCACCCAGGAGCAGTAGATACGCGACGCAGGGATAGATGGTGAACAGCAGGGCGAATCGCCAGGAGGTCACGGACTGCCCGGACAGGGCAAAGGTGAGAAAGGCCAAGCCTCCCGCTGCCAGAGCCAGGGGGCCGGCCGCGCCGGGGTCCAGAGCCTGCATCGCTTGGCTCGTCACGAACCAGACCAGGACCGGAACGCCGATGAGCACGGCCTGACGCAGCCAGGGGAGCATGGTCGGTGGGAGCAGCTTGCGTTTGAACGCCCGGCCAAGCAGTTCCGGAGCCAGAAGCAGAACCAGGACCGCCAGTCCCGGGAGCATGCCGTGGAACACGAGGCTGTAGGCCGCCACGGCCAGCGGCAGGACCAGCACCAGGTCCAGCACTAGGCCCTGCTTGATCCGCTCCCGGAAAGGCAACAGGGTGGAAAGGATCAACGGCCCGCCCAGCCCTACCAGCAGCAAGAAGGTCAACACCACCCGCCAGCGCTCGGCTTGGGGATAAAAGCCGTACATCAGCAGGTCGAAGCGGACCCGGATGAACACCCAGCAGGCGCCGTCCGGATTGCCCTGGGGCGGCAGGCAGGCGTCCCTGGTCTGGCCGATCCAGTTGGCCGAGAACAGACCCCAGTTCAGTATCGGCGGCAGGGCGGCCAGGAGCAGGCCCGCCGCGGCCAGGGTCATCAGCGAGTTCAGCCAGGAGGAGAACAGGTTCTTATGCAGCCAGCCCAGAACCCCGACCTCGGACAGGGGCGGCGGCAGGTCCGGATGGCGGGTGGTCTTTACGTACATGGACTACCGCTCCTTCAGGGCCATCCGCTTGTTGTACCAGTTCATGAACAGGGAAATCAGCAGGCTCACGGCCAGATAGAAGAGCATGGTCATGGCGATGATTTCCACGGCCTGCCCGGTCTGGTTCAACGTCGTGCCGGCAAAGACCGAGATCAGATCCGGGTAGCCGATAACCACGGCCAGGGAGGAATTCTTGACCAAGGTCAGGTGCTGGCTGGTCAGGGGCGGAATGATCACCCGCATGGCCTGGGGAATGACCACCAGACGCATGATCGTGCCGGGCCGCAGTCCCAGAGCCGCTGCGGCCTCCTCCTGGCCCCTGTCCACGGACTGGATACCGGCACGGACGTTCTCGGCGATGAATCCGGCGGTGTACAGAGTCAGGGCCAGGATCAGGGCGGTCAGTTCCGGCAGCAGGGTCATGCCGCCTTGAAAATTGAAGCCGCGCAGTTCCGGGATCACCCAGGTCAGGGGAAATCCGGCCAGGGCCGCGCCCAGCAGAGGCAGGACCACCAGCAGGCCCAGGGAGGCCGCGGAGGTCGGAAATCTTTGGCCTGTCAGGCGCTGGCGGCGTCTGGCCCAGAGGGTCAGGGCGACCACGGCCGGAATGGCCAGGACGGCGAATAACAGGATCAGCCAAGTGCCGGGATGAAATTCGGGTCGGGGCAGAATAAGTCCCCGGTTACAAAGAAAGAAGGTCTCCCAAAGACTGTAGGCTTGCCGGGGGCCGGGCAGCGGCATCAGAATGGCAATGTACCAGAACAGAATCTGCAAAAGCAGGGGGATGTTCCGGATCAGGCCGATATACGCGGCGGCCAAGCTTGAAATCAGCCAATTGGAGGACAGCCGGAGCACGCCCACCACGAAGCCGATCAGGGTGGAGGCCGTGATGCTGATCACCGAGACCAGCAGGGTGTTCAACAGACCCACCCAAAATACCCGGGCATAGGTGCTGGTCCGGGAGTATTCGATCAGGGTCTGACTGATCTCGAAACCCGCGGTCTGGCCCAGAAAACCGAAGCCCGAGGAAATCCCGGCCCGCTTCAGGTTGTCCGCCGTGGTGGAGACCACCCAGATCAGCCCCGCGACCACCGCGGCGAAGACCAGCAGTTGGACCAACGCGGACCGAAACGCGGGGTTGTTCGCGAGCCCGGCTAGAGCGGCCAGCCGGGAAGGGCGAGTCGGGTCAGAGGGAGGTGTCCCAAGAGGAATTTTAGACGCGGGGGCGGACATGGGAAAGGGCTATGGAGTCGTTCATACCTGGTTTCATGTCCAGGTGTAGGGGCGACCGGCCGGTCGCCCCTACTGCATGGCAAGAATGGCGTATATCCGCAACCAATTCTGAACCATTAGACCTGTATACGTTTCAGGGAGTTTCTTAGCGGATCGGGGGAGCGTAGAGCAGACCGCCGCGGGTCCAGAGGTCGTTTTGAACGCGTTCCAGCTTCAAGGCCGTGGTCGGTCCCACGTTGCGATCAAAGATTTCGCCGTAATTGCCCACATGCTTGACGATCTGATAGGCCCAGGCATTGGTCAGTCCGAACTGTTCGCCGAAATTGCCTTCCTGGCCGAGCAGCCGTTTGACGTTGGGATTGGCCGATTCCAGCATTTCATCCACGTTCTGGGAATTCACGCCCAGCTCCTCGGCATTGATCAGGGCGAAGAGGGTCCAGCGGGCGATCTTGCTCCAGCGGGGGTCGCCCTGGCGCACCGAGGGACCCAGGGGCTCCTTGGAAATGATTTCCGGCAGGATGATGTGATCGTCCGGGTTGGACAGCGTGGTCCGCCGGGCGGCCAGCCCGGAGGCGTCGGTGGTGTACACGTCGCAGCGTCCGGTGTCGTAGATCACCGTGGCCTCGTCCGCGCTCTCGAAGACCACGGGCTTGTAGGTCATGCCATGAGCCGCGAAATAGTCGGAAACGTTCATTTCCGTGGTCGTGCCGATCTGGATGCAGATGGAGGCTTCGTTCAGATCCTTGGCGCTGGTCACGCCCAGGTTCTTGTTGACCATGAAGCCCTGGCCGTCGAAAAAGATGATTCCCGCGAAATCAATGCCCTGTTCCACGTCCCGCTGGAACGTCCAGGTGGTGTTCCGGGAAAGGACGTCCACCTCGCCGGTCTGCACCGCGGTAAAGCGTTCGGTGGTGGTCAGAGGAACGAAGCGGACTTTTTCGGGATCGTTGAACACGGCAGCGGCCAGAGCCCGACAGTAGTCCACGTCCAGGCCTTTCCAGACGCCCTGCTCGTCCGGCACGGAGAATCCGGGCACCCTGCCGGCCACGCCGCAGGAAATATAGCCCTTGCCTTTGATGTTTTCCAGGACGTCCGCCAAAGCGGTCCCGGTCCAGAAAAAGACCGCCGCGGCCGCCAAAACCAGTATTTTGCCTTTCATCTGCTCCTCCAATCGGTAACAAGGTGGACAATCAACATGCACGACCATTTCCGCATACCGAGACAGCCCGACCCTCTATCCCCTACGGGCGGACCCGGCAAGAAAACATGAACGCGCTTATTTCCCCAGGAGAGGTTGGGAAGTCAAGAAAAAACTCATGTCTCAGCATGGAGGCTCTTTACGGCTGAGATAAAAAATCACCATAACTACATTGACACCTCGGATCGAGGATGCATAGTTCCGAAATGCAAAACAATCCGTTGATCCAAAAGAGCGGCATGGGCACGCATGATCAAGCACCGGGGACACTTGTCGGGGACCCTGCCGGGTGGCGTTTCGACAACAGTTATGCCCGGTTGCCGGAGGTGTTCTTTTCCCGGCTGCGTCCGGTTCCGGTTCGTGAGCCGCGCATGGTGCTTTTGAATCGTCCTTTGGCCGAGTTTTTAGGACTGAACGGAGAGATTCTCTCCGGGCAGAACGGCGCGGCGGTTTTTTCCGGCAATCGCCTTCCCGTCGGCGCGGAACCCATCGCCCAGGCCTACGGCGGGCACCAGTTCGGATATTTTACCATGCTCGGCGACGGGCGGGCGATCCTCCTGGGGGAACAGATCACTCCGCGCGGCGAGCGTTTCGATATCCAGTTCAAAGGCTCCGGGCAGACCCCGTATTCGCGTCGCGGCGACGGCCGGGCCGCGCTAGGGCCGATGCTCAGGGAATACATCATCAGCGAGGCCATGCATGCCCTGGGCGTTCCCACCACCCGCGCCCTGGCCGTGGTGACCACCGGGGAGCCGGTGCTCCGGGAAACCGAACTGGCCGGAGCAATTTTGACGCGGGTCGCGTCCAGCCATATTCGCGTGGGCACGTTCGAGTATCTCGCGGCCCGGGACGCGGCGGAGCATGTCCGAACACTGGCGGCGTACACCCTGCGCCGCCACTACCCCGAGTTGGAACCCTCCGACAACCCGCCCCTGGCCCTCTTGCGAGTGGCGATGGAGCGCCAGGCCGCGCTGGTGGCGAAGTGGATGCTTGTCGGATTCGTCCACGGCGTGATGAACACGGACAACATGGCCTTGAGTGGAGAGACCATCGACTACGGCCCCTGCGCGTTCATGGATGCCTACGATCCGGCCACGGTGTTCAGTTCCATCGACCAGCAGGGCCGCTATGCCTACGGCAATCAGTCCCGGATCGCCCAGTGGAATCTGGCCCGTTTCGCCGAGACGTTGGCGCCGGTGCTGGATGAAAGCCGGGAGAAAGCCGTTGACCTGGCCAACGAGGTGTTGGAATCGTTCCCCGACGTCTACCGCGATCATTGGTTGACGGGGATGCGGGCCAAGCTGGGGATGATCACGTCCGAAGAGGATGACGCCGCCCTGGTCCAGGATCTGCTGACGCACATGCATCGGAATCGGCTGGACTACACGAACACGCTGCGCGATCTGGCCGCGGACCATCCGGAACGCCTGCCGCTGTTCCAGGACCAGGCCTTCGCGGAATGGCTGAAGCGCTGGCAAGCGCGGCTGAATCGACAGCCGGAATCCTCGGGAGCCATGCCGTCCGTCCGTGAACGGATGCGCGCCGCCAATCCCGCCGTGATCCCCCGCAATCACCGCGTGGAGGAGGCCCTGGAAGCCGCCGTGGACCACGGCGACCTGCGCGTGACGCATCGACTCCTTGACGTCCTGGCCCAGCCGTACGCCGAGCCGATCGATTCCGACTACCGGTTGCCGCCTCCCCCCTCGGCCGGAGCCTACAAGACGTTTTGCGGGACATGACGAATCTGACAAGCATGACGGGCATGACGGACGCGACCGGACCGAGACCGTCGTCGGCTTCGTTCGTGGATGCGGTCCAGCTCCGACACCATACCAGACAATCATGGGATTCTACGCCAGCACCGTTCTTCCCCGGCTGATTCACGCCGCCTGCGGCAAAGGGCCGATCCGTCGCCTGCGGGCGCGGATCATCCCGCCGGCCCAGGGCCGCGTTCTGGAGGTCGGGATCGGCTCGGGCCTGAATCTGCCCTACTATGACCCGGCTGTGGTAACCGAACTCTGGGGGCTTGATCCGTCTCCGGAAATGCTCCGCATCGCCGCCCACGCGGCCCGTTCCGGGCCGGTCGTTCCACACTGGATCGACCGGAGCGTGGAAGAGCTTCCGCTGGAGAGCGCAAGCATGGACACCATCGTCACGACCTTCACGCTTTGCAGCGTCGCTTCGCCCGAAGAGGGGCTGCGGCAAATGTACCGGGTGCTCAAGCCGGGAGGGACGCTGATCTTCTGCGAGCACGGCGCGGCGCCGGACCGAGCCGTGCGCCGCTGGCAGGACCGGCTGACCCCGATCTGGAAGCGGTTGGCCGGTGGATGCCATCTGAACAGGGATGTTTCGGGCTTGCTGACCCGGAGCGGTTTTCGATTGACCGCCCTGGAGACCACCGTGGTCCGGAAGTGGTGGCTGGCAGGGTATATTTTCCATGGAACCGCCACGAAATCGGTGGATCCGGTAACGCCAACCCTCCTTCGGTAATGCGTTATCCTCTTAAAATAATGCAGTTCTCTTGGTCGGCATCGGGGTCGGTATCGGGATCGAAACTGTTTGTTCGGCTATATCCTGATTTCGACCCAGATGCCGATATCGACACCGACACCGAAAGAGAATCGTTGATTGGAACTGGGATGACATATGAAGCGAGGCTGGTATGAATCCGGAAGCGTTGCAGGCGTTTCGCGAATTGATCGAAACAGGCATCCCCTTCAATGCCTATCTGGGCATCCGACTCCTGGACCTCGGGGATCGCCAGTGTCGCCTGCTCCTGCCGTACAGGCCGGAACTCCAGGGCGATGCCCGCCGCCAAGCCCTGCACGGCGGAGTGATTTCCGCCCTGATCGACACCTGCGGGGGATTCGCGGTCTGGAGCACCGGCAGCATCAAGGACCGGGTCGCCACCATCGACCTGCGCGTGGACTACCTCAAGCCGGCCGTGGCCTGCGACATCATCGCCCACTCCCGGATCAGGATGCTGGGCAACCGGGTGGGGAACGTCTCCACCGTGGTCCACTCCACCACCGCTCCGGAGGTGATCATTGCCGAGGGTCGATCCGTCTACAATATCCGACGGTTCTGAAACGAGGTCGGACCCTGTGTCCACCGAGATCGGGCCAGACATCCTCCAAGATCGGGCCAGACATCCACCGAGATCGGACCAGGTATTCATGAGCACGGGGCTTGGTCCAACTAATGGAACATGAATCGGCTGTAGACCTTCTTGATCAGCCGCAGCCCGTTCTTGATATTCTGCTTGAAAATCTCCTTGAGCATGGCCTCGTCCTTCTTTTTCAGGGCTTCCAGAATCTGGGCGTGCTGCTCGTGCATTCGCGCCAGATCGTTGTCGTCCCGGGGGCGATTGACCAGAAAGATATCCACGGACTCCATCAGCTTGTCCACCACCAGGCAGAGATGGGTCAGCCTTGAGTACTCGTAAATCAGGGAGTGAAACTGGCGGTCCAGATGATATAAGGCCTGAAGGTCCAATCCCGGCTGCATTTCCGCCAACATGGATTCCAGCCTGGCAATGCCCGGCTCGTCCATATTGGCCATGGCTTCCAGGGCCAGCGTCGTCTCCAGCTTGACCCGCATTTCATAGATGATCTCGATCTCCCGCATTCGCGGGGATTCGGCCACCACCGCGCCCTTGTAAGGGATATTGCGTACAAGGCCGGATCGGTCCAGGCGCATCAACGCTTCCCGAATCGGCCCTTTACCGATTCCCAGTTCTTCCTCCAGCTCCGAGATCACAAGACGCGTTCCAGGGAGTTTTTCCCTGGTAATGATCATGTCCCTGATCCGCTGATACGCGGTCAGGGATTTCATTTCGCAGTTCTTTTCTTCCACTTCTTCTCCACTCACCCGCATTTGAATTATCCAGCGTGGTCAACGGCGAAACGAACCATTGAGGCGTTTCGCCAACGATTCGGCAAGTCGGAAGCTTCGCTGACCTTGGACGTTCGGTCATTACACCAGGTGCAGGCCAAAGTTAAGGATGATTTAATATCAAAAAAGATTCAAAAAAATTTAGAAAATATTTTATAAAATATTGACAACTTTTTTGACCTCACCTAAGCAGGATGTGAATGCTTGGAAACCAAGGGAAAGTCCTGGCCTGGTGGGTTCGTGCTCCGGGAGGGCAAAAGCAACGGTTGCATAGACTTGGTGATCTTGATGGTGGTGTGTGATATTGTAGCCATATCAATAAGATAAGAGTGAAGAAGAGCTTGAGTCGACTTTAAAACAGCGTCTGATGGACGCAAGGAGTTTGCATCATGACCCAGAAAATTGCTGTACAACCTCTGTCAACCAATCATGCGCCCGCTGCCATCGGCCCCTATTCCCAGGGCGTAGTTGTTGGAGACTTGGTTTTTGTCTCTGGACAGTTGCCTCTGGATCCAGAGACAGGAGACTTTGTGGCTGGCGACATCGGCAAAAAGGCGCATCAGTGCCTGAAAAACATTGCGGCTATTGCCGCTGCTGCCGGAACAAGCCTGGACCGGGCCGTGAAGCTCACGGTCTTTCTGACCGACATGGCGGACTTTGCCGCTGTGAATGAAGTCTATTCGCAGTACTTCAAAACGACGCTTCCGGCGCGATCCGCTTTACAGGTTGCGGCCTTGCCGAAAAACGCCACCATTGAAATTGAAGCCATACTCGCTCGATAACCCTTAAGGAGAAATTTCATGAACCTGGCTCAATTCCCTCGTCGCCGGTACACGGCAGGTCAAACCCCCATCGAGTTTTTGCCCCGCTTCAGCGCGGCCCTGGGGGGACCCAACATTTACATCAAGCGTGACGACCTCCTTGGTCTGACTTCCGGCGGAAACAAGACCCGCAAGCTGGAGTTCCTCGTGGCTGACGCCTTGGTCCAGGACGCGGACACCCTGATTACCTGCGGCGCGGTTCAATCCAACCATTGTCGTCTGACCCTGGCCGCGGCGGTCAAAGAGGGGCTGAAATGCCGACTGGTTCTTGAAGAACGGGTGCCTGGCAGTTACAATCCTGAAGCTTCGGGAAACAACTTTCTCTTCAACCTATTGGGTGTGGAAAAAATCACCGTGGTTCCCGCGGGTTCCAGCATGATGGAGGCCATGGCCAAAGTCGCTGATGAACTGGCTGGCGAGGGTCGCAAGGGGTACATCATCCCCGGCGGAGGCTCCAACACCATCGGTGCCACGGGCTATGTGGCCTGCGCGCAGGAGATCCAGGATCAGTTGTTCGTGCAAGGCTTGAACATTGATCGCCTTTGCGTGGCCTCCGGCTCCGCCGGAACGCATGCGGGGCTGCTGACCGGCTTTTTGGGTTGCAACATGAATATTCCCATCGTTGGGGTGGGGGTGAGCCGTGACTCTGCGGATCAGGAACCTCTGGTCCATGAACTGGCCGTGAAAACAGCCCAGCGCGTCGGGATCAAACAGGACATTCCCCGTGAGACCGTGGTTGCGTTCGGGGATTACTGGCGTCCCAAATATTCTGTGCCCAATAAGAAAATGGTGGAGGCCGTCAATCTGATGGCCAAAACCGAAGGGATTCTGTTGGACCCGGTATACACGGGAAAGGCTGTTGCCGGTCTCATTGATTTATCCCGCAAGGGCTATTTCAAAAATGGTGAAAACGTTCTCTACGTTCACACCGGTGGCTCGCCAGCCCTGTATGCGTATATGAAGCCGCTTTTGGGGCAGGAAGACGTATCCGATTGATGCATTCCCGGAAAAATTTCAATTAATTTTTCCGGGATTTTTTTTTGTTGGAATGCACGAAAGGAGGCTCCATGGATGAAAAGGTGGTGGGGATTATCGGAGGCATGGGGCCGGAAGCCACCGTGGATCTCATGGCCAGGGTCATCAAGGCCACGCCGGCCAAGGATGATGTTGATCATATCCGGATGGTGGTGGATAACAATCCCAAGGTCCCCTCTCGCATCAATGCCTTGCTTGAAGGCAAAGGCGAAAGTCCGGCTTTCTGTCTGCAGGAAATGGCGCGCAAGCTTGCCGCCTGGGGGGTCGATTTCTTGGCCATGCCGTGCAATACGGCCCATTTTTATCACCGAGACATTCAACAAGCTGTTTCCATTCCGGTTTTGGATATGATTGCCCTGGCTACCGAGGCCGTAGCCGTCCGGGCTCCCGGAATTCAAGCCGTTGGCTTGGTTGCTTCGACCGCGGTTCTTAACTTGCGCATTTATGAAAAGGCTTTTGCAGCCCATAACTTGAAGATCCTTGCGCCGAGGTCTTCTGATCAGGATGCGTTGATGGCAGCCATCAGGAAAATCAAGACAGGTCAGTATGGAGAAGACGTCAGATCCTCTCTGCGGACCGCTGTAGATGGTCTCGTTCAGGACGGCGCCCAGGCATTGCTGGTGGCCTGTACGGAGCTCTCGGTCATTTCCGGATGCATTCGGACATCGTATCCCGTGGTGGATGCCGCGCAAATTCTCGCCGAGGCCATTGTGCGTGAGGCGCGTCAATCAATGAGAGAGGAGACGTGATGATTGTTTTTGCTGGTAAACACTGTTCACTATTCAAACACGAGGAGGTAGGAAAGTGCGTCTAGCGACAAAGATTTTAATAGGGTTAATCGCTGGTGTTGTTGTCGGGCTGTTCATGCAGGGACTGCAAGACGTTGCCGTAAGCTACATCAAGCCCTTTGGAGATTTGTTCATCCGGTTGATCATGATGATTATTGTTCCCTTGGTTTTTTCCTCGTTGGTCGTAGGTGCTGCGAGCACTGGGGATGTCAAGAAACTGAGCAGAATGGGGAGCAAAACCATTGCGTTTTACCTGGCCACTACTGCTTTTGCCGTGACAATGGGTGTTCTTCTGGCAAACATTTTTAAGCCTGGGAAAGGCTTGGTTCTGCCTGTGGATGCCGTTTACACCGGCCGTGAGGCACCGCCTCTTATTGATGTTTTGGTAAATATCATTCCCAGGAATCCTTTTCAGGCTGTAACTGAAGGGTCCATGTTGCAAATTATCGTCTTTGCATTGTTTATCGGAGTGGCCATCTCTTTGGTTGGCAAAAAAGCCGATTCAGTCAAGAGTTTCTTCGATGGTTTTGCAGAAATTATGTATAAAATTACAGGAATGGTTATGCAATTGGCTCCATATGGCGTTTTTGCATTGATTGTTCCTGTTGTTGCAATGAACGGACCTTCTGTGCTTTTTCCTTTGGCGAAAGTTATTGGCATCATGTATATGGGAGCGATACTGCATGCATTGATTGTGTATTCACTTGTTATAAAAGGATTTACACGGTTGACGCTGCCAGCGTTTTATAAAGGAATACTTCCTGCACAACTTATTGCTTTTTCAACATGCAGCAGCGGGGCGACACTTCCTGCGACAATGAAATGTACACAAGAGAATCTTGGAGTATCTAGGGAAACAGCAAGTTTTGTTTTGCCATTGGGTGCGACAATAAATATGGATGGTTCCGCGCTTTATCAAGGTATTGCCGCTTTATTCGTCGCCCAGGTTTATGCCCTGGATTTGTCATTGGGACAGCAGTTGGTAATTGTCATTACTGGAACATTGGCATCCATCGGAGCTGCCGGAGTTCCCGGAGCAGGATTGATCATCCTTACAACGGTTTTGGCTTCCGTTGGCTTGCCAATGGAAGGTATCGCCTTGATTGCTGGAATTGATAGAATCCTTGATATGGCCAGAACTACATTGAACGTTACAGGAGATGCAGTTGCTGCTGTGTTTGTTGATACAACAGAGGAAAAATACTCGGTAGAACCTAGCGCGAAAGCGTAGATTTGTTGAATAATAAGCAAAATCCCGAATATTGTTCGGGATTTGCTTTGACTAATTTATCCGGAGTCAGGTGCAAAGAGGCGGTTTGCATCTGACTCCGGCACTTGAATACCCATCCTGCATGGCCCCGCTCCCCCCTCATCCATCCGGCACCCCCCTCCCGAAACGAACTCGATTCCCTCAACGGACATTATCACCGCACCGTCAAGCCGTTTCCGTTTCGTCTTTCGTCGGCGCGATCGGTTCTCGCGTCGCGTCTTCCACCCCGAAGCCGATCCAGCATCCCGATCACCAGGGCGTAGAGAAAGGGCACGAAAAACACGCCCAGGAAGGTGGCTGCGATCATTCCGGCGAAAACCGAGGTCCCCAGGGCGTGGCGGGCCGAGGCTCCGGCTCCGGTGGCCGTGACCAGGGGCAGGACTCCGAGAATGAAAGCCAGGGAGGTCATCAGGATCGGGCGGAAGCGCATCCTGGAGGCTTCCACGGCAGCTTCCACCACGCTCATGCCCCGATCGTAGGCCGTTTTGGCGTATTCCACGATGAGCACGGCGTTCTTGGCCGCCAGGCCGATGAGCATGACCAGCCCGATTTGGGCGTAGACGTTGTTGTCCAGGCCGCGCAGCCATTGTCCGCTGAAGGCCCCGAGAGCCCCCAAAGGCAGGGCGAAGAGCACGGCGAAGGGAATGGCCCAGCTTTCATACAGGGCCGCCAGGCAGAAGAAGACCATCAGCAGGGCCAGGGCAAAGACCGGACCGTAGGTTCCGGCGGATTCCTTCTCCTGCAGGGCCATGCCCGTCCATTCGTAGCCGAATCCGGCGGGCAGGGCCTGGGCCGCGGTCTCTTCCAGGGCCGCGATGATCTGGCCGCTGCTGAACCCGGGGGCCGTGTCCGCGGTCACACTGATGGCCGGATAGACGTTGTACCGGGCGATGTATTCCGGGCCGGAGGCGTCCGTGACCGTGACCAGGGTGGACAGGGGGACCATCTCGCCCTTGTTGTTGCGCACGTAGAAGTTTTCGATGTCCTCGGGCTTGCCCCGGAATTCGGGCTTGGCCTGGAGCATGACCCGGTAGGTTCGCCCGAACTTGTTCAGGTCGTTGATGTACAGCCCGCCAAGAAAGGCCTGCAACGCCGAATAAACCTGGGTCAGCGGCACGCCCATGTTCTTGGCCTTGTCCCGGTCCAGTTCCAGTTGCAGTTGGGGCACGTTCACGGAAAAGGTGGTAAAGGGATTGCTCACCTCGGGACGTTGGCCGGCGGCGGCCATAAACTCATTGGCCACCCGGGCCAGATCCTGGATTCCCGCTCCGGTGCGGTCCTGGATCTGAATCTCCACGCCGCCCGTGGCACCCAGCCCGGAAATAGCCGGAGGGGAAAAGGCGAAGGCCAGTCCGTCGTCAATGCTCCATAAGAAGCGTCCGGCCCGGGCCAGGATGGCGTCCAGGGTCAGCTCCGGTGTTTGGCGCTCGTCCCAGGAATCCAGAATCACGAACATGGTGGCGGCGTAGGAAGACACCCCAGCCCCCAGCATGTTGAACCCTCCCAGGGAAATGTAGGCCTTGATCCCCTCGGCCTGGTCCAGATAGGCCTCCACCTTGCGCACCGCCGTATCCGTGCGCTCCAGGGACGCTGCCGGGGGCAACTGGATGCTGACCAGGAAATAGCCCTGGTCCTCCGGGGGCACGAAGCCCGTGGGCAGTGCTCGCAGCAGGCCATAGGTGGCGCCGAAGAGCACGACCAGGACGCACAGGGTCAGGACCCAGCCGCGAATGGCTCCGCGCACCGTGGCCGTATAGCCCCGGGTGCAGAAGGCGAAGAAACGGTTGAACTGACGGAAGAACCAGCCCAGGGGGCCGCGGCCCGGCTTGGAGGGCCGCAACAGGAGCACGGCCAGGGCCGGACTCAGCGTCAGGGCGTTGAAGACCGAGATGCCCACGGACACCGTCAGGGTCAGGGCGAACTGTTTATAGAGCTGCCCGGCGATCCCGCCCAGAAAGGCCACGGGGATGAACACCGCCGCGATGACCAGCCCGTTGGCCACCACCGGCCCGGCCACCTCGTCCATGGCCTTGAGGGTCGCTTCCCGAGGGGTCATGCCTTCGTTGTCCAGGTTGTGCTGGGCCGCCTCCACCACCACGATGGCGTCGTCCACCACCAGGCCGATGGCCAGAACCAGGGCGAAGAGGGTCAGGGTGTTCAGGGAGAAGTCAAGCATCGGGAAGGCGATGAACGCGCCCACCAGGGACACGGGCACGGCGATCATCGGGATGATCGTGGCCCGCCAGCTTTGCAGGAAGAGAAAGACCACCAGAAAGACCAGGGCAAAGGCTTCGAACAGGGTCTGGACCACCTCTTCGATGGATTTGGAGACGAACTCCGTGGTGTCGAAGGCGATCTCATAGCCCACGTCGTCCGGAAAGGCTCCGGCCAAGTCTTCGATGGCCTTGCGCACGTCGCTCACCACGGTCAGAGCGTTGGCCCCGGGGAGCTGGTAGATCATCAAGGTGGCCGTGGGCTTGCCGGAAAAACGGCTGAATACGCCGTAAAAATCCCCGCCCAGCTCCACCTGGGCCACGTCCCGTAGCCGGACCACGGCTCCGGAATCGGCCGTCTTGATGATCACGTCCTCGAATTCCTCGACCTCCGTGAGCTGGCCGCGAACCCGCACCGCGTACTGGAACAGGGTTCCCGGCGGGGCAGGGGCCTGGCCGATCTGCCCGGCCGGGGCCTGGATGTTCTGATCCTGCAGGGCCTGGTCAATGTCCGAAGCCACGATGCCCAGGGAGGCCATCTTGTCCGGATCGACCCAGATGCGCAGGGAAAACTCCCCGGCCCCGAAGGTGTCCACCTTGCCCACCCCGGGCACCCGGCTCAGGGCGTCGGTCAGGTTGATTTTGGCGTAGTTGAGCAGAAACAGGGCGTCGTAGGTTTCGTTCGGCGAGATCAGGTTCACGGCCAGGAGCATGCCCGTGGACTGCTTGTTCACCGTGACGCCCATGCGCTTGACCATGTCCGGCAGCTTGGGTTCGGCCTGGCTGACCCGGTTCTGGACGTCCACCGTGGCCATGTCCAGGTCGTGACCCACCTCGAAGGTTACGGTCAGGCTGTAGCTGCCGTCGTTGGAACTGGTGGAGGACATGGAGATCATCCCCTCCACGCCGTTGACCTGCTGCTCGATGGGCGTGGCCACGGCCTGCTCCACCACTTCGGCCGAGGCGCCGGGGTAGCTGGCGCTGACATTCACCGTGGGCGGGGTGATTTCCGGGTACTGGGCCACGGGCAAATTGACCAGCGCCAGAACCCCGGCCAGGGTCATGACGATGGACAGGACCGAGGCAAAGACGGGCCGGTCGATAAAGAATTTATAGAACATGGCTGGCTCACTCCCCGGCGGGGCTGTCAGCCGGTTTCACGGTGGCGTCCGAAACAGGCGAGCCGGCGGGATCGGTCAAGGGGTCTGTCGGTGAGGTAGTCGGGGGCGCGGCCGGAGTCTCGACCGAAGTCTCTTCCGTATCCTCCAGTTCGTAGGGAACCACGGTGGGGGCGACATGGGCGCCGGGACGAAGCTTCTGGAGATTGTCCACAGCCACCCGGTCGCCGGGCTCGACGCCCCGGACTGCGCGCAGATTGCCGAGGCGCATGCCCACCTCCACGCCGCGGGAGGCAATCAGCCCCTGGTCGTCCACCACGAACACGCTCTTGCGACCCAGGGTGTCCATGATGGCCACCTGGGGAATAAGCAGCGTCTCCCATTCCTTCTCCAGTGTAATTCGGGCCCGCCCGAACATGCCCGGACGGAGCATCCCGTCCGGATTGGGGAACACGGCCCGGGCCGCGATGCTGCCGGTCTTGGGGTCCACCTCCCGGTCGAACATGTCCAGATGCCCGGTGTGATCGTAGATCAAGCCTCCGGCCAGGGTCAGCCGAATGTCCAGGGTCTTGAAGACCTCCTGGAAGTCGTCCCCGAAATGGGCGCTGAGATTGAGATAGTCTTCCTCGCTGAGATAGAAGAAGAAATGCATCGGATCTACGGTGGAGATCTTGGCCAGCAGGGTCGAACCGGCAGTAACCAGTCCACCCTGGTCCACCAGGGCGAAGCCGATCCGTCCGTCGATGGGTGAGGTGATCCGGGTGTGACGGAGCTGGAGCTGGGCCAGGTTGACGGAGGCCGCGTTGACCAGGACATTGGCCTCGGCCTCCTGCTCCTTGATCTGCTTCAGGTCGAACTCCTCCTGAGAGATCATGGCCTGACGAAGCAGCGTTGCGTAACGCTGGGTCTCCTTGCGGGCCAGTTCCAGGCTGACCTGGGAATACTCATATTGAGCCTTGGCCTTGGACAGATCCTGCTGGTACTGATCCGGGTCGATGAGAAACAGAAGCTGATCCTTTTTGACCAGGGCCCCGTCTCCGAAGTCGCGGCGCAGCATGTGCCCGTTGACCCGGGAGCGAATTTCCACGGTCTCCACGGCCTGGGTGTTGCCCACGGCCTCGCCGTAGATGGGCACGGTCATCTTCTGGGCCGTGATCACGTTCACCGGCAGGGCCGGCGGCCGCCCTTGGGCCGGCGGCGAGGAATCCCCGCAGCCCGCCAAAAACATCGCCCCGGCCAGCACCAAGCAAACGGCCATCCCCCGCCACAAACGCCTTGCTCCAGAATCACCGCGCATCAGGTGGACTCCTCTCAGTATGTCAGGTCAAAGTTCTAAACGGGACCTGGGGCAGGGCAGACCTTGAACCCCTGGTTTCCGAAACAGTAGCGTTGATGTCAGGTGGAATAAACAGTCTATCCATTGCCCATTTCGTCGGATTATTGCCAATGCATTCCTGGAGTCGACTCAATTCGGACTCCTTGCGGATAATGTGTTCCCAATGATTCCGTTGCCTAATTTACCCAGAATGGTGCGGGGTTGGTTTTGGTTTATCCATTTCAACCCGTGGTGTACACAACGATTTATATCCCCCAACAATCTCGCCCATCGTAGGAGCACTCCTTGCGGGTGCCCCTACAACCACAATAATGCCGTGGATATGGGTCGGCACGACGGCAAACCCATCTAACAGGCTGTTGAATAATCCCCGCTAGCTGCGTTGCTGCAAAAAGTCCAACCCCCCTCAAGAACGACTAAACACCCTTCGACATTGAACTTTTTCCGCCTTTCCGCCGGGGTTTTTGAACAGCCTGCAGAATCTGGCTTTTTCAACTGCTAACAGACTTATTATACGAAATTGACAAAAACTCACCACCTTATCTCACAAACAGCTAAGCCTCTTCTCGAAAAGAACCTTTTTCGTTCACGACATTCTGTTTTCAAAAGCATTATTTGCTCTGCAACACAATCCCTCCACCGTCGATGCCAACATTATGCAGTGCCAGATCAATCCTGAAAAAAGCCCTGCATAAAGCCCACCTCAGAGTGGTATGGCGGGGTGGAGCATGGCTGAACACTTTGAGAAAAGATGTCGCCTCGGTGCAATACGTTGCCGTGGTGGCGCATTCAGTCCGAATTCACGCCATTGGCCGCTTATAAATCCTCCGCACTCCGGTCCATGGGCACGGCCAGGCTCAGAAATCTGTCGGATTCCGAGAACATCAATCGCTTGTCCACCATCATCCGCAAAAAGCCGTCCAGTTTGTCCGCGGCCAGGTGGGGGAGCAGGGATTGGATTTGGTTTCTGGTGCGGCTTTTTCGGCAGAAGAGGTAGATGCGGCGTGAAGCTTGGGGCAGGCGGTGGGTGTCGTGGGTTTTGTCCGGGCGGCGGAGGGTGATGATCAGGAAGTCCGCGCCGTCCTGGTAGCCCAGGATCGGGGCGGGATTCGGGCCGCGCATGGATTGGGCGTATTCCCTGGCCCACTGTCTTGCCCGGTGCTCCACCGGTCGCCACAACCTGCGCTGCTCCCGCTTGCCGCCGACGTACCCCTGCACCATGAAGCGGAGGGTCCGGGCGATTTGAGGAGGAAACAGGACGCTCCAGCGCGGGTCGTTGCCCGTCAGGCGGATTCCGTGGCCGCGCGGATCGCGGAATACCGGGCTTCCCAGGCCCAGCCAGAAGGATACCGGACGCAGGGGCAGGTAGAGGGCGACGAATTCCATGTTGGCCAGGGTTTCTTGGACTTCTTGGGCCGTGGAGCCGGGAAAACGCATCAGCAGGTTGCCGCCGTGATGGATGCCCAGGGCCTCACAGTGGCGCATGACCTCGATGTTGTCCAGGGCGCTGGTGCCCTTGTTCATCCTGGCCAGCAGGGCGCTGCTCAAGGCCTCGACGCCTACCTGGACTTCGCGCATCCCGGCCCGGCGCATGGCCGCGAGCAGGGTCGGGGGCGTGTCGGCCCGGATTTCGCCGAACAGTCGGTAGTCCCTGCCGGATTCGGCCAGCGTGGTGAACAATTCCGTCGCGCCCTTGCGGGGCAGCAGGTTATCCATAAAGGAAAAGCCCAGCACCTTGTGCCGGGTGCTCAGGGCGGTGATTTCCTCCGCGACCTTGCGCGGGGATTTAGCCCGGTATCCGGCCCAGTGCCGGTTCAGGTTGCAGAACGCGCAGCCTTGAGCGGGGCGGTTCGGGTCCGGCTTCTTGATCCACCAGCAACCCCTGGAGGCCTCCACCGGAAGCACGGGATGAAACTGTTTCACCGGGCCAAGAGTTTGCAGTTGGGCGAAATAGTCGTCGAAGTCCGGTATGGGCAGATCGTCCAAATCCCGGATTTGGCGGTTGAGGCCGTCCGGGAGGGGTTTTCGCGCAGCCCCTTGGTTCCGACACAGGGCGTCCGTCAGCTCGGCCAGGTCCGTTTCCCCTTCTCCCTGGGTCAGGTAATCGATCTCCGGAAACGCGGCGGTCAGGGCCACGAAGGATTCGCCGGAAAAACCGGCCCCGCCGACCACGACGGGCAGTTCCGGATATTTTCGCTTGATGCGCCGGATCAGAACCAGGGAGCAGGTCGACTGGCACAGGGAGACGCTGAACCCGGCCAGACCGAACGCGGTCCAGTCGATGTCGGCGATGAACCGGTCGCAGGCCGTGTCCAGGGCCTGGGCCAGAGCCGGCAGCCCCACGGCGCGGATGGCCGGGTTTTGCCTGCTTTCCCGCTCGAAGAGCCGCTGAATGGCCGGACCCTGGTCCGGAAAGAGCAAGGTCGCGGCCACGCTTTCCGCGACCCAGGTTCGCTCGGAAATGACTTGATACAAGGTGTAGCCGACGGCCGCAGCCGCATGAAGATGAACATGCTCCGCCCGGACCGGCACGTCGGGGAACCGGCGGCGCAGGTGGGCCTTGAGCGTGCCGAGCTGGATGGAGGGCCGGTTGTACATGGCCCAGGGCGCGGAAACGAGTATGAGCGGACGGGGGGAGATTATTCCGGCTTCAGGCTTGTGTTCGGCTGTGTGCATGGCAAGATCCGGATGCTATATATTTGGATGCGAGACGGTTGATCAAGGTTCTTGTTCTGGGCGTTTGTTCAGTATCCGTGCTCAGAATAGGGTTCTGAGCTGAAAACGCGCTCCACTCGCCCCCAAAATGGATAATCCGACCCAACTGTTCGATCAAGCCTTCAAACAGCATGAAGAACCGGCGTTCCTTCAGTGAATTGTCTTGTCCGCCTCCGTTCTTGACATTTGCCTGGACATTGACCAAAGACCTCGCATGTGAACTTTATTACAAAGGAGACGACCATGGGCATTACGGAAATCATCCCCACTTTGATCGCCAACGCGGCCAAGGAAGCCGATCTTTCCAGCGTAATCGGCGTCGGGTTCATCTTCACCTATCTGACCGTGATCGTGATCACCGCGCTTGTCCGCATCAAGCAGGGCAAGCACATGGATCACTAATCGCTTCTTGTCTTCATCCGGCCTCAGGGGCGACAAGCTCAAGGGGTTTTGGCCCCTCGGTCCACGGCCAAAGCTTCCTTGTTCGTGCGAACGAGGGGCTTTTGTCGTTTGGGCGTCCAAAGACTGTTCCGGGATTCACGGAAAACGCCATGCAATTGCGACTCAGCTCCATGCGGCGGGAGAATTTCGCCTCGGGGCAACGTCTGGCCGTGGTACGCGGTCCGGTTTTGGAGCCGGATACGGCTTCGGGCCTGTTTCCCGGCCCGCACCTGATCGCGGAAACGCCACCGTTGCCCGGCGTGGGCGCTGTCTTGGCCCGACCCGGCGAAGCCGGGAGCCTTCGGGTGCTGGGCATGTTCCGTTGGCCGGATCCCGTTGGCGGTCTGCCGAGCCGTGAGGGCTGCTGGGTCCAGGTGTTGGAAGCGTTCCAGGTTGAGCCGGGAGCGCAATCCTGGGCCGCGACAAAATGCGGCCACAGTCTGGCCTGGATCACGCTCAGCGACAAAGGCTACGTCGGACACCGCGAGGACCGGGCCGGGCCGCTGATCGTCGAGCTGCTGGACAAACAGACCGGCGGGCCCCTGGAACTGGCCTGGGCCCAAGGCTTTCTGCTTCCTGACGAGCCCGGAAGATTGCGCGCGCTGTTCACGGAACTGGCTCTGGAACAGGGCTTCGACCTGATCGTGACCACTGGGGGCACCGGGGTCGCGCCCCGGGACACCACCCCGGAAACCACCCTCTCCGTGATCGAAAAACGCCTGCCCGGCATGGAAGCGGCCATGCTCCAGGCCGGCCTGCGCAAGACCCCGCATGCCGTGATTTCCCGAGCCGTGGTCGGTATCCTGGGCCGCGCCCTGATCATCAATTTGCCGGGTTCTCCCAAGGCGGTTCGGGAGAACCTCGAAGCCCTGCTGCCCGCTCTGGACCACACCCTGGCCAAGCTCCAGGGCGATCCCTCGGACTGCGCCACGGCGCATCCTCACGACGTCTCCCCCAACAATCACCCAGTGATTCCCGAATGACCTCCGACCTGTTCCGCGCGGACCTGCATATCCACTCCCGGTATTCCCGGGCCACCAGCCGCGGCCTGACGCCGAGCCACCTGGCCGCCTGGGCCCGGGTCAAGGGTCTGGACGTGGTGGCCACCGGAGACTTCACCCATCCCGGATGGCTGCAAGACCTTGAGGAATGTCTGGAAGAGGACGATTCCGGCCTGCTGGTTCCGCGGCGGGAAGCGGACCTCTCGGCGGAGATCCCCTGGCTGGAGTCCGTTGCTCCGGGTCGCGGCGCAAGCCCGGTCCGGTTCATTCTCTCCGCGGAAATCAGCACCATCTACAAACGCGCGGGCCGGGTGCGCAAGGTCCATCATCTGGTGTACGTCCCCGGTCTGGAGCAGGCCAGGGCGTTGAACGCCAAGTTGGAACAAATCGGCAATCTGGGTTCGGACGGTCGGCCCATCCTCGGGCTGGACTCGCGCCATCTCCTGGAAATGGTCCTGGAGCTGCACCCCCAGGCCTTTCTCGTCCCCGCGCATATCTGGACGCCCTGGTTTTCCCTGTTCGGCTCCAAGTCCGGCTTCGACGCCATTGAGGAGTGCTACGGAGAACTGTCCTCGGAAATTTTCGCCCTGGAGACCGGGCTGTCCTCGGATCCGGACATGAACTGGCAGTGGAGCGCCCTGGACCGCTTTCGGATGATTTCCAATTCCGACGCCCATTCCGGGGAGAAGCTGGCCCGGGAGGCCAATCTGTTTCGCGGCGAGCCGAGCTTCGAGGGCATATACAAGGCCCTACGGGGCGACGGCGGGAGCCATGCCTTCCTGGGCACGGTGGAGTTCTTTCCCGAGGAGGGCAAGTATCATCTGGACGGGCATCGCAAGTGCGACGTGGTCCTGTCCCCCGGAGAAGCCATGGCCCGGGGCAACATCTGCCCGGTTTGCGGCCAGCCCCTGACCCTGGGCGTGCTGCATCGGGTAATGGAATTGGCCGACCGGGACCAGCCGCTGAAGCCGCCCAATCAGCCTGGATTTCAGTCCCTGGTGCCCTTGGTGGAATTGATTTCGGAAGTCCTGGGCAAAGGCCCGGGTACCAAGACCGTGCGCCGGGAATACGCGGCCCTGGTCGCGGCTCATGGCTCGGAGCTGGACATTCTCGGCGAGCTGCCCCTGGACGACATGGCCCGTCGCCGCCCGGCCCTGGCCGAATCGTTGCGCCGGATGCGCCAGGGCCGCGTACTGCGCCAGTCCGGATATGACGGTCATTTCGGCACGATTTCCATGTTCACGCCCCAAGAACAGCGGGAACTGCGACGGGGCCGCGCTTTTTTCGCGACGCCGCCCGCAGAGGCTCAACCCGTGGATGCTCAACCCTCGGCTGCCGAGCCACAATCTTCCTATGGGGCCGTCCCCCCATCGCGAATCCCATCGGAGCCTTCGGACAAAGGCGCACGGCCCGAAGCCCGGATGGAGTTCAACGCGGAACAGGGCCGGGCCTTGCGGGCCGGGCCGCGGCCGGTGTTGGTCCTGGCCGGGCCGGGCACGGGCAAGACCAGGACCTTGATGGGCCGGATCGCCTATTTGTTGCAAAAAGGGGAACAGCCCCGGCGGATGCTGGTGGTCACCTTCACCCGGCGGGCGGCCAATGAACTCCGCGAACGACTCATCGCCACCCAGGGCGAGGAAGAAGCCCTGCCCCAGGCGGACACCCTGCACGCCGCGGCCTACGAAGTCTGGACCAGGGTCCAGGGCGACGCCCCGGTCCTGCTCTCCGAGGACGCGGCCCGGCGGGTTTTCGCCGCGGCCAATCCGGAACTCGGTCCAGCCGGGGTGAAGCAGGCCTGGAACGAACTCTCCCGTGCCAGGGAGAGCCGCGTGGTGTCCGACCTTGCCGAGGGCGCGGCGGAAAGGGCGGAACTTGCCGCCCGGTACGCCCGCCAGAAGCAGGATTGGAACCTGGTCGACTACACGGACCTGCTGGAGTTCTGGCTGGCCCAGGCCACCGAGGAGCGCGCCCATCACCCGTATACGCACATCCTGGTGGACGAGGTGCAGGACCTTTCCCGGCTCCAGTGGGAACTGCTTCAGGCCCTCGCCCCCCAGGACGGCTCCGGGTTCTGGGCCATCGGCGACCCCCGTCAGAGCATCTATGGTTTTCGGGGCGCGGTGGACGACATCGCCGCGACCATGCGTGCTCGCTGGCCCGATCTGGAGGTCGTCTCCCTGAGCCGAAATTACCGCTCCACGGAAAACCTGGTGCGTCTCTCAGGGAAGGTGTTTCCGGGCGAGCAAGGCCTGTTGGCCGAAAATCCGCATGCGGGGCGGATCGCCCTGTTTCAGGCCTCCAGCGCGGCCCGGGAGGCTGCCTGGATCGCCGACCAAACGCGGACGCTGTTGGGCGGGAGCGCCCATTGGGAAGCGGATCGGGGAACTCAGGGCGGCCTGAGCCCCGGAGACGTGGCGGTGCTGGTCCGGATCAAGGCCTTGATTCCGCCCATCGTTCAGGCCATGCAGCGCCTCGGGGTGCCTTGTTCCGCGCCCGAATCCGAGCCGTTCTGGAAAGAACCCAGGGTCGCCCTGCTGTTGCAGGCCGCTGCGGAACTGCTGGGGCTCGGTCGGGCGGAGGATGCGGACCAGGAAGTCCTTACACGGCATGTTCAGGGTCACGTTCTGGAACAGGCCCTGGTGCAGGGACCCGTGGCCCTGGCGGCCCATTTGCAGGAAGTGCCGCCCTTTGATCGCCTGTTCTGGCAAAGCAAGGAATTTTTGCGTCTCAAGGAGGCCTACGCCCGGCACAAGGGCTGGGCCGGGCTGCTGACCTGGATCAACTTCCACACCGAACTGGAACTGGTCCGCGCCCGGGCCGAAACCGTCCAGGTGATGACCCTGCACGCCTCCAAGGGGCTGGAGTTCGAGGCTGTCTTTTTGCCGGCCCTGGAAGACGGTCTGTTGCCCATGGTGGGGCTTGGTCCGCTGGGGGGGCATCGGGACGCCGAGGAACCTCCCCAGGAAGGCGTCATTGGTCCGCTATCCAGTTTGCCATCCAGTTTTCTCGGGGATCTGGAAGAGGAGCGGCGGCTGTTCTATGTCGGGTTGACCAGGGCCAGGCAATGGCTGTTTCTCAGCCATGCGGAAAAACGCAATCTGTTCGGTCGAACCTTGCGGCTCAAGCCGTCGCGTTTCCTGGGGGACCTGCCCCGGGAAGAGATGCGATGCAGCAAGACTGTGCAGCAGGTGGTCCGGCGGGAAAAGCGGATGACGTTATTTTCTTGATGGTCGAAAAACCGTGGTTTTGAAAGGGCTTGCGGGAGGGAGACGGGCGTATCCGCCTAACAAGTTTGTCGGCGAACTTACCGGCGAATCTACCGGTGAATCTGGCAACTAACCTGTCGGACCGAGTTGGAACGTCCGGGCAGGCGCGATGGCACGGCAGGGTGTGACGCGAGAAATCAGAATCGGAAAGCGCGATAGACGAAGCGCTCGTACACCGTACAAAACCGTTGGGCCGTGCAGGTGTTGACGCCGATTTCCCGCAGTCTACAGTAGACGTGCAGGGGGTTGAAGTAGTGCTGGACGAAAAAGCGAACGGTGCGCATTGGGCTGGGCCTTGGAAAACGGTGCGAAAAACCTGCTGAGCGGGCAGTCGTGCAAGTTTTTTTTGCAAGGTGTATGCCATCGTCCCTGGACTCCTGCGCGCTGAGAGCGTTCTGCTGTGATTTTTTCCCCATGTCAACCACGACTTCATGAAAACGGGCGTCTTCCCAAAAATCCCGGCCATGTCCGCTTCCGGTCTCTGTTCACGCTCCAGGCTGAAACATGCAAGAATTGCCGCCCCGTCGTTCGTCTGGCCGGCGGATGTCGCCGCGAATTGCCGGCGGCTTGAGCCGTTGGTGGACGAAGTGGGGCTGCTTTTTTTTCAATCCGAAGCCTGCCTGGCCTACACCGAACATGACCTGCCTCCCTGGCTGGCAGAGACCGGCCTCGGGTTTCACGTCCATCTGCCCCTGGATCTGCCCTGGAACGAAGGACCGGAACGGGTCTGGGAGATCGTCTTCGGGCTGCGACGCAAGGCGGCTTTTCTCCGTCCCTGGGCCTTCGTGCTGCATCCGCCCGAGGCGCGGGCCGATTTTGCCGATCTTTCCGGACAGTCCCGGATTTGCCCGCCATCGGGAAATGGCGTAGCCTTCAGGCAAAGTTTTGACTCCCTGCGCGATTTTGTTCGACTTTGGGATCAAGAGAGGGAGCAGAGGCAGGAACACGGGAGCGGACGCCCGGAGGAACTGCTGCTGGAGAACATCCGGGAAAACGATCTGGTGGACTCGTGGTCATTGATTCAATCCTCCAACCTGGGTATTTGCCTGGACTTGGGGCATCTGCTCGTCCACGGACAGCAAACCCACCACCTGCCGGGGATTTGGTCCCGCGTGCGCATGATGCATCTCAGCGCTCCCGGCAAGTTTGGGGCGGATGGACGGCCACGGGACGGGCATCGTTCCCTGACCGAGCTGGACCACCGCGGCCGGTCGCTGCTGGAGGAAATTCTGGGGCGGATTCGCCCGGACTGTGTCTTGATGCTGGAAGTTTTTGAACCGGAGGGGTTCATGGAATCGTTGAACATGCTCCGCGCCATGACGGGTCGCTCATGATTACCTTGATTCTCGGAGGAGAGAAGTCCGGCAAGTCCGCCTGGGCCTTGCAGCGTCTGCTTCAGGCGGACGGTCCGCATCTGTTCGTCGGCACGGCCGCGGCCCAGGACATGGAAATGCGCCAGCGTATCCGGGAGCATCGTCGCCAGCGGCCCGCGCATCTACCGGCCCTGGAGACGAATATCGAACTGCCCGAGGCGCTGCGCCGGGAGCGGGCGGACCACGGGGCCATTTTGGTCGACAGCCTGGACTTCTGGCTGTTCGCCTGCATCCAGGCCGACCAGGAGACCCGGTTGCGAACCGAACTGCTGGACTGCTTGCAAGAGAGCGCCCTGAAAATGGTCGGGACGCGCCTGCTTTTCGTCAGTTCGGAAATCGGCCTCGGTCCGATCCAGGCCACGCCCCAGACCCGGCACTTCGTTCGCAGCTTGGGCCTTTTAAATCAACAAATCGCGGGCCTGGCCGACGAAGTGGTTCTGATGGTCGCCGGGTTGCCGCTTTGGCTGAAAGGAACGAGTTAGATGGGCTACTTCCGATCCCTGGGCTCCAAGATCGACGCCCTGAACGAGCTGTGGCGCAAATCGGACCGCTGGCTGATCATGATGAACGCTGACCCGGACGCACTGGCCTCGGCCCAGGCCCTGCGCCGGATCATGGCCCGTAAGGTGGCCGCGGTGGACTGCGCCCAGGTCAACGAGATATCCCGGCCGGACAACCTGACCATGATCAAGACTCTGCGCATCCCCACCCAGCGCCTGACCCCGAACCTGGCCGCGCAGTATGACCACTTCGCCCTGGTGGACTCGCAGCCTCACCATCACCCGGCATTCAAGGACTACGCCTTTTCCCTGATCATCGATCACCATCCCCTGGTTCCGGAAAATCCGGTTGAGGCGGAATTTCAGGACATCCAGCCGGGATACGGGGCCACCAGCACCATGCTCACGGAGTATCTCCATAGACTGAAGATCCGACCGGGAGAACTGCTGGCCACGGCCCTGCTCTACGGCATCAAGACCGACACCCAGAGTTTCGAGCGGCAGTTCTCGGACATCGACGTCCGGGCCTTTCGTTACCTGAGCAAGTTCGGCAATCTGAACCTGCTGCGCAAGATTTCCCGCAGCGAGTTCCGGCTGGACTGGCTGAAGTATTTTTCCCTGGCCTTCCGCAAACTGCGGGTGAACGGCCATTGCCTGCACGTGTTCATGGGACGACTGGACTCCCCGGACATTCTGGTGATCCTCGGGGATTTCTTCCTGCGACTGTACGGGATTTCCTGGACCGTGACCTGCGGGGTCTGCGACGACACCCTGGTCCTGATCTTTCGCGGCGACGGACTGCATCGGGACATGGGCAAGCTGGCCAACAAGCTGTTCGGCGACGTGGGCTCGGCCGGAGGCCACGCGACCATGGCCCGGGCGGAAGTTCCGCTGGCCAATATCGGCGAAAACGACCCCGAGGATTTTGTCTGGCAGCGTCTTCGTTCCGCCAAACGCGCCGTGGCCAAGCCCACGCCCAGTACATCCTGACCGCGTTTCAACCACCGTTTGAACATCCCCCGAGTGCTCCCAAGCCCTACCCGAGACTCCATGAGCCTGAAATCCCGCCTGAACCTCTCCGCGGACCCGGTGTTTCTTCTTGACGGAACCTCCTTTTTGTACCGGGCCTTTTACGCCTTTCCGGATCTGAAGCGCTCGGACGGCTTCCCGACCAACGCCCTGTTCATCGTCCTGCGCCTGCTGTTGCGCCTGCATCGCGAGGAACGACCGCGCTACGCCGGCTTTTTCCTGGACGGCCCCGGCCCCACGTTTCGCCATGAATTGTTCACGCCTTACAAGGCCCAGCGCCCCAAGACCCCGGAAGCCCTGGTCCAACAGATCGAGCCGCTGGTCCGGGGAGTGGAGCTGTTCGGCCTGACCGTCCAGGTGTCGGAAGGGGTGGAGGCGGACGACCTGATCGCCAGCCTGTGCAGGAAGTTCAAGTCCGAATGCCCGGTGGTTGTCGTCGGTTCGGACAAGGACCTGTTGCAATGCCTGGACAAGAATGTCGTGATCTGGGACCCGGGCCTGAAAAACGAGAAGCTGGTCACCAACGAATCCTTCCGCCGGGAACACGCCATGACCCCGGAGCAGTGGCCGGATTTCCAGGCCTTGACCGGAGACAGCACGGACAACATCCCCGGCATTCCCGGCGTCGGCCCAAAGACCGCCATGGGGCTGATGCGGCGATTCCCGACCCTGGAGGCTTTGCGGGACAACGTGAACGTGCTGACGCCCAAGGAGCGCAAAAAAGTCGAACCCGAGCTGGAGCGCATTTTTACCTACCGAGAGCTGACCCGTCTGCGCACGGACCTGCATCCGGACGCCCAGCTGGAGGATTATCGTTGCCGGGAATGGGACGACGCGTCGCTGCTGGCGTTTCTGCGCGAATACGAATTTCGCTCCCTCGAACGAGAGATGGCGGCCCTGTCCGCGCCTGAAGCATCGGCATCGTCCGATCAAGGGCGATTGCGCCAAGGAGAGTTGCTGACCTCGAAAACCCAGAAGGCGACGAAACGCTTGGCCGCGCATCGGAACCCGAAAGACGACCCTCCGGATGAACAGGCTTTGGAACGAACGGAGGTTCTGCCGAATTTTTCCGGAAAACGGGTCGGGGTGGCCGCGGACCGAGACAGTTGGCGACTGGGGCTGGAAGGGCGTGAACTCCTGTGGGGCGGCACGTCCAAGAACGTGACCAAGGATTTGGTGGACGCGTTGCGTCCGGCGGCCCTGGTCGCGGCCCATTCCTGGAAGGATTTGCTGGCCCAGGACGCGTGTTGGTCCGAAGTGCCCATGGACCGACGCTTCGACGTCAGTCTGGCTGCCTACCTGCTCCAGCCCGAGGAGCGCGACTACAGCCTGGCGGCGCTGGTTCGCCGATATGGCCATGAGCTGGCGGATGCCGCCCAGCCCGGCGAGGAAGCGCCCGCCCTGCTGACGTTGCGGCTGGCCGAGGCCCTGGGGCGCAGCGTGGGGCAGGCCGGGTTTTCCGAGCTGATCGCCACTCTGGAGATGCCCTTGATCCCGGTGCTGGTGGACATGGAGCGGGTCGGAGTGCTGCTGGACCAGCAGGCCCTGAAAGCCTTCCTGGACGAGGTTCAGGCGGGATTGGAGCGGCTTTCCAGGTCCATTTCCCAGCGGGCCGGAGGGTCGTTCAATCTGCGTTCCAGCCAGCAGATGGCCGAGGTGCTCTTCGAGCGCCTGGCCTTGAAGACCGGACGCAAGACCCCCGGCGGCGGCAGGTCCACCAGCGTGGAGGTCCTGGAGCGGCTGGCCGGGGAGCATCCAATCGTTCCGGAGATCCTGGAGTACCGCAAACTGGAAAAGCTGCGCTCCACCTATCTTGAACCGCTGCCCAAACTGGCCGACAAAGGCGGCAGGGTGCACACCACCTTCAACCAGTTGGCCGTGGCCACGGGGCGACTGTCCAGCAGCAACCCCAATCTACAGAACATCCCTATCCGAGGCGACCAGGGACGGCGGATGCGGGCCTGCTTCACCGCGCCGCCCGGCCAGGAGCTGATCAGCGCGGACTATTCCCAGATCGAGTTGCGCGTCCTGGCCCATCTTTCCGAAGATCCGCACCTGCGGGATCTCTTTGCCCGGGGAGTGGACGTCCATTCCGGTACCGCGGCCATTTTGTTCGTCAAGGAGCCGGAGCAGGTCACCGCCGAGGAGCGACGCAAGGCCAAGACCATCAATTTCGGGCTGCTCTACGGCATGGGGCCGCAAAAGTTGGGCCGGGAACTGGGCATCAACCAGCAGCAGGCCAAGGACTTCATGGCCCTGTACTTCACCCGGCTGCAAAAGGTCCGGGATTTTTACGAAGAGGTGGTGGCCAAGGCCAAGGAACAAGGGGCGGTGTTCACCCTGGCCGGAAGGCGCCGGACCTTGCCGGACATCAACTCCCGCAACGACAATCTGGCCCAGATCGCCCGGCGCATGGCCATTAACACCGTGGTTCAGGGCTCGGCCGCGGACATCATCAAAATGGCCATGATCCGCGTTCACGGCGACGAAGCACTGCGGGCGGCCGGGGCCCGGATGATCCTTCAGGTCCACGACGAACTGCTCCTGGAGGCCCCGGACGCGGAGAGCCAGCGGGTCGGCGAACGAGTGGCCGAGTTGATGGCTTCGGTGGTTCAGCTGGACGTGCCCCTGGTGGTGGATTGGGGCCGGGGGGCGAACTGGGCTGTGGGGCATGGGTAAGGATCGATTTTCATTGACGACAACCAGAAAGGAACGAATCGAATGCGCAACAAGCTGCGTTTGCTGACCCCGGGACCGACGCCCTTGCCCGAGGAAGTCCGCCTGGCCCTGGCCCAGGATATGGTCCATCATCGCAAGCCCGGATTCAAGGCCGTCTTGCACCGGATTCAAGAGGGGCTGCAATGGCTGTTCGGGACGACACAACCCGTGCTGCCGCTGACCTGTTCCGGCAGCGGGGCCATGAACGCCGCGGTGTGGAACCTGTTTCAACCGGGCGAGCGGGTGTTGGTGGTGGAGGCCGGGAAGTTCGGGCAGCGCTGGAAGGATATCGCCCTGGCCCGGGGGCTGGAAGCCACGGTGCTCAAGCTGCCCTGGGGCCAGGCGGTTTCCCCGGAGGCGATCCGCGAGGCCCTGGACGCGGACCCGGCCATCCGAGGGGTGCTGGTCCAGGCTTCGGAAACCTCCACCGGGGTGCTGCATCCGGTGCGGGAGATCGCGGAAATGACCCGGCACCGGGACGTCCTGCTGGTGGTGGACGGCATTTCCGCCGTGGCCATTTCCCCGTGCCCCATGGACGAATGGGGCGTGGACTGTCTGCTGACCGGCTCCCAGAAAGGCCTGATGCTCCCACCCGGCCTGGCCTTCATCGCCCTTAGCGCCCGGGCCTGGGCCGCGGTGGAACGCCAGGCAGGTCCCGCGGGCTCTCCGGGGGCCTGCCCCGTGGCCTATTTTGATCTGCGCCGGGAGCGGGAGAACTGCCTGAAGGACCAGACCCTGTTCACCCCGGCCATCAATCTGCTCAACGGACTGGACGTTTCGCTGAGGCTGTTCCGGGAGCGCGGGCTGGAGGAAATTTTCCGCAAGCAATGGGCCCTGACCCAGCTGACCCGCAGGGCGGTCCGAACCCTGGGGCTGGAACTGCTGGTGCAAAAACAGTACACATGGGGGCTGACCAGCATCCTGGTCCCCGCCGGTCTGGACGGGCAGCGGCTGCTGCAAATCGCGGCCGACGCCTACGGCGTGGTCATGGCCGGAGGCCAGGATCACCTCAAGGGCCGGATCATCCGTCTTGGTCATATGGGCCACGTGGACTACGCGGACGTCCTGGCCGGGCTCTACGCCCTGCGCCAGGCCTTCAAAGCCTGCGGTGGACACACCGCCAGCCGGGATTATCTGGAGGCCGGGTTGACCGCCTACGAACAGGCCCTGGATCCGCGGAGCGTTCCGGGAGAGGAACCGGAGAGAACCTGAGCGAAACCGGTCGAGTGCATGAGCTTCCGTCCGACAAGCATTCGACAAGGAAGGTGAACAATGAACGAAGAGATCAAGATCACGGATCGACGCGTTGGTCATGGCAAGGAAGGCACGGAGCAAGGTGCATCGGCCGTGGAACAGGCCCAGGCGGACCACCAGGCCGGAGCCGGAGCTTTTCAAGGCTGCGTGATGCCCCAGGTCTGCTTTCCCACCTTTGTTCTGTCCCTGAGTTCCTCGGCCCTGGTCCATCTGGGCGAGGTTCCGGACCCGGAAACCGGAAAGACCGCCGAGAACATCGAAATAGCCAAACACACCATCGATATCCTGGCCATGCTCGAGGAAAAGACCAAGGGCAATCTGGATGCCGAAGAATCCAAGCTGCTCAAGGACATGCTCTTCGAGTTGCGCATGCACTACGTGCGCAAATCGGCGTAACGAACTTTTTGAAATCACCAACCGTAGAGAGAACCATGCAACGCATTCCCGTCGGACTCGTGGGCGTGGCCGGGTATACCGGCATGGAGCTGTGTCGGCTTTTGGCCGGGCATCCGGAAATGGAACTGGTTCGGGCCACCAGCCGGAGCGAGGCCGGAAAGACCCTGGGGCTGCTGCTGCCCCATTTGGCCGGGACCGGTTTGGCCGATCTGGTGGTCACCCAGCCGGACACGGACGATTTGGCCGAAGCCTGCAAGCTGGTCTTCCTGGCCGTGCCCCACGGGACGGCCATGGACATGGCCGCGGAGTTGCTCCAAAAAGGCGTCCGGGTGGTGGATCTGAGCGCGGACTTCCGGCTCCGTGATCCCCAAGTCTACGCCCAGTGGTACAACCTGGAGCACCGCCACGCCGATCTGCTGGATCAGGCGGTTTACGGCCTGCCGGAGCTGTACGCCCGGGACATCGTCCGGGCCAGGCTGACGGCCAACCCCGGCTGCTACCCCACCAGCGTCCTGCTGGCCCTGGCTCCGGCTCTGCAAGCCGGGTTGGTGGAGCCGGACGGGATCGTGGCCGACTCCAAGTCCGGGGCCTCCGGGGCCGGGCGCAAGGCGGCCACGGCCACGCTGTTCTGCGAAGTTCACGACACCTTCCGGGCCTACGGCCTGGGCAAGCATCGCCATACCCCGGAAATGGAACAGGAAGTGGGCAAGTTGGCCGGAACCCCGGTGGCTTTGTCCTTCAATCCGCACCTGCTGCCCATTGACCGGGGCATCCTGTCCACGGTCTACACCCGGTTGACCCGATCCGTGACCGGGGCGGAGGTCCTGGAACTCTACCGCGACTTCTACGCCACTCGTTCCGATATCCTGGGCCCGACAGCCGGGTCCTGGGTGCGCGTCCACCCGCAAGGATCATGGCCGGAAACCCGTTTCACCCGCGGGACCATGTTCTGCGATCTCGGCCTGCTGGTGGATGCGCGAACCAATCGGCTGGTGATCGTCAGCGTCATCGACAACCTCTGCCGCGGCGCATCCGGCCAAGCGCTTGTCAACGCCAACCTGATGCTGGGCCTCGACCCGGCCCTGGGTTTGCCGGTTGCGCCTTTGGTGCCGTAGCAGCATGCTCAGGGATTGAGTTTATCGTGACCCCATTAATCGCCTTTTTCCCCCTCATCGCCCTGGCCCTCGGCCTCGTCCTGGGCAGCTTCTACAACGTCTGCATCCATCGCTACCTGACCGGAGAGTCCATTGTCCTGCCGGCCTCGCATTGTCCGCGTTGCCGCAACGCGCTTGTCTGGTGGGAGAATATTCCGCTGGTCAGCTTCATCCTGTTGCGCGGGCGGTGCCGGGCTTGCAAGGAGCCCATTTCCTGGCGCTATCCCATCGTGGAGGCGGTTTCCGGGATCTGGGCGCTGCTGCTGGCAGTGCAATTCGGCCTGGGCTGGGAATGGCTTTTGTACATGGCCGTTGGGGGATTGCTGATCATTATGAGCTTCATCGATTTTCAGGAATTTATCCTGCCGGACGTGTTCACGTTCCCTGGGGCGATTCTGGCTTTCTCCGGGACGGCGTTGATGACGGACATGACCTGGGGCGACTCCCTGCTTGGCGCGGTGATCGGCGCGGGGGCCTTTTGGTTGTTGCAGAAAGGGTACTACCTGGTGCGCGGCGTGGAAGGGCTGGGGACAGGGGACATCAAGCTGATGCTGATGCTCGGGGCCCTGGTGGGCTGGCAGGGGCTGCCGATGATGATCTTTCTGGCCGCGTTCACGGCCCTGGCGGCCAGCCTGGGCTACATGGCAAAAAATGCCCATCAGGGCATGCGGACCCGGATTCCCTTTGGCCCGTTTCTCAGCCTGGGGGCCATGCTTCAAATCTTGTACGGGCCTGTTTTGATGCACCTTTTGCTGCCCTTGGCGTAGCTCTGGGCATATTCAGTTCAGTGGTTTCGCGTCGGCTTGACCCATGTCGGTGGAGTTGGCAACCTATTTGCAAAAACGCAAGACATACGGATTTCACCTCCACCCAGGAGCACCCCATGAAGATCAATCCAGATCAATCTTCTCTCGTCAAGGCGGATGCGGAACGGGATGTCCGGAGGGTGAACAGGGGCAGTGAACGGTTTGAAGATCTGCTCCTTCGCGCCACGGAAAACATCTCGTCCGGTCAAAGCCCGCCGTCCGGCCCGGCACAACCCCTGAGCACCGGGGATGCGATGCGTCTGACGCCGACCCAGATGCTGTTCCCCGCCGACCAAACTCCAGGATTCGAGAGCAAGGCCATGGACACCCTCGACAATCTGCTTTCGAGGTGGGAAAAATATGCCCACCAGCTGACCGCCCAACCGCCGGAGTTGCGCGGCGCCAACGGAATCCTTGATGAGATTTCCACCGAGATCGGCGCCTTGAAGGCCAACTGGCCCCAACAGACCCCGCCTCAGCCCATGGCCCCTGAACTGCGCGACATGATTGACGAACTGGAAGTTCTGGCCGTCACCGAACGGATCAAGTTCAACCGTGGAGACTATCTGTAGATCGACGGGAGCCGATTATCCGAAGGCTCCCGTCGCCAGTCTCCATTCCGCCAGGGGCCGATAGTTCGGCCCTTCCGCGGACAGGCGGCTCTCCCAGAGCACCATCCGGTCCACGGTAATTTCCGGCCAGGAAATCGTTTCCACGAAGCGTAGGACCTCGCCCCAGGGCGAGGCGGATGATTGTCGACTTTCGCGCGAACTGCGGCACGCCTCGCCGCGATGGTCTTTTCGGGGCTGTTTGAGCCGTGCAATGGTCAGATGCGGCCGAAACAATCGCTCTTCTCGGGCAAAGCCCAGTTCCACGCAGACTTCCTCGATCCTGGCCGCCAATCGCCGGGTCCGGTTCGCACCTTTTCCCAGTCCCACCCAAAGGACGCGAGGCTTGCGCGGATCCGGGAAAAAACCTCCACCGCGCCCTTGCAAGACAAAGGCCTCTCCCGTACCCCCTCCGAAAAACTCGCTCAGGCGGGCCACATGCCCTTGGTCCGTTTCACCCAGAAATTTCAGCGTCAAATGCCAGTTTTCCGGTTTGGTCCAGGACGCACAGGCTCCGAGGACGGGCTTCCATTCAGTGATGACGCCCGCCAGGAGCCGTTGGTAGTCTCCGGGCAATGGCAAACCAATGAAGCAGCGCATGCTTTCCTCCTGGTCAGGATGTTCTTCGGAATCCATTCGACGTGGGCTCGCCATCCTCGATCAGTCAGTCCAGGAGCTTCATGTTGCCTCCGCGGCTTTGGTGATTGCTTGACGGCTGATTTTTGGACTTTTCCGCAGGGTTGAGGCAAGAAGATCGGATGTGGTCGGGGGAATGCTGGTCGAAATCCGTCCACGCCGGGAGATGAGGAAAAGCATTGGAGGAAGCTGATGCGGGATGTCACGGATGATTTTGTGCGGATCATGGAGCGGATTGCCGGTGGTGAATATGGAAGCGATCTCTTCCGGTACAGCACCGAGGAGCATCCGGAAATGGTTCGCAGGATCGCCGAGGCCATGGGGATGATGATGGTCAAGGTGGAGGCCAGGGAGCAGCGAATTTTGATGGACCTGGAAGAACTCCGCGAGCGTCACGAAGTGTTCAAAAAAGCGGTGACCACCTTCGTGCTGGCCATGTCGTCCGCGATAGGGGCTCGCGATCCCTACACCCAGGGGCACGAGCAGCGTACCGCCGGGTATGCCTTGCGTCTGGCCCGAAGGGTCGGCTTGTCCAAGGAGGACGCCCAGTTTGTGTATCTCGGGGCCATGCTGCATGATATCGGCAAGCTCGGGTTTTCCGACAGGCTGTTCAGCGGCGAGGATTGTCGCGATTCGCCGGAATTGCTGCAAGCGATCAAGTCCCACCCCGAAATCGGAAGTTCCATCCTGCACTGGATCGACTTTCTCGGACCCGCCGTGGACGTGGTGCGTCACCATCACGAGCGTATGGACGGCTCAGGGTATCCGCAAGGTCTGGCCGGGGAGGACATTTCTTATTTTGCCCGGATCGTGGCCGTGGCCGACACCTTTGACGCCATTACCACGGATCGTCCCTACCAACCCGGCAAGACCATGCATGAAGGACTCGAGACTCTGAAAAACATCGCCGGAACCCATCTCGATCCGGCCCTGGTGGCCGCGTTTCAGGAGGAGATTCTGGAGAACGGTTTGGAGTAGCCCTTTCCTTCCCCGCCTCTTCAGCCCGTTTGCCGAACCATGTCCAACATACCTTCCAGAGCCGCGCGGGCGCTCTGGTGCTTGATCTCCAGGCGCGTTCCGGAAAAGCGCCACAGTGCACTGTGCGTCGCGTCGTCCAGGGCCCAGGCCATCCAGACCGTGCCCACGGACTTTTCCGGGGTTCCGCCGTCCGGACCGGCGATGCCGGAGACGGCCAGGGCGGCCTGGACGCCGAGGAGCCGCCGTGCACCCTGAGCCATGGCCAGGACCGTCTCCCGGCTGACCGCTCCATGATTCGCCAGCACGGCCTCCGGCACACCAAGCACCCGCTGTTTGACGTGATTGGAATAGGCCACCACGCCCCCGGCGAACCAGCGAGAGCTGCCGGGAACGTTGGTCGCCTCGTGGGCGATCAGGCCGCCGGTGCAGGATTCGGCCGCGGCCAGCAGTGCCGTTCGGTCGAGCAGCTTCGCGCCGAGCACCCGGATGGTCTCTTCGAGTTCGGTATTCCCCATGTCGGTCATTGATTTCGTCTCCTTTGCCGGTCGCCTCTCTTTGGTGATGCCGGTTCGGCAATCCTTGATCCATGAATGGGTAAAGGGTAATGCCTTGCCTGGCAAGTACGTCGACACGGATCACCGATCCACCATAGCCGACGCCTTCGCGCAAGCACGCAGAGGCGCATCAAGGACCCTTCCCTCATGATTCAGTTTTTCTCCCGCCGAACTGCTCCGTTTTTTTCAATAGTTCGGCGTCATGGGATTTCGGCATGAACCGAATTCATCCCAAATCCATCCTTCTGGTGGCCAAGCGCGGTCATGGCGAAGCCCTCGGTCTGGCCGACGAAATCGCCGACTGGTTGACCCGCCGCGGGGTCGTTGCCCGGGTTACGGAAAACGAAGACGATCTCTCCCCGTGTCTGCCGGGCCAAAGCCAGACTCCTACCCTGGTCCTCGTTCTGGGCGGGGACGGGACCATGATCAGCGTGGCCCGGAAGCTTTGCTCCAACGATATGGCGGTTCTGGGAATCAATTTCGCGCGGGTGGGGTTCCTGACGGAGTGTTCCAAGGAGGCCTGGGAGGAGGTCCTGGAGGGCATTCTGGCCGACGGAGCCGCGGTGTCCTCACGCCTGCTCCTGGACGTCCGTCTGGTCCGCGACGGGGCCACCCTGCTTTCAACCGTCGCGGTGAACGATATCGTGGTCGGTCGCGGTAATTTGGCCCGGCTGGTCAACCTGGAACTATTTTTCGCGGACGAGCGGATCTCCGCCTTGCGGGCCGACGGCCTGGTGCTCTCCACGCCCACCGGGGCTTCGGCCTATTCCTACTCCGCCGGGGGGCCGTTGATCTATCCGGAACTGGAGGTGATCTGCGCCACTCCGATCTGTTCGTTTCTGACGGAAGTCAAACCGTTCGTCTTTCCGGCAGACCAGGAAATCCGGGTCCGGGTGGACGAAGAGGCAACCGAGGTGTTCCTGACCCTTGACGGACAATCCGGGTGGCCGTTGCGCAAGGGGGACACCGTGCTGGTCGCCAGGTCGTCCCGGAAAATGCACCTGGTCAGGTATCCGGGGTCGTCCTATTTACAAAAACTCAAGGCCAAAGGTTTTCTCCGGGAGAGCTGACATGTCCGCCCATCTTCGCGCCGGTCCTTCTCCGGAGTTCCGGCTGGGGCATGATCCCCGGCTGGACGCCTGGATTCTGCATTTTCTCACCGAAAACAACCTGGACCACGCCACCAATCCGGAGGAGAACGCTTCACCGGAACAGATTCGGTTCATGGTGGATCTGGACGACGACCAGTTTTTTCCGGCCTGCACGGACTGGATGCTGGACTACCTGCTCAAGCAGGAGTTGGCCCCGGCCCTGCGCGCCGAGTACGCCCGCCATTGGAAAAGTCTGTTCCGTCTGGTCCGCGAGCAGATCACCGACCCGTATCTGCGGGACAAGATCATCGCCCTGTGCCAGTTCAAGTTCCGTTCCGCCCTGCACTCGTCCATCATCATTCCGTCGCGGTTGATCAAATGGATGCTGACGATCTTCATGAGCTACAGCGGGCTGGACGATCCGCTCCGGGACCGCAAACGCCGGGCCAACGCCCGGGCCTACGCCTTCACGCAGACCGCGTTGTACCACCGGATCGTCAGCGCCTGCCCGCAGGACATCATCGCCTGCACCAACATGGATCAGTTGCGGGAGGATCTGGACCTTCTGGAACTGAAGCGACTGGTGCGCCTGGCCACGTTGCACGGCATTTGGGAGGCCAAGGAGTTCCGCCTGCATAAGACCGTGGCCGAGTGGACCGACGTTCTCCCGGTTTGGGAGTCCAAGGAGATTCAGCCCGACGCCAAGACCTTGCTGGACGAAATGGACGCTCCCTGGCCGGAGTTTGAAGAATTGCGGGGCTATCTGTTCCAGAAGCGCCATGATTCCCTGAAGATTCTGTACCTGCCCGGCGAAAGCGGGGCCGTACTGTTCGACATTCTGATCGTCCGCTCCCTGATGCGTCAGGGCCACCGGGTCATCCTGGCCTTGAAGGAAGGGTTCGACTTCATGGCTCCCACGGTCTGGGACGCGGACTACGACCCCGTGCTGGCCGAATCCCTGGACGACGCCTTTTTTCTCACGGATAATCAGGTTTCCAAAAATGAACTACTCAAACGGATCCGGGAAAATCAACTCCTGATGATTTCGGACGGCACCCGGGAGCGTCTGAATATGTACCGGACCAGCCTGACCTTCGCCAGGGCCTGGAAGGAGGCGAATTTGGTCCTGGCCAACGGACATGACCATTATCGTCGGCTGATCGCCGTGAGCCAGGGGTTTACCCGGGACATCGTCGCCTTTTACCGCGACGAGGACGGAAAAGTTTTTTTTTCATGCAAACCGCGCTCCGAGCGCATCCGGCACGTCACGGAGCGGGAACTGCTGGTCAAGGCCGAGAAGCTGATCGATGCCATGCGCCAGGCCAGGGCCGCGGGCAAGACCGTGATTTTTTACAGCGCCATTATCGGGTCCATTCCCGGACAGACCAAGACGGCCATCGCCGTGCTCAACGCCTTTGTCGCACACCTGCGCTCCAGACTGGAACAGTCCCTGATCATCAATCCCGCCGAACATTTCGAACCGGGGATGGACGGGGACGATCTGATGTACATGTGGGAGAAGGTTCAGCGCAGCGGATTCATCGACGTCTGGCGGTTCCAAACCGTGGAGGACATCGAACGCGCCTTTGAATTGCTGGGCCAAAAGATGCCCGCGGTCTGGAACGGCAAGGACGCCACGTATTCCACGGGCTGCACCAAGGAAATGAAAATCGCCCTGGACATGCAGAAACGGCACCCCGAACTCCAGATCATCGGCCCCGACCCGGCCAAATTCTTCCGTCGCCGGGAGTATGGGGTGGGCAAGTACTTCGATATCAGCCTTGAACGGGCCTGGCGGTAGTCCGGGCGGGTTGAGGCTTTGAAAGGGTGGCCGTCAAATAACGACCAGAAAGCTGTCAGGAGGCGGAGAAGATCAGCGTCCGATCCGAGGTGTCCTGGATGCGGTAGTTGGCGGCTTCGATTTCCTGGCGCAGGGCGTCGGCCGTGGCGAAGTCCTTGTCGTTTCGGGCGGTTTCGCGTCGGGCGCAGAGGTCGCGGACGTGGTCCGGCAGGTCGGATGGGCGAAGGGGAACTTCGGTCCAATCCACCAAGCCCAGAACGGCGTCCAGGTACCGGAAGAGATCGACGCAGGCCGCGGCTTCCTGGGTGGAGAGGCGGTTCTGATTGATCGCGGCGTTGATTTCCCTGGAGCATTGGAACAGGGCAGGCCAAAAGGCGGGCAGGTTGAGGTCGTTTTCCAGGCAGTCCGTGAGAGCCTGTTTGACGTTGAACAGGGATTGACCGATATTTTGGCCGATATTCTGGCCGATATTCGTCGCGGGCTTCTTCGGTTCGGTATCCGGGGCGAGGGTGTGCAGCCTTGCCAGGGTCTGCTGAATGCGTCTCCAGTTTTTGAGCCACATTTCCAGGCTTTCAGCGGAACATTGCAACGCGGCATGGTAGGAGCCGGAGAGCAGCCAGAAGCGCAGGGCGAGGGGGGGGATGTCCATGACCGGAAGGGACGACAGGGAACAAGAGGTCTCCGGCTCGACGCAGATCGCGGACTGGGCCGTGATCCAGGCCTGGGGCTGGGTGTTGCCCACACCGCGCCAGATGGAGCAAAGGTTTTCCAGGTGCGGGAAGCGGTGGTCGTCGTCCCCGAGGACCAGGGTCAGTTCCGACGACTGACCGTGCAGAACCACACCGGCCATTTGCAGGTACCAACTGGGACGGACGTTGCCCCACTCGGTCTGGAGGAAGAAGCCGTCCTTGAGATCCGCCAGGGAGGTGCGCTTGAGCAGGGTGAAGTCCCGAGGATTGTCCTTGACGTAGCCGTCCAGGTCCACGGTGGAGCCGGAGCGCAGTTTTTCCGGATCCACCCCGAGCAGATCCCCGTAGTGCTTGTCCCGGCGCACGTCGAAGTAGACCGAGCGCAGCTTCTCGTACCCGAGACCCTTGCTGAGCAGCTTGCGGCAGGCCTGGAGCAGTTCCGGGGCGCACTGGCCCGCGGAGACGAAACGGACCCGGGAGGACACGCCCAGCCGTGCGGCAAGCTCCCGAATCGTGGAAAGGGCTTGCTTTCCGGACACCTCCAGGCTCATTCCTCCGGCACGGGCAGCGGCCACGGCCCGGTCGTCCAGGTCGGCCACGCCCACCAGCACTTCGGCTCGGTCACTGGCTTTGGCGTCCTTCTGATTGAGATACCTGGCCGCCACGTCCAGCAAAACGATGCGACGCCATGCTCCGAATCCGGTGATGTCGTCCAGGCTGGGGCCGGGGGTGAACAGGCGCATGGCCGACTTGCCGGGCCGTAACGCCGTCAACTTGCGTCGGCGCAAATCCCGGACCTGAACACCCTGCTCCTGGGGCGGGGCGAAAAGCGGGGTGCTCAGGTAGCGGATGCCGCCGTCCGGAAAGATGACCACCACCAGGGGGGGCGGGGCCGCCGGATGCTTCGCTGCCTGCTGGTCCAGTTCGCGAGCCAGTTGGAGCGCTCCGCTGAGCGCGGCCCCGGAACTCATGCCCGCGAAAATTCCTTCCTGATTGGCCAGTTTGCGGCAGAGGTCAAAGGCGGTCTCATCCTCCACGTTCAGAATCCGGTCCGGAGCGTGCTTGTCGTAGATACCCGGTGGATAGGACTCCTGCATGTTTTTCAGGCCCTGGATCTTGTGTCCGGCATAGGGTTCCACGGCCACGACCGTGATATCCGGGTTGAGTTCCTTCAGCCGCTTCGTCAACCCCATCACGGTCCCAGACGTGCCCAGGGTGGCCACCACGTGGGTCGCCCGGCCTTCGGTCTGGTCCCAGATTTCCTGGGCCGTGGTCCGGTAGTGGGCCGCGATGCTGGCCGGATTGTTGAACTGGTCCATGAGCACGTAACGTTCCGGCTCCTCGCGGTGCAGCCGGTAGGCTTCCTCGATGGCCCCGTCCGTGCTCAGGTGCCCGGGCGTGAGGTGGATGGTCGCCCCGTAGGCCAGCATGATCCGTCTGCGTTCCTCCGAGGCTGACTCGGGCATGAGCAGCATCAGTTTGTACCCCTTGACCGCGCAGACCATGGCCAGGCCGATGCCGGTATTGCCGGAGGTGGCTTCGATGATCACCTTGTCCGGGGTCAGGATACCGGATGCTTCAGCCTGTTCGATCATGGCCAGGGCCACCCGGTCCTTGATGGAGCCGCCGGGATTGAACTCTTCGATCTTGGCCGCGATCCGGACCCCGGGAAAGGGGTTCAGCTTGCGCAAGGCCACCAGGGGGGTCTTGCCGATGAGCGAGAGAACATGGTCGTGAATCATGGCGATCCGGTGGGGCGTTGGGAAGCGGTTCGGCGAATGGCGCGATGATTAGAGATAGTCCTGGTCAATAGCGGCCTTGCCGTCCGCGTTGACCAGTTTCAGAAAGCGGGTCATCCGTTCGTCCACGGGAACGATGGGAAATTGGTTCTTGCAGACGTCGCATTGCGCCAGGGACGCCTGGGTCGGGGAGGACAGGGGCAGTTCGCGTCCGCAAAACGGACACGGATAGAGATAAATGATTTCCATGCGCGCCGGCTTGACCGGCAACAGGGCTTTTTGTCTGGCGTTCATGGCTTGTCCGCGGGCGGTTCGGGGGTCGGAGCGTCGAGCAGGTGACGGGCCCGGGACCAGAGGCCGTCCAGGTTGTAGAATTCCCGGGCTTCTTCCTGGAAGATGTGCACCAGAACGTCGTTGCCGTCCACGAGAATCCATCGTCCTTCGGTATAGCCTTCCATGCCCAGATAGCCGATGCCCTGCTCGGCATAGCGTTCCAGAAGCCAGTCCGCCAGGGCTTGGGCGTGCCGGGCGCCTTGCGCCGAGCAGATGACCATCACGTCGGCCACGGCGGAAAAAGGGGTGACGTCCAGAACGGAGACGTCTTGGGCCTTTTTTTCTTCCAACCACCCGGCCACGGCCAGGGCCTTGCTTCGCGTGTCCTCGCTCAGGGCGCCGGGCGTCTCGCGAGGTGTCGCTGCCAGGGTTTGCTCTTTTGTCGTGGGGCGTGTCTTCATGGGTGCGATTTTGGGCAATGTTGCGGTTTTGCGTGGTGTTGAAGTGGTGAATCAGGTATTGAGGATGCGCGAAAAAAAAACGGGCAATCCCCCGATTTCCGAGGAGGATTGCCCGGGAGTTTTGATTTCAGAGTGATTGGTCGGAGTCAATGGTAACTCTTGGGAGAAACTCTTAGGATTCTTTCGCGGTTTCCTTGGATTCCGTCGTCTCCTTTTGCTTCACCGAAACCTCGATTTCCTCGGGTTCGGTGGTCGCCTTCTTGAAATTCTTGATGGCCCGGCCCATGCCGGAGCCGATTTCCGGGAGCTTGTTGGCTCCGAAGATGATCAGGATGATCACCAGCACCACAATGAGTTCTGTCATGCCTATTCCAAACATGCGATTTCCTCCTTGAGAAACATGGATGATCCCTACTCCGCCTTGGCCGAGAGGTCAATGATTCCGACCGGGAAAACATGCTTGGCCATCCGAGCGCGTTGTGGTAATTTGTATTCTTTCATTTCTTGCAAGAATGCCAGCTCGCGCCCGGCATGTGTTTGGCTTGAGCTTGGCTTGCATCTGATCCGTCATGTTGCCCGCATCTCCCAAGATTCTTCACTTTCCAGCTCGGTCGTGCCGCTTCTCCGTCCGGGATCGCTGCCTCAAGGCCTGGGCATGGCACCCTCTGGGGTCCGACCGGATGCAATGCCGGGTGGTTTCCATCTGGGAAGACGCCCATGATCGGGTCGTGGAGCAGGCCGACCAGTTGGCCTTGTCCATGGCCGACGCAGACGGGCTGCTCGCGGAGGTTGTCGCTCATCGACTCCAACCGGGCCTGCTTTGTCACGCGCACCGTCCGGCGGGGACGAGGACGGATTTGGATTGCATCTTTTTGCATGGACATTTATGTATGCGGCAAATGCCGCTGTGCACCGGTTCGTGTCCGAGTTACGCGACGCGCCCCGCCAGATCGTCCGAACAACCGGAGTCCGTTTGAACATGCCCCACATCCAAGAGGGTTCGCCCGAGCCTCTTGAGTCTCTTGATCACGCCCTCGGCGTCGCCGCGCCGTCGACTCAACCCGACCAGCCCCACGAGAACACCCAGCCGTTGATGCTCGTCGTTCCGTGGCTCCATCCGGAGATGGAGCCGGTTACGCTCCCGGCCGAAGCGCGTTTTTTCGACCCCGGCACCAGCCCAACGAGTGTCCCGGTGGGCACTCCGGGCAGATGGCTCCCGGCCGACGCACCGCTTTCCGAAGCCATGGCCGCGGCGTTTCTGCGCGAGTCCGCCGCGTTCGCCCTGGAGCGTGGTGGAAGCCGAGCCGCGCTGAACGTCAATGCTCTGACCGGCAATGATTTTTATGCCGGCTCGGCCCTTTCCATCCAGTCCGAACTGACCGGAGGAGCGCGGCGTCGAGACGATCCGGCGGTGCGGTGTCAGCAGCTTTTGCTGCTGGCTTGGCAGGTGGAGGAACAAGCATTGGAACTTCGAAGCTTGGACCAACATGTTCAAGCTGGATGGCGGGAACTGGACGAGGCGCTGGGCGTGGACGACACGGACGAGATTGAGGATCTTTCCGGAGAGCGCTTCGCGTTGGTTCCCGGAGATCGGGAGCCGATCCCGTCTTGGCGGCTGGTGCTGGAGGCCATGCTCTTTTTTGTTCCGCAAGGGACACTGCTGATGACGTCGCATCGGGAGATTATCGAAACCCTGGCCGACGAGCCGGATTGCTCCCTCGCCGATTGTTCCGGGAACGAGTCGGGCGATCTCGAAAGATTGCTCGCCAGCGTTCAGACCGAGGTGGCCAGGACCGTTCACGCGCCCGGCTGGAAGCTGGTCGGTGCGACGCGCTGTCCGACGGATAAACCGTGGCTGGAGCGGGAACACTTTTTGATCTGTCTTGGCCCCGATGTTTCCGGAACCCAAGGTCGTTCAGGGGCAAGCCCAAGAATGAACCCAGGAGCAAACCTGAAATGAGGACCGGTCCAAGCCAAGTCGCCGACCCTCGGCTCAAGGGCATCGTCCTGGACTGTGACGGCGTGATCCTGGACTCCTTTCAGGCCAATACGGTGTTCTACAACGCGCTGCGTCGCGGGGTGGGGCTTCCGGCCATGAACTCCGAGGAGGCGGCGTTCGTGCACAGCCATTCGGTGCATGAATCCCTGCTCCGGATCATTCCCGCCGACCGCTGGAACGAACTGGAAGCCGTCAAAAAGACAATTCGCTACCTGGATCTGATGCCTTATCTCCAACTGGAGCCGGGTCTGGAGCGGTTCCTGAAGACGGCCCGGTCCAAGGGGTTGCGTTTGGCCATCTGCACCAACCGGACCGACACCATGGGGGCGATTTTGGACCATTATCACCTGTCCGGCTTCTTCCACCCCGTGGAGACGGCGGCAACGGTGACCTTTCCCAAGCCGCATCCGGAGGGACTGAACAAGATTCTCGGCAAGTGGGGGCTGCGTCGCTCGGAAATCGCCTTTATCGGCGACTCCGCTGTGGACGAACAGACCGCGGCCTCGGCCAGTGTCCGGTTTTGGGCCTACAAGAACGAACGGTTGCGCGGCGACGTCCTGATTCCGAACTTTGACATGCTTAGCCGGTGGCTGCTCAAGCGCGGCTGAGCCAACAAAAAACAAGCCAGCACCTCAAGGAGGTTGAATGGGTCTCACGGCCAACTTTATCTTTGCGGTGGCGTTCGTCTTGAACTCGATCCTGACCGTCTATTTCTGGATCGTGATCATTTCCGCCCTGATGTCCTGGATCAACCCCGATCCGTACAATCCAATCGTCCGCGCCTTGCGCTCGCTCACCGAGCCGGTCTTTCACAAGATCAGGAGCGTGATACCGTTCGTCATGGTCGGCGGGCTGGATCTCTCACCCATCGCGGTGCTGTTGGGGATCAAATTCCTGCAAATTTTCCTGGTACAGTCCCTGTATCAATTCGCTGCCGGATTCTAGCCGCCGTGACCAAGGCCGTGGACCGGATTCTTCGCGACGACGGGCAGGGGTGGTTGCTGCCCGTCTGGGTGCAGCCCGGAGCCAAACGGGATCAGGTGTCCGGGATCGTCGACGGACGGCTGAAGTTGCGGATCGCCGCCCCGGCGGTGGACAACAAGGCGAATACGGCCTTGGCCGCGTATATCGCCGGACAGTTGGGGCTGCGTCGGAATCAGGTGGCGTTGGTCGCCGGGACCACCGGCAGAAAAAAAACGTTGCGCATTGTCGCGGAACAGGAACCCGACTGGGAGCGCTTGGCTCCCGCGGGCACGGAGCAACATGTACGAACAACCAAGGAGTAATGCCCATGGAACAGCATGAAATGGAACTCATTACCCGACTGGTGCCGGAAAACCCGGAGCTCGCCGAACTGTGGAACGATCACCAGGAATATGAAAAACAGCTGGCCAGGTTCGAGGGCAAGCCCTATCTTTCACCGTCGGAGGATGCCGAACTGAAGCTTTTGAAGAAGACGAAATTGGCCGGTAAGACGAAAATCCAGGTCATCCTGGACAAGCATCGAAAATCGGAGGCGTAATCATGGAACGGACGGGGGCGCAAGTCCTTCTGGAGTGTCTGCTCCAGGAGGGTGTGGGGTCAATCTTCGGGTTTCCAGGCGGCGCGGTCATCGATATCTACCACCATCTGCCGGAATACCCCGCGTTGCGGCATTTTCTGGTCCGCCACGAACAGGGGGCCATTCATGCCGCGGACGGGTACGCCCGAGCCACGGGCCGGGTCGGGGTCTGCCTGGTCACCAGTGGTCCGGGCGCGACCAACACGGTCACCGGCATTGCCACCGCCTACATGGACTCCATCCCCGTCGTGATCATCACCGGCCAGGTCCCCACGCCCTTGATCGGTAACGACGCCTTCCAGGAGGTGGACATTGTCGGCATCTCAAGACCGTGCGTGAAGCACAACTATCTGGTCAAGGATGTGAAGGACCTGGCCTGGATCATCAAGCAGGCTTTTTACCTGGCCCGCACCGGAAGGCCCGGACCGGTGCTGGTGGATCTGCCCAAGGACGTGCTCCAGGCCAAGACCGTTTTCGAATATCCGGAATCCATCTCCATGCGCAGCTATAATCCCAACCTCGCCCCCAACCGTCGCCAGGTGCGCAAGGCCACGGAACTGCTGCGGCGAAGCCGACGGCCTCTGGTCTATTCCGGCGGCGGGGTGATTTCCTCGGACGCCGGCGAGGAACTGACGTGGTTGTGCCGGACCCTGCGTATCCCGGTGACCTCCACGTTGATGGGCTTGGGCGCGTTCCCCGGCGACGATCCGCTCTGGCTTGGCATGCTGGGCATGCATGGGACCTACGCCGCGAACATGGCCGTGGGGCACACGGACCTGCTTCTGGCCGTGGGGGCGCGCTTCGACGACCGGGTGACCGGGAAAATCAGCTCCTTCGCCCCATCGGCCCAGGTGGTGCATATCGACGTGGACCCCACCTCGATTCGGAAAAACGTCAATGTGGACGTGCCCATCGTGGCCGATTGCCGCCAAGCCCTGCGCGGGATTCGCGAGGAATTGGAAATCTGCCCTGATCTGCCGGACTGGAGCGAGGCGCACCAGCCCTGGCTGGAGCAGGTCGGAGAATGGCAACGCGACCACCCCCTGCGGTACACGTTCAGCGAAGAACCGATCAAGCCGCAATTCGTGGTGGAAAAGATCTACGAATTGACCAAGGGCGAGGCGATCATCACCACGGAAGTTGGGCAAAACCAGATGTGGGCTGCCCAATTTTCCAAATTTCACCGTCCTCGCACCTTCCTCACCTCCGGCGGATTGGGGACCATGGGCTACGGCTTTCCCGCGGCCATCGGAGCCCAGGTGGCCTTTCCGGACAAGCTGGTGATCGACATCGCCGGCGACGGTTCCATCCAGATGAACATCCAGGAAATGGCCACCGCGGTGAGCTACAACATCCCGGTGAAGATCGTGATTTTAAACAACGGCTACTTGGGGATGGTCCGGCAATGGCAGGAACTGTTCTACGCCAAGAACTACTGCGCCACCTGCATGCATCTTAATCCGGACTTCGTGAAACTGGCCGAGGCCTACGGCGCGGCCGGGTTCCGGGTGACAAGGGCCGCGGACGTGGAACGAGTGCTCAAGGAAGCCTTCGCGGTCCCCGGACCGGCCATCGTGGACGTGGTCGTGGAACCCGAGGAAAACGTTTATCCCATGGTTCCGGCCGGCGCCGCGCTGACCGACATGCTGCTGGTGTAAAGGAGGTCCTCCCATGCGTCATGTGCTGTCCGTACTTGTGGAAAATGAACCCGGAGTGCTGTCCCGGGTGGTCGGTCTGTTCAGCGGACGCGGCTTTAATATCGAAACCCTGAACGTCGCTCCGACGCTGGAGGATGGTCTGTCCCTGATGACTATCACCACCTCCGGCGAAGAACAGATCATCGAGCAGATCATCAAGCAGCTGCGCAAGCTGGTGACCGTGGTCAAGGTCGTGGATTTGACCCATTTGCAGTCCGTGGAACGGGAAATGGTGCTGATCAAAGTCAACGCCGAGGACGAGCGCCGGGCCGAAGTGCTTCGCATCGCGGACATTTTCCGTTGCAAGGTCGTGGATGTCAGCGGCAACGACCTGACCCTTGAAATCACTGGAGACCAGGGCAAAATCAGGGCCATCGTCAGTCTGTTGCAGCGATTCGGCATCAAGGAGTTCGCCCGCACCGGCACCGTGGCCATGCGCCGCAGCATGCAGATGGACTGATTTTGTAAATATTTTTCGGCAAGATACCATTGAGAATCGGCTCAGATCATTCGCGAATTCAAGACCGTCGCTTTGGGGATCGTCTTGTTGTCGCGGGACACAGGTACGCATTATGAACAGAAAAGGAGAAGGAATGCGCGTATATTACGAACAGGACGCCCCATTGGAGCCGTTGATCGGCAAAACCGTGGCCATCATCGGATATGGCAGTCAGGGACATGCCCATGCCCAGAATCTGCGGGATTCCGGCTGCAACGTGGTCATCGGGCAGCGGCCCGGCGGAGAGAACTGGCGTTTGGCCAAGGAGCACGGTTTCGAGCCCATGAGCGCCGCGGACGCGGCCAAGACCGCCGACGTGATCCAGATCCTGGTCCAGGACCAGTATCAGCCCAAGGTTTACCAGGAGGAAGTTCTGCCGAACCTTACGGCTGGCAAGACCCTGGTTTTCGCTCACGGGTTCAATATCCATTTCAATCAGATCCTGCCTCCCAAAGACGTGGACGTGGTCATGGTCGCCCCCAAGGGGCCGGGACACCTGGTGCGCCGGGAGTATGAGCGCGGAGGCGGCGTACCGGCCCTGGTGGCCGTGCATCAGGACGCCACGGGTCAAGCCCTGGCAATGGCCCTGGCCTATGCACGGGGTATCGGTTCAACCCGTTCCGGGGTCTTGCAGACCACCTTCCAGGAAGAAACCGAGACCGATCTTTTCGGCGAACAGGCCGTGCTGTGCGGTGGGGTGAGCGCCCTGATCCGGGCCGGCTATGAAACATTGATCGAGGCCGGGTATCAGCCCGAAGTGGCTTATTTTGAATGCATGCACGAGCTGAAGCTGATCGTGGACCTGCTGTACGAGGGCGGGTTCAAAAAGATGCACTACTCCATCAGCGACACCGCTGAATACGGCGACCTGACCCGCGGACCGCGTTTGGTGGACGGACGGGTCAAGCAGGAAATGAAGCGGGTTCTGGAGGAGATCCAGCAAGGCCGGTTCGCCAAGGAGTGGATACTGGAAAACCAGGCTGGTCGTCCCGCCTTCTACGCGCTGCGCAGACAGGTGGAGGAGCATCCCATCGAGGAAGTCGGCGATCGGTTGCGGGGCATGATGGCCTGGCTGCAAAAGTAGCCTGTTGCGCACAGCGTAAACGGCTTCCGCCGTGCCCCATCCATCCGTCCCGCCTTCGCCCTGGTTCGAAGGCGGGATTTTTTTTATCACGCCCTTTGCCGGTATCCCCCCATGCCCCACACGTCCCCTACCTCCCATACTTCCCCAATGCCCCCCGCCAAGCCCGTTGTCCTGGTGATCGACGATGAACCCGGCCATCGGCTGATGATCCGCGCCGTTTTGGAGGACGTTGGCTGGGCGGTGCTGGAGGCCGCGGACGGTGGCGCAGGCCTGGAAGCGTGCAGCGGGAAGGCGAACCTGGATGCCGTCCTTTTGGACATCCGCCTGCCGGACCGGGACGGCATCGCGATTCTTCAGGAGATCAAGGCCCTGCATCCGCGATTGCCCGTGATCATGCTCACGGCCTTCGGCAGCGTCGGTTCGGCCGTGGAAGCCATGAAGTTGGGAGCGTTCGACTACCTGACCAAGCCGGCGGACAATGAAGAACTGAAGGCTGTTCTGCTTAAGGCCCGCGATTACCTGGGCCTGGTCCGGGAAAACCAGGACTTGCGCCGGGCCCTGGGGGAGGAGGATGGGAGCCCCAGACTGGTGGGCCAGAGCCCGGCCATGCAACGGGTCCTTGATTTGATCCATCAGGTCGGGCCCACCGAGGCCACGGTCCTGGTTCTGGGCGAATCCGGCACCGGCAAGGAATTGGTGGTCAAGGCGATCCACGCATCCAGCCTGCGGCATGCCGGCCCGTTGGTGGAAATCAACTGCGCGGCCTTGCCCGGCGAACTCCTGGAGAGCGAGCTGTTCGGCTACGTCAAGGGCGCTTTTACCGGAGCGGTGAGTAACAAGCCCGGTCGGTTTCAACTGGCCGAAAAGGGGACCTTGTTCCTGGATGAAGTTGGTGACATGCCCCCATCCCTGCAAGCCAAATTGTTGCGGGCGCTCCAGGAGCGCACCGTGGAGCCGTTGGGGGGGACCCAGACCGTACAGGTGGACGTACGCATCATTGCCGCGACCCACCAGGATCTGCCCAAGCTGGTGTCCTCCGGGGCGTTCCGCGAAGATTTATACTTCCGGTTGAACGTCCTGGAGATCAAACTTCCCCCGCTTCGAGAACGGCTTGAGGATCTCCCCCTGTTGACCCGCCATCTTTTGCACAAATTGTCCTTGAAAAATCGCAAACCTTTTCGAGACATGGGGCCGGGATTTCTGGAAATCCTCACGGCCTACCGCTGGCCCGGCAACGTCCGCGAACTGGAAAACGTGCTGGAACGGGCCTTGATTCTGGCCCGCTCGGACATGCTGACGCCGGACTTGTTGCCGGATCATGTCCGGGAGACCGAAAAACCATCTCCGCTTTCCGCCGTATCTACCCAGAAATCCATCCAGCATACCCGCTTCGAGGGTGTTGCCGATGAACCTTCATTCGACGCCGCTGAACGCCAGGTACTGGTTTCCGCCTTGGAAGCGCAGGGCGGCCATCGGGGCAAAACGGCCGAGGCGTTGGGGATAAGCCGCAGAACATTACAATACAAGCTGAACAAACACGGACTGACGTCACGGTGAAAACATGAGCGAGAATTCTCTCTCCAAGACCGCCCAAAGCCCGCAATCCGGGTGCGATGCCCAGGTCCTGTTCAATTCCGTGGTGGAGCGGATTTATCTGGCGGACCGCTTCCACGACCTGCTTCCAGATATCGAAGCCTCTTTGCTGCACTTATTGCGGGCCGAACGTTTGACGGTCTATCAGCGCTTGCGCGCCGACCAGGTGATCGTCTCCAAGTTCAAAAGCGGGGATGAGATCAAGGAGATTCGCGTCCCGCTCTCCCCCACCTCCATTGCCGGATACGTGGCATTGAATCAGGCCCACTTGTTGATCCGGGATGTATACGACGCCGATGAACTGCAACGGATCCATCCCGCCTTGCGCTTCAACATGGGCTTTGATCAGCGGACCGGTTTCCGGAGTCGGTCCATGGTTGTAGTTCCCATCACTCACAAAGGCGTCGGGCTCGGCGTGGTGCAGCTTCTGAACTGCACGGCCGGGCCGTCATTTTGTGAGGTCGATCTACGCAACGCGGTCAAGCTGGCGACGATCCTTGGACAAAAATTCTCCGCGGAGTTTCAGGGCACGAACGGGCCTTTCGAATATCTTCTACTCAAGAACCGGATATCCAGGGAGCAAGTCGAGCAGGTACGTCGTCGCGTCGAGGAGGAGGGCGGAGATGTCTGCACGCTGCTGATCAACGAGGCCGGTCTGCGGCCCGACGAAGTGGGGCACTCCCTGGAACGGTTCTACCAAGTGCCCTTTCATGCCCATGATCCGAACCTGAGCCCGGCCCTGGACTTGGTTCGCCACGTTTCCGTGGACTATCTGCGCAACCAGAACTGGATTCCCCTGTCCGGGAACGCGGACGAGGTCGTGATTCTGATCGACAATCCGTCGGACATGCAGCGGATCACGGAAATCCAGAAGATCGTCAAAGCCGAACGGTACGTCTTCCGTATTGGGCTGCCCGAAGACATTCAGCGTTACCTAGGGCAGGATCTGCGGGCCAAGGATGAGGCGGACATCTCGGACCTGGTTGTCCGCCTGGAGGAAGAGGGTGGGGCCTGTGAGCTGACGGAAGACGTGGACGACACCCTTAGCGAGAACACTGCCACGGTGATTCAGTTGGTCAACAAACTGATCCTGGAAGCCCACCGCCAGAATGCCTCGGACATCCACATTGAACCGGAAAAAGGGGCTGCTCCGGCCCTGGTCCGGTACCGCGTGGACGGCTTGTGTCGTCCGACCTTGCGGATACCGGCCAGCCACGTCCGGGCGGTCATCGCCCGGATTAAGGTCATGTCCGGGTTGGATATTTCCGAGCGCCGCAAGCCACAGGACGGAAAATGTCTGGTCCGTCTGGCCGACACTCCTTTGGAGCTGCGCGTGGTGACCATGCCCACGGTGAACGGGGAGAGCGCCGTATTGCGGCTCTTGGCCGCAAGCCGGGCCCTGCCCCTGGAGAAACTGGCCTTGTCTCCAGGGAACATGGACCGAACCTTGGAACTGATTTCACGACCCCACGGCATCTTCCTGGTGGTCGGCCCCACCGGTTCGGGCAAGACCACGACCCTGCACGCGGTTCTTGGGCATATCAACAAACCGGACCGGAAAATCTGGACCGCCGAAGACCCGGTGGAGATCACCCAGCCGGGGTTGCAGCAGCTTCAAGTCCAGCCCAAGATCGGGATGACCTTTGCCTCGGCGCTGCGCTCTTTCCTGCGAGCCGACCCGGACGTGATCATGATCGGCGAAATGCGGGACGCGGAAACGGCCCAAGCAGGGGTGGAAGCGTCGCTCACCGGGCACCTGGTCTTCTCAACCCTGCACACGAATTCCGCCCCCGAAACCCTGGTTCGACTTCTGGACATGGGCATTGAACCCATCATTTTTTCCGACGCCGTACTGGGCGTTCTGGCCCAACGTTTGCTGCGCACACTCTGCGAAAAGTGCAAGACGCCCTACACGCCGTCTTCCGATGAACTGGAAGCGATCGTGCATCAATACGGCGAAGAGTATGTCGGCGAGTTGGGCTTGGCCGACGGTCCGCCGCCCCTGTATCGAGCGGTGGGTTGCTCTGCGTGCGGAAATTCCGGATACAAAGGGCGCATGGGAGTCCATGAGCTCCTGGTGGGCACCCCTGAAATCCGTGCCCTCATAGCAGGCAAGGCCGGGGCCGCGGAACTGCGTCGCCAAGCCATGGCGCAAGGCATGCGGACGCTGATGCAGGACGGGATTCAAAAAGTCCTGAGGGGCTGGAGCGATTTTGAGCAGGTCCGGAGAATCGCCGTGTGACCGACATCGCTCTGGTTTAGGATGAGCGATGGGAACGCCAAAAAAACGAAAGCGGATCAATTGATCCGCTTTCGTCATATCCGGCTTCCAATGTCACTATTGGTGCCGGTTTTGGTTCGTTTGGCTGAAGAGACTAGACAGCCAGGTTGCGTGTCTTCATTCGCGCCAGAGCGCGTTGGAGGGCCGCCTGGGTTCTGGCGAAGTCGATCTGGGCCTTTTGTTCGACGAGCCGATTTTCGGCTCGCTCCCTGGCCTTTCTGGCCCGTTCCAGGTCGATCTCCTCGGCCCGCTCGGCCACTTCCGCCAGGACGCTTATCTTGTTCGAGGAAACTTCGGCAAAGCCGCCGGAGAGAAAAATCCAGTGCTTTCGTCCGTCCTTGTTGTAGTGCAGACTGCCGACGCCCAGGGCCGACAGAAAGGGCGCGTGGTCCGGCAGGATGCCGAACTCGCCGTTGTACCCCGGAGCACCGACAAACTCGACGTCCTCACTGAGCAGCTTCCGGTCGGGAGTGACGATTTCCAAGTGTATGGTCTTGGCCATAATCTGCCACCTTCCAGCTTAGAAGTTCTTCGCGTTTTCCAACGCTTCCTCAATGGTGCCGACCATGTAGAAGGCCTGTTCAGAGATATCGTCGTGCTTGCCTTCGATGATTTCCTTGAATCCGCGAATGGTATCCTCCAGCTTCACATAGCGGCCTTCCTTGCCGGTGAACTGCGCGGCGACGAAGAAGGGCTGGGACAGGAAGCGCTGGATTTTCCGGGCACGGGACACGGTGAGCTTATCATCGTCGGACAGTTCGTCCATGCCCAGAATGGCGATGATGTCCTGCAGATCCTTGTACTTCTGAAGGATCATCTGCAACTGCCGAGCGGTATCGTAGTGCTCGTTGCCCAGAACAAGCGGGTCCAGAATGCTGGACGTGGAGTCCAGCGGGTCCACCGCCGGATAAATGCCCAACTCCGCGATCTGTCGCGAAAGAACGATGGTTCCGTTCAAGTGGGCAAAGGTGGTGGCCGGCGCGGGGTCGGTCAAGTCGTCGGCGGGAACGTATACGGCCTGCACCGATGTGATGGACCCCTTGGTGGTGGAGGTGATCCGTTCCTGGAGTTCACCAAGGTCCGTGCCCAAAGTCGGCTGATACCCCACCGCGGAGGGCATCCGGCCCAGAAGCGCGGAGACCTCGGAACCTGCCTGGGTGAACCGGAAGATGTTGTCCACGAAGAGCAGCACGTCCTGGCCTTCCTCGTCGCGGAAGTATTCCGCGGAGGCCAGAGCGGTCAGCGCGACGCGGGCCCGGGCTCCTGGAGGCTCGTTCATCTGGCCGTAGATCAACACGGCTTTTTCGATAACTCCGGCGTCTTTCATTTCGTGGTACAGGTCGTTCCCTTCACGAGTCCGTTCGCCAACACCGGCAAACACGGAAATACCGCCGTGCTGCTTGGCGATGTTATTGATCATCTCCATCAAGATAACGGTCTTTCCCACGCCGGCGCCGCCGAACATGCCGATCTTGCCGCCCTTGGGAAAGGGGATCAGCAAGTCGATGACCTTTACACCGGTTTCCAGCAGTTCAACCTTGGTGCTCTGCTCGGTGAAGCTGGGTGCCGCCCGGTGGATGGGCATCATTTTCGTGGAGTCGATGGGACCGAGTTCATCCACGGGACGACCGACGACGTTCATGATGCGACCAAGAGCGGGCTTGCCGACGGGAATCATGATCGGCTTGCCGGTGGCCTTGGCCACGTTGCCCCGAACCAGACCGTCCGTGGCGTCCATGGCAATGCAGCGGACCAGGTTGTTTCCAAGATGCTGCGCCACTTCGACCACCAGGTCGGGAGCGTCTTCATTGTTGGTGTTGTTGATTTCCAACGCACTTAAAATGTTGGGCAACTTTCCTTCCGGAAAGGCCACGTCCACGACTGGCCCAATGACTTGCGCCACCTTTCCTTCCATAAGTTCACTCATCTACTACGCCCCCTCTTTAGGCTGATTTCAGAGCTTCAGCGCCGCCGACGATATCCATCAGCTCTGTGGTAATGGCGCTTTGCCTGGCCTTGTTATAGACCAACGTCAAAGATTTCGACAATTCGTCACAATTTTTCGTCGCGTTGTCCATGGCCCGCATCCGAGCGGCATGTTCGCTGGCGTTCGTATCCAGAAGCCCTCTGTAGATCTGCACGTTTACGAAACGAGGCAGCAATTCGGCGAGAATGCCTTCCACCGACGGTTCGTAAATGTACTCGCTGGCGGGTCCCTGAACTTCCTCCACCTCGGCTGCTTCCGAAGCGATGGGCAGAACACGCAGGGAGACGACCTCCTGCTTGGCAAAACTGATGAATTTTCCGAAGACGATGATCACTTCATCGAACTCGTGGTTCAAATATCCGTTCATCAGGCTTGTGCCCAGTTCCGTGCCCAGGGTGAAGTCGAAGGTGTTCATCACGTTGACGTGATCAGCACGGATGGGCCACGGTTGCTTGCGCATCACGTCCCGTCCCTTTTTTCCGACGCAGACGATCTCCACTTCTTTGCCGACGGCTTCTTTCTCCGCCGCCAGCTTACGGGCCTTGGTGATCAGGTTGACGTTAAAGCTGCCGCACAATCCGCGGTCCGCTGTGACCAGGACGATCACGACTTTTTTGATTGCCTCGCGCACCTCAAGCAACGGGTGAGCCGAGGTGTCCGTGCGGCCGCTCAAATCCGTGAGCATCTCGTAGAACTTGTCCGCATATGGTCTGAACTGCTCAATGCGTTGCTGAGCCTTGCGCAATTTCGCCGAGGCCACCATGTTCATGGCCTTGGTGATCTGCTTGGTTTTCTTGACCCCGCCGATCTTGCGCTGAATGTCCTTCAAAGAAGCCATTGTACTCTCCTCAATGGTTATTCAGCCTGAAAGGTCTTCTTCATCGTCTCGATGGCTTCACGCAGCTTGGCTTCAAGATCCGCGTCCAGGGCCTGCTTGGTCTTGATGTCGTCCAGAATATCGGGACGCTGGTTGCGCATGTACTCTTGCAGTTCGGTCTCAAACTTGAACACTGCGGACACCGGGAGGTCGTCCATCAGGCCGCGGGTTCCGGCGTACAAGGAAATGACCTGTTCAGCCACGGTCATGGGCTGATACTGAGGCTGCTTCAGAAGTTCAACCAGTCTCATGCCGCGATTGAGGCGCTGCTGGGTGGACTTGTCCAGGTCGGAACCGAACTGGGCGAAGGCGGCCAATTCGCGGTACTGGGCCAAATCCAGGCGCAAGGTTCCGGCGACCTGCTTCATGGCCTTGATCTGGGCGGCGCCGCCCACGCGGGAGACGGACAACCCGACGTTGATGGCCGGACGAACGCCAGCGTAGAACAGACTGGGTTCCAGGTATACCTGACCGTCGGTGATGGAGATGACGTTGGTCGGAATGTAAGCGGAGACGTCGCCGGCCTGGGTTTCGATGATCGGCAGGGCGGTAAGGGAACCGGCGCCCATGGCGTCGTTGACCTTGGCGGAGCGCTCCAGCAGGCGGGAGTGGTTGTAGAAGATGTCGCCGGGGAAGGCTTCACGTCCCGGAGGACGACGCAGCAGCAGGGACATCTGGCGGTAGGCCACGGCCTGCTTGGAAAGGTCATCGTAAATAATCAGAGAGTGCTTGCCGCTGTCCCGGTAGTATTCGGCCATGGTGCAGCCGGAGTAGGCCGCGATGTACTGCAGGGAGGCCGGTTCGGAAGCCGTGGCGGAGATGACCGTGGTGTATTCCATGGCACCGTATTTGCGCAGGGTGTCCACGACCAGGGCGACGGTGGACTTCTTCTGGCCGATGGCCACGTAAAAGCAGTGGATGTCGCTTTCCTTCTGGGCCAGGATGGCGTCCAGGCAGAGAGCTGTTTTCCCGATCTGACGGTCGCCGATGACCAGTTCGCGCTGTCCGCGACCGATGGGGGTCATGGCGTCGATGGCCTTCAGCCCGGTGTACATGGGCTCGTGAACGGACTTCCTGGCCACGATGCCGGGAGCCTTGATTTCAACTTTCCGGATTTCCTTGGCTTCGATGGGTCCTAGACCGTCCAGGGGATTTCCCAAGGGGTCGATGACCCGGCCGACCACCGCGTCGCCTACGGGCACGGAGAAAATCCGTCCGGTCCGCTTGACCGTGTCGCCTTCCTTGATGTTCGTGACTTCGCCCAACAGCGCGACGCCGACGTTGTCCTCTTCGAGGTTCAATACCATGCCGTAGACGCCGCCGGGGAATTCCAGCAGCTCCATGGCCATGGCGTTTTCAACGCCGTAGACGCGAGCGATTCCGTCGCCAACGGAGAGGACGACGCCGGTTTCGCTCATTTCCACGCGCTGTTCGTAATTCTGAATCTGGCTCTCAATAATTTTGCTGATTTCATCTGCTTTGATCTGCATGGCCGTTACTCACCCCTCTTGATGGTTTCTTTCATCGCGACCAGTTGGGCCCGAAGGCTGGCATCCAGTACCCTGTCCCCAATCTTCAACACGAGTCCCCCCAAAATTTGCGGGTCCACGGCATAATCGAGAATCAACTGGCGGCTGGTCTTTTCCTCCAGCGATTTCTTGAGCTTTTTTTGAATTTCCGGCTCCAGGTTGATGGCCGTGATCATTCGGCCTCGGGCCACGCCTTGGTGCTCGTCCAGCAACTCAGCATAGTAGGCCTGGATGTCCGCCAGAAATCCCAGTCTGTTGTTGTCCGCCAGCAGATGACAGAAGTTGACGACCATCTGCTTGGCTTTGATCTTTGAAAGAATCGCGTTGACCACAGCCTTCTTTTCTTCCACCTTGAAGACGGGATTGCGGAATATGCGGTCCAACTGCGGCGACTCGTTCAATGCCTTGGCCAACCCGGAGAGGTCCTTGCCGTAGGCGACAAGTTCCGCGTCCCCCTGGGGCACGCCCAAGGAGAAGAGAGCCCGGGCGTATCTGCGCGCCACGATGTTTCCAATCAATGCAGCACCACCCTTGTTAAGGATTGTTGGATCAATTTTTCATGGCCTTCCTTGGTCAACTGGCTTTGGATCATTTTCTCGGCTGTTTCCACAACCATGTCGGCCAGCTCCTCGCGGAGTCGTTCCGTGGCCAGCTTGTATTCCTGGGTTGCGGCCGTTTCGGCCTGGGCCTTGATCTGCGCCGCTTTTTCATGTGCTTGGGCGATGATGGTTCGCTTCAGCGTCTCTCCCTGGCTCTGGAAGTCGGCAAGCACCCGTTCGCGCTCGGCGTCCAGGTCCTTGATCTGGGCTTCGACTTCCCGCAATTTTTTATCGGCATCAATGCGGCGTTGATCCATGTCGATGAGATCGTCCCGAATTTTTTCCCGCCGGGAGGTAAGCAACTGGCCGATGCGCTTTCCGGCGGCCCAATAAAGGATTCCGACGAAGATGATGAAGTTGATCACCCGCCACATGAAATCCTTCCACTTGGCCATGTCGCCCGCTTCGCCGGCCGCCCAGGCCGCTGCGGCGCTCACGAGCACCATTGCAAACGTGATCCAACAGATCGTAATGCGTTTCAACTCCAAGCCCTCCTTACGATTGATTGCGGTTACACGGCCCAGCTAACGACTTTTTCCGTGACCTGCCGGGCGAACCCGTCGACTCGGGATGTCAGGGTCTTCTTGCCGGCGCGCACCTGCGCCGCGGCGTCCTCGCGAGCCGCCTTCAATTCTTGAGCCGCTGACTTGTTGGCCCCGTCCAGCAACGTGGCCTCTTCCTGGTATCCTTCGGCCTTGAACTGGGAGCGGATTTCCACGCCCTGTTGCTGGGCAACGGTCAGAGCGCCGGTATAGGCCGCCATTTTTTCTTGAGCTTGAGCCGTGAAGTTCTCCACGTCACGCAGCTGCGCCGACAAGCGTTGGGCGCGCTTCTTGATGACCGCCCGGATCGGCCGATAGAGGATTGCGTTGAGCACAGCCAGAACAATGAAGAAATTGATCAGCTGAATGAGCATGGAAATGTTGACATCAATCATAGTCTGCCCTCCGGGTGAGTATGTGAATTTTAGTGCAAGCCAAACGGCCTCTACCGAATTTTACGTTCTCTGTCAAAAGGTTTTCATTTTTTTCACGTACTCTGTTTGACTCAAGAAGATGATTCGGAATCTTCTCGAGGCATTGGGAGTTCGGCGACGGTCTCGGTGGCGGTTGCGGACATCACCACGTCGCCGTCCAGGACCGCTCCTTCCTCGATGATCAAGGTCGGAGCACGTACCGAACCTTGCAGCCGGGCCGTCTTGTGCAGGACGATTTTGTCCTCCGCCGTGACGCGTCCGTTCAGCAGGCCGCTGAGGATCAGACTGCCCACGGCGACTTCGCCGTCGATCTTGGCGTCCTGTCCGACGATCAGGGTGCCTTGCGAATCGATTCTTCCGAGAAAGGCCCCGTCGATGCGTACCGCCCCTTGAAAGTGAAGTTTTCCTTCGTACGACGTTCCAGAGCCCAGGAAGGCGTTGATCTCGTCTTTGGCCATGGCTGGAGTTCCTTTATTGGTGTCTTTTGAAAAGAGCGCACACATGGATTGATGCTCTCCGGGTTGATCATTTTTTGAAAAAAAAGCGACGCATGGAGACATTGAGCACGAGACCGATCAAGCAGAAGCTGGTCAAGGTCGACGTGCCGCCGTAGCTGATCAGCGGAAGGGGAATGCCCACCACGGGCATCAACCCCAGTACCATGCCCATGTTGACGACTATTTGCCAGAAAAAATAGAAAAAGATGCCCACGGCCAGATAACAGCCGAACCCGTCCTTGGCCTCGGCCGCGGTTCGGATGATGCTCAACAGGAACAGGGAAATCAGAATCAAGAGGACCAGACAACCGATAAACCCCCATTCCTCTCCAAACACGGCCAACGCGAAGTCAGTATGCTTTTCCGGCAAAAATCGCAATTGACTTTGGGTCCCCTCCAAAAAGCCCCGACCCCATAGCTGCCCGGAGCCCACCGCGATCTGCGACTGGATAATATGGTATCCGGCACCCAACGGATCGTTACCTGGGTCGAGGAAGCCGAGAATGCGCTGACGCTGATAGTCGTGCAGCAGATACCAGCCCAGGGGGAGGGACGCCGGAACAAGTAGGGCCGCCACTTTGAGCACCGAGCCGCGAACTCCGCGGAACAGGGCCATGCCGCCCAGGATCAGCAGCAGGGTGACGGCCGAGCCGAGATCCGGCTGCTTGATCACCAGGAGCGCCGGCACAAGTCCGATGCCGCCGAGAATCAGAAGCCGACCCCAGTCAAGCTTGCCCTGGTCCCGGGAAAGCAGTTTGGCGGCGAGGATCAGCAGGGAAATTTTGGCGAATTCACTGGATTGGAAGTTGAAAAGACCCAAATCCAGCCAACGCCGGGCCCCCATGATGGTCTTGCCCCAAAGCAGGGTCGCGACCAGGGCGACCACGGTGGCCACGAACAACGGCCAGGCCAGCATCCGCAAGTGACGATAATCGAAGACCAGGAAGGCGATCATTCCGGCCAGTCCGATCATGCCCCAGTAAAGTTGCTTGCGATAAAAGGAGGTCAGGGTGATGCCCTCCTCCATCCGAAACCCGCTGGCGGAGTAGAGGTTGACGACTCCCAGGGCGAACAGGGCCATGGCGAAGCCGGCCAAGGCCCAGTCGAAGTGGGTGATCAGGCGGCGATCAATCAGGGTCACGGGCTTCTTCCACCTTTTGGGGGTCAGGGAACAGGTAGTCGTAAATGGATTTGATGATTGGTCCGGCGGTGGAACCTCCGCCTCCGCCGTGTTCGACCATGGCCACGATGACGTAGTTGCGTCCGTCCCGCTGGCCGAAAGAGTTCATCCAGGCATGGTCGCGGAGATGGTACGGGATATCCTTGAGCTTGGCCCGCTCGAACTCGCTCATCAGTCGAACCACCTGGGCCGTGCCGGTCTTGGCCCCGAGGCGCACGCCGGGCTTGGCGATCCGTCTCGCCGTGCCTCTCGAACCTTCGACGGTGTTGACCATGGTCTGGACAAGAAATTCCCGGTGTCCGGCCTGCAAGGGCAGCTCTCCCCGCACATCCGGGGACGCGCTGGCCAGGAGTTGGGGCTTGAGCAGTTTTCCGCCGTTGATCAGGGCCGCGGTGTATCTGGCCAGTTGGAGCGGCGTGGTCAGCATGTAGCCCTGTCCGATGGACATATTCAGGTTTTCTCCTCCATGCCAGGGTTCATTGAAGCGGCGGCGCTTCCAATCGCGGCTGGGGACCAAGCCCATGGACTCGTGGGGCAGGTCGATCCCGGTGCGCACGCCGAACCCGCTTTCCACGGCATAGGGGTGCATCCGGTCCACGCCCAGTTTGTCCCCGAGGGTGTAGAAGTAAACGTCGCAGGATTGGACCAGCCCCTGGTTCATGTCCATCCAGCCGTGCCCGCGTCGTTCCCAGCAGCGGAACAAGCGATTGCCCAGCCGGAGTCCGCCGGAGCAGAAGACCCGGTCCGTGGGCACGGCGATGCGGTGCGTCAGAGCGGCCCCGGCTATGACCAGCTTGAAGACCGAGCCCGGAGGGTACGCGCTCTGGATGGCCCGGTTCTGCAACGGATGGGCTGGGTTGTCCCGGAGCAGGGCCCAATCCGCGTGGCTTAACCCAGAGACGAACATATTGTTGTCGAAGGCCGGTTTGCTGACCAGGGCCAACACCTGGCCGGTGTCGGCCTCCATGACGATCACCGAGCCGACATGCTCGCCCAAGGTCTGGTCGATGAATTCCTGCAGCTCCAGGTCGATGCTCAGCCGAACGTCGCCTCCGGCTTCAGGAGGGACCAACAACGCGGTCCCCAACTGGCGTCCGGCGGCGTCCACGTCTACCTGGCGCAGCCCCTTTTGACCCCGCAGAACCGTTTCCATGGTGAACTCGATCCCTTTCTTGCCGACGCTGTCGCCCAGGGTCAGGTCCGGATCGACGTTCATTTCCTGTTCGTTGGCCTCGGCCACGTACCCGATGACGTGGGCCAACAACGGACCCTGAGGATAAGATCGTCTCGGCTTGGTGACGATTTTCAGTTCCGGCCAGGTCATGGTGTTGGCTTCGATGGTGGCCAGTTGCTCGAAGGTCAGAGAGTGGACCAGGATTTGTGGCTCGAACCGCCGGATTCTCGGGCGTCCCTTTTCAAAAGTCTCCTGGAGATGGTCCAGGTCCAGGTCCAGCCAATCGCTGATTCGTCGGAGGGCTGCGGGGATGTCCTGGGAGTCCTCGCGAACGATGGCCAGGGCGTAGGCCGGTTCGTTCACGGCCAACAACGCTCCGCTCCGGTCCCTGATCAGGCCGCGTGGAGCGTAAACCTGCTGCTGGCGGATGCGGTTGTTTTCGGCCCGGTCCGCGAACTCCTGGCCCCGATGCAGTTGCAGATACCAGAAGCGGAGGGCGAAGACGACGAATATTCCCAGCACCAGCAGCTGCAGAAACAGCAGGCCGTTCTTCGGAAACTGCTGAGGCTCGGCGTCACGATTGAGATGCATGGCGGGAGATGAAACGGTAAACGGCGTCTAGAAGCCACCAGCCTAGTACGGTCGTCGCGAACATGGTCAAACTTTCCAAGAATAGGCGCTGTCCTTGGATGTTCATGGACTGGAGGCCGGCCATGGTATGCAGGATGATCATCTGCGCGAGGGCAAAGGCGGCGGCCAGCAGCAGGATGAAGACCGGACTGCGGGCTTCGAACAGACCGCGCCCGATCAGGAACATGCCGACCAGGCCCCCGTACCGCAGGAGCCCGGCCCCGAACACCAGAGCTCCCGCGCCTTCCTGGATCAAAAGCGCCGGGAGGATCAGCGCGAGGACATGCCTGAATCGTTCACGCTGCAGGCAGAGAATGATGCCGGACACGAAAAAGTCCGTTCCGGGGAAAAACAGTTGAAGCCAAACCGCCAAAACGAAGAAGACGACCCAAAAAATGCGAATCGGGGTCACGCCGATGACGGAAAGCACGTCTATTCTTCGATGACCGGGGTAAGGTTCAGCACCAGGAATACTTCCTCCAGGTTGCGCAAGTCCACGAGCGGCGCGGCCTCCACTACTTGGAACAAAGAGGTGCTGGGCCGTTCGATGCGCTGGACCCGGGCCACGGGCAATCCCTTGGGAAAAACGCCGTCCATGCCGGAGGTGACGAGGATTTCACCCTCCTGGAGCAGGTCGTTCAACGGGACGTACTGCATTTGCAGTTCCCGTTGCGGCCCATTGCCCACCAGGATGCCCTGCGTGCGGTGGTCGCGGCCCATGATCGCCACTTTACTGTTGGGATCGGTGATCAAGAGTACGTTGGAAAAGGTGGGGGATCCGCGCAGCACCCGCCCCACGACTCCCAGGGGGGTGATCACGGGGGTGTTTTCGACCACGCCGACCCGGGTTCCCTTGTCCACCAGCAAGGATTCCACCACGGCGTGCGGTCCGAATCGCGCGGCCACCACTCGCCCGCCTTCCAGAGTCCAGTCCTCGGGCGGCTGAAAATCGTGCAGGGCGCGCAGGCGGTTGACCTCGGCGGCCTCCTCATGCAACCGGGACAATTGCAGATAGAGATCGGTGACCTTGGCCCACAGCCGTTCATTCTCCTGGCGCACCTCTCCCAAGTTGACGTAGGAATCCCAAGAGGAACGGACCTGTTCCCCGGTCCATCGCAGGGGAAACGAAACCCAGGCCACGATTTCCAGGCCGGTCTTTCCCGTGATCCCATCCAGGACGCCGGTACGCCAGTTCCAGGTATAAATGCTCAGAAGCAGAAAGATGATCAGGAGCAAAAAAGCTATGAATCGCTTGGAGCGGACGGGAAATAGGCTAATCGATGGTTACCTCTCGCAAAATATCCAGGCTGTCCAGTGCTTTGCCCGAGCCCAGCACCACCGCGGAAAGCGGGTCGTCGACAACGGTGATGGGCAACGAGGTCTCTTCGCGCAGCAGGTTGTCCAGCCCGCGGAGCAGGGCGCCGCCTCCGGTCAAAACAATGCCGCGGTCGACGATGTCCGCGGCAAGCTCGGGAGGGGTCTGCTCAAGGGCGATGCGCACCGCCTGGACGATGACGTCCACCTGGTCGGCCAAGGCTTTGCGGACCTCCTCGGACGTGATCAAAATATTCTGGGGAATGCCCGTGACCAGATCCCGTCCCTTGACCTCCATTTCTTCTTCCTTGTCCAGCGGATAGGCCGAGCCGAGGCGCATCTTGATCTGCTCCGCCGAACTTTCTCCGATGAGCATGTTATATTTACGCTTCAGGTGCTGCATGATGGACTCGTCCATCTTGTCCCCGCCCATGCGCACGGACTTGCTGTACACCACGCCGGAGAGAGAAATGACGGCCACTTCGGTGGTACCGCCGCCGATGTCCACGACCATGTTGGAAGTCGGCTCGGTGACGGGCAGGTTGGCGCCGATTGCCGCGGCCATCGGCTCCTCGATCAGGTAGACTTCCCGTGCTCCGGCGCTTTGCGCGGATTCACGCACGGCTCGTTTTTCCACCTGGGTGATGCCCGTGGGCACGCAGACGATGATCCGCGGCCGCACCAGATGACGACGGTTATGAACCTTGGAAATGAAGTGGCGGAGCATGGCCTCGGTGATTTCGAAGTCCGCGATGACCCCATCCTTCATGGGACGAATGGCCTCGATGTTCCCGGGAGTCCTGCCAAGCATCCGTTTGGCCTCGGCACCCACGGCCAAAACCTTGTTCTGGCCGCGGTTGTCCTTCTTCACGGCGACCACGGAGGGTTCGCGGAGCACGATGCCCTTGCCCTTGACGTAGACGCAGGTGTTGGCGGTGCCCAAATCAATCGCCAGATCGCTGGAAAACGGACCCAGCAGGATATCCAGAATTCTCGACATAGACCCTCGCTTGGGGATAATATAGGATGACGTCGCGACGAGCGCGCAAAGTCAGAGAATCTAGCAAATATGGTGGGTGCAAGCAAGGCGGCGAGTCGGCTTCGCGCCCTCCCCGCGAAATCTTCCCAAATCGATCCCGCTGTGCTCTCCTTCCGCTACAACTCCCTTTCCGCCTATTTACGGACAAAATACGGCGTCCGAGTGCGGAAAATTCCCCTGGACGCCGGTTCCACCTGCCCGAACCGAGACGGTCTTCTTTCCCGAAGCGGTTGCCTGTTCTGCAATCCATCCGGCTCGGGCACCGGCCTGTTTGATCGCGGCTTGTCCCTGGCCGAGCAATGGGTTTCCTTGACCCGGCGCTTGGGGCAAAAATACAAGACGGACGCTTTTTGGGCCTATCTGCAATCCTTTTCCAACACGTATGGTCCGTTGAGCCGGGTCCGGCGGTTGATGGACGAGTTGGCCGACCTGCCCGGAGTTCGTCTGGTCGGCCTGGGAACCCGTCCGGATTGTTTGGATGATGAAAAACTGCGATGCATCGCGGACTGTGGCTTTGCCGAAGTCTGGCTGGACATCGGGCTGCAATCCGCCAATGATCGAACCTTACGGCGCATCAATCGCGGCCACGACTTTGCCTGCTTCGCCCGGTGCGTGGGCCGGGCCCATGCCCGGGGGCTGTCGGTCTGCGCCCACGTCATACATGGGCTGCCCGGGGAAAACGATGTCGATTTTTTGGAAACCATCCGCCAGGTGAATCGATTGCCAGTCGCGGGCATCAAGTTTCACAATCTTTTCGTGGCCGCGGGCAGCTCACTGGAGACGATCTGGCGAAACGGCGGCTACATCCCGCCGACAAAAGATGCCTACGTTCAGTCCGTGATCGCGGGGCTGGAACTGCTCAGACCGGACATCATCGTGCATCGTCTGAACGCGGACCCTTTGTCCGACGAACTCCTGGCTCCGCAATGGGCCGGGGACAAGCGGGACGTCCTGGATACGCTGCGCCGACGCATGGAATCCGAGGACGCGCGGCAAGGTCGGAACTTTCCGAGTTCCTGACGGGCGAGACTTTTGCGACAAGGAGAATTCATCATGCCAACACGGGACAGCATCCGGGTCGATCCGTTTTTTCTTAATCTGACGTGGCGGGGGGACCGTCTGGAATCCATATCCCTGGAATGGTCGGAGAGGTCGGGTGCCGGGCCGCGATCCGCCTTGACCACCCCTTGGGCCGAGCCGTTCCGGAACAGTCTGGCCCGCTACCTGGCCAAGGAGGAGCCGGCTTGGCCGGAAGTTCCGCTGGCCGGAGACGGTTTGAGCGACTTCGCCTGGAAGGTTTTACGGCGCTTGCGCGCCTTGCCGACCGGAGCTTGGCTCAGCTACGGCCGATTGGCGGCGGAATGCGGGCATCCCAAGGCCGCCAGGGCCGTAGGGCGAGTCATGGCCCGTAACCCGTGGCCCTTGCTGTTTCCCTGCCACAGGGTGCTGGGACGCTCCGGCCAATTGACGGGCTTTGGCCCCGGTTTGGATATGAAACACTACCTGCTGGCCCACGAAGGTATTCCCCATGCTCCGGTGAGCCGGGCTGCCTTGTAATCAGAAACCAACAGATACTGGAGGATTCATGCGTTTTTTCATTCTGGGCGGAACCGGTTTCGTCGGCAAGCATTTGATCAACTCGTTATTGCAACAAGGTCATGACGTGGAAGTCCTGGGACGAAGTGCGAAAAGCTTGGAACGAATCCCTTCCGAATGCCGGACCGTCATTGGCGACCCGATGCGGCCCGGAGACTGGCAGGGCCGGGCCGGCCAGGCGGACGTGGTGATCAACCTGGTTGGCCGGTCGATCATGACCCGCTGGAACGACATGACCAAAAAGGAGATTCTGGAATCCAGGGTTCAGTCCACGCGCATGGCCGTGCAGGCACTGGCCGGAGATCACGGCAAGGGCACGGTTCTGATCAACGCCAACGCCGTAGGGTACTACCCGTTGGACTCCAAAGCCGAGTATGCCGAGGACGGGCCGCGAGGCACGGGATTTCTGGCCGATGTGGCTCAGGCATGGCAAGAAGAAGCGGAAAAGGCCCGCGGGTTCGGGGTCCGGGTGGTCATTGCCCGGTTCGGGACCGTGCTGGGACCGGACGGCGGCGCCATGGCCCAGCTGCTTCCGATTTTCCGCAAGGGCCTGGGCGGGCGCCTGGGTAGCGGAGAGCAGTGGTTCCCGTGGATTCACGTGCTTGATCTGTGCCGGGCCTTGGAGTTCATGGCCCGGCACGACGAGTTGGACGGTCCGGTGAACTGCTGCGCGCCCCAGGCCGCCACGAATACCTATTTTACAAGGGCGCTGGGAGGGCTATTGCGTCGGCCGACGATTTTCCCGGTTCCGGCTTTCGCCGTGAAACTAGCCATGGGAGAGGTCGCCCAGGTCGTGTTGCAAGGGGCAAAAATCGTTCCCAAGGTCCTGACCGACGCCGGATTTGATTTTCGATTCGGCATGTTGGAGGGAGCTTTGAAGGACATCCTCGCCCAGAAGCAAACTCAGGCGGAGTCCAAGTGAGCCGATCGGTCTGGACGGAATCCTTCCGGGTGCGGACCAGCGAGGCGGACATGTTCGGCCTGGCTCGCCTGGACGCCCTGTTCGGTTGTTTTCAGGAGGCTGCCGGGCATCACGCCCGGGATCTCGGCGTGGGTCGGGAACACCTGGACGCGCAAGGATGCTTCTGGGTGCTTTCGCGCTGCTGGATGCGCATCCGGCGGTATCCGGCCTGGGGACAAGAACTTGTGGTCCGCACTTGGCCTCAGGGGGTGCACCGGCTTTTCGCGCTGCGCCACTTTCGCCTTCTGGATCCGGGTGGCGAAGAATTCGGCTCGGGCATTTCTGCCTGGGTGATTCTGGATGCGGCAAAGCATCGACCGGTCCGTCCAGGTCCGTTTCTGGAGCACCTCGTCCTGCCCGACGAGCCGGACGTGGAGGGTGACGTCTTGGGAAAACAATCCGCCGTTTCCGATGTGTCGGAACTGTGCCGGGTGGTCGTGCCGTACAGCGACCTGGACGTCAACCGGCATGTCAACAACGCGGCCTACGTGCGCTGGATTCTGGACAGTTTCGATCAAGAGCACCATGAACGCCACCAACTCCGCTCCATCCGCATCGACTATCTCGCCGAAACCTTGCTTGGCGAAACCATTTCGATACAAAGCCACAGTGATTTTGAAAACAATGCCCAAGCTGTCGTCGGTCTGCGCGAGACGGAGGGTGCACCCCTGGCTTCATCAACGCTACCTCCTGTTTTTCAAGCCAAAGTTGTCTGGGGTGAGCGAGCTCCCTGCTTCAGGCAATGATCTCAGGAATCGAGACAACCAACTTCATTCAGTCGATCTATACGCCGATCCGTAACCCAAGGCGTTGCTGGCCATTTCAAAAACTGGCCCAGCAACTCCATCGAGATATGCAACTCATCGGTTATGGGCGTTACAAACGGCTTTTCATCGTCGACCTTACCCAAGTAAACACAAAATGAATCCTCTTCGAACTCCAAGTCCGGGCCTGTGAAATTCTGACAGAAATCGACCCAGACAACGACGTCGTCGTGTTGCATTCGCGCGAAGTAGGATGCCAGTTTCTCGGAGTAGTCAAAAAGTTGGTATTCGAAGAACACGTCAAGAATTTCACCGCCTTCACCCAAATGCAAAAGTGTCGGCAGCTGAAAAACCCGTTCATCGACATGCAACCGACGCTGCGAAACTTTTATATGCATACCCTCCTGAACTACGGGGTACCCCCAAAGCAGGGCGAGCTCAGATCGCAAGCTGCTCAACGTCTGCTTTAAATCACCCTCTTGCTCGACTAAGGTGGGCTCGACGCTGAGAAGGCCGCGGCCCAGACCAAATAAGGGCACTTCGAAGCCGAGCAATGAAAGGACGGTTGGGGCAATGTCCAGGGTCGTCCCCGGTTTGTCGATCGTCGTTCCGTTTCCGTGATCTGCATCAATAACCATGAACATGTTTTTCCGGTTCCCCTGATCCAAAAGATGGGTGGCTGTATTGCCCATGGCCAGATGATCCGAGGCGATGACGATCAGCGTGTTTTCCCAATGGGGAGAGCGCATCACGTCGCGGACGAATTTGGAAAGCAGATAGTCCGAGCATTTTACGGCATTGAGTACGGGGTTGTCGCCGGTCTGGTAGCGCATGCCGTCGCATTTCCTGGAAAGATGGCCCCTGGGATGATGGGTGTCCATGGTCAGAAGGACCAGGGCGAACGGACTGGACGCCTGGGACAGTTGTTCAAAGCGTTTAAAGGCATATTCCAGCAACACGTCGTCATACAGTCCCCACTCGTTCACGTAAGCCGGATCTTCCAACATGCTTTGCAGTTCGGATTTGCCCATAATTTCCGAGAATCCGTGGGTGGCATAAAACTTGCCTTTTCCGGCAAATTCCAGATCTGCTCCTCCAAGAAAGGTCAGAGCGTATCCCTGGGCTTGCAGCACGTCGCCCAGACAGGTTGCGCCGGGCAAAAATCGATCAATGCCGGACATGGAATTTCCCCCGGAAGCTGTAACCAACGGGATGCCGCACTGGCTGGCGACCATGCCGGCAATCGTCCAATGAGTGCCGCTGATCTGTTCCACCCCAGTGAAAGACAGGGCTTCTTGCTCCATCTCCCGGAGCCCCTGAATCAACCCGGGAAACAGGGACTCGTCGAAGTAGGTCCGTTCCAGGCTTTCGGCGTAAATGTAGACAAGGTTTTTTGGCTGCCCTGTCCCCGGGGCAATATGTGGTACATGGTAGAGGTCGGAAAAACGGTTTTTGTCCGAAGTCTGCTTCAGAGGCTGGGTCGCCAGCCTGGAAATGTCCTGGATGCCTGGATTGACCAGGAACGCTGCGCCCAGCATCAGGGGAGCGGTCCAGCTTCTGGGATGTGCTGTTTTGCCCGGAATCGGCCGGAGCCTCCAGGCCGAGAGAAAGCCTACCGCGGTTGCGAGAGAAAGCATGGCCATCCCGGCGTATACGCTGCCGGAGTATTCCCCGAAGCCGGCTCCGGCCAGACCGAACCGGAGGTGATAGGTCACGGACTCATCGATCCCCACCGTGGTGAAGGAGTCGGCAATCAGAAAAACGCCTGTAGCCAGAATCAGACAGAAGCCGCTGAGCCCGAATCCGTAGCGGACCGGACGCACCCGGAGGCATCCGGAGAGCAGCCGTGCACTGATGGCGTAGCAAACCAGGGAGAGAAGAATCTGTTGCGCCGGGGTCATGAGTGGGTTGGTGAGGATATCCAGGGAAGGGTCACACTTCGTTTTTCTGGGATCGGTTTACCAGTCCGTTGAAAAACTCCCAATTGCTGCGTCGCTGCAAAAAGTTCAAACTCTCACGTATGAATAAATACGCTTCGACCTTGAACTTTTTTTGCTCCTTGCACTTGGGGTTTTGAACGGACTGCCGGATAAGGACTTTTTCAACACTCAGTTACGGCACCCTGGCAAAGAAACCGCCCTGCGCCCCGCAGGGCTGCCAGGTAGCCAAAAACAGCCAAGGGAAAGGCCATGATCAGGCTGCCAAGAGCCGTGAACAGCAAATCATCGCCCACGTCCCAGGCTTGCGGGGCGAGAGAAGAGGCTGCGAACACCGGAAGGCTCTGAAAACAGGCTTCACCCAGGGCGTGGAAGCTCCAGTAGAGCGGGACGATGGTCAGGGGGTTGCAGACCCAGGACGCGGCCAGGGCAGTGCAGACATTCCCGCGCAACAGGATGCAGCCGGCAACGATGAGCGCGGTCTGCACGCCGAAGGTCGGGGTCAGGCCGATGAACAGGCCCACGGCCACACCCCGGGCCAGGGCTTCGGGATCAGGCCGCAGCGCACCGCTTTGGTTCAGGAGCCTGGTGGCCCGGGGATGCCGAGCCAGCCAGCCCTGAAACCGGACGGAAACGTTCGGTTGTCGAATCCGCTCAGAGAGGCGTTGGGAAAAGCTGATCGTGAAAGCAGTCATCAATATTCCTTTTCTCTCCTTATTTTGCCTTCAGCAACAGACTTGTCGCCAGTCGGGCCGCTGACCGATGACGCAGCCGCAACAGGGAGCTTGACGGGACTGGAGTGGCGCTCCGCTGCAGGTCGTCGTCCGATTGTGTCGATAGAGCGTTGGCCAGGGCCACGGCCACGGCTGCCAGATAGGGCGAGGACTGCATGACCAGTACGGCCATCCATAAATTGACATCCCCGTCCGCGAATCCACGGCTGAGGGCCAGCCCGCCGGCCGCCATCCAGAGCAGGAGTGCCAGGAGCGCCTCCTGGCGGACCATGGACAGTCCCCGGAGCAGACCGGACGCCGTCTCGCTCTTGGGAGTGCGCAGAAACGGCTTGTCCGAGGTTGTCAGTCCCGAAAGCACGGCCTTGCCGATGGTGTGCATCAGGGCGGTTCCGGCCAGGGCCGCGCCCAGAATGCGCGGCAGACCGCAGCGCACCCGGACTTGGTAGAGCCAGATGAACTGTAGCAGGCGGAAGCCGAAAGCGGCCACAACCGGCAGCAGGAAAACGGACATCGGGGTGCCGATCCAGTTCGGGACAAGCAGCATTCCCGAAGCCCAGAAAAGACTGGCCGTGACGCAGATCAGGTGCGCCGCATCCGCGAACCAGGGCAGCCAGCCGGTCAGGAAATGGTACTTCTGGGCGGGGGTCAGGCCGCTGTTCCGGTCCCAGGGCAGCAACCGCCGCCAATGCCGTTTCAATATCTGGACGGCGCCGTAGGCCCACCGGAACCGCTGACTACAGTAGCTGGAAAAGGTGTCCGGGGTCAGTCCCCACCCGAAGCTCTGGGGCACATAGAGGGTCCGGTGACCTGCCGCCATCAACCGCAGACCCAGCTCGGCGTCCTCGCAGATGCACCAGGTCGACCAGCCACCGGCAGTGCGCAGGGCTTCATGGCGGATCAGGGACATGGTGCCGTGCTGAATGATGGCGTTGTCCTCGTTGCGATGAACCATGCCGATCTGGAAAAAACCGGCGTATTCCCAGTTGCACATGGTTTTGAACGTGTTTTTCTCCCATCCGCGATGGTCCTGGGGAGCCTGGACCAGGGCCAGCTCCGGATCCTGGGCAAAAGAGGGCACAAGGGTGCGCAGCCAGTCCGGGCGGACAATGTAGTCGCTGTCCACGATGCCGACTATACCGGTGTCCGGATGGGTGCGGGACAAAGCGAAATTCAGGGCGCCGGCCTTGAACCCCTTGCATTTCCGCAAATGGAAGAACCGGAACCTGTGGCCCCGGGCCCTGCAGAATTCCTGGACCGGACGCCACACAGCGGATGAGGTGGTGTTGTTGTCCACCACCAGCACCTCGAAGTCCGGATAATCCAAGGCATCCAGGCTGCTCAACGTTTCCAGAACCATGCCCACCGGCTCGTTGCAGATGGCCACATGCAAAGAGACTTTGGGCGGAACGGCGAGAGGGTCCACGAACGCTGACGGACCACGAAGGGGTCTTCCCGGGGTCAGCAGCCGTTCCATTTCCAAGCCGTTGGTCAGGACGACCGTGAGCAAGGCCAGATTCAGCGGGAACAGGCCCAGCCAGACGACCAGTTCCAGGCGGGAGAATGCCTCCCCCAGCGGCGCGCCCGCGTACCAGACCAACGTGGCTGCCGCGGCCTGGAGCAGTAGGCCGAAAGGGAGAATCATCATTGCCGAAGCATTGGAACGGCGACGCAGATAAACGGTCAGCATCAGCACGCCTAAAAGTGAGGCCGCGCCACATTCCAGGCCCCATGTCGCGGAGCGGACGATGGGTCCGGTCCAGGCGAACTTGGGCTGGCGGTTCTGGTCGAAGATGCCCCAGTGTCCTCCCACCAAACCTTCCATGGGCTGTTTCCAGGGTTGGTCAAAGGCCTCCATCACATAGTACTCGATGCCGAGCTTTTGAGCCGCGGGCAGGAACTCGCGAAGAAACCCGGCCTGCCTGTCCTGGCCGGGTTTGGCCGGGCCGTTGCGTTCGCCGTGACTGGGCCAGCCCACTTCGGCAACCAGAATCCGTTTGTCGGGAAAGGCGCCCGCCACGTCGGCGTAACGGTCCAGAGCCCACTGCACGGCCATGTCCGCCGGAATATCCTCCCAGTAGGGCAGGATATGGACGGCAATGAAGTCCACCTGCGCGGCAAGCTCAGGGTGGTCCATCCAGACATGCCAGGGCTCGGCGGTGCTCAGGGGCTTGGTGGTCCGCTCCCTGGCCTCCCGGAGGTAGCGTCCCAGTTCCGCCACGGTCAGATCCCCGCGCAACAGGCTTTCGTTGCCCAGGATCAACTGTTTCACATTGGCGTGGGCCTCGGCGTTGCGCAGCAGATTGCGAAGTTCCAGAACATTGTTTGATCGGTTTGCATCCAGCCAGGCCCCGGCGGTGACAGCCAGCCCAAATTCCGCGGCCAGGGCCGGGATCTGTTCCAGGCCATTGGTGGAACCGTAGGAGCGAATCTCCCGGACCTTTCCCTGGAGCAGCCGAAGGTCGGCGCGCAGATCCTGGGCACTGGGGTGGATGTCGAGAAACGGGTCCTGCCCTGACTGGTAGGGGCTGAAGGATACGCCATGAATTGGCCCCAGCCAGTCCTGCTGCTGAGTGATCGGGCGGTTGAAAAACCACCAGATTCCAGAATGAATGGCCAGAATGGTCAAGATGACTGCCAGATTCGTCGTGGCCTGGCCTGCTGGCAAATAGGATTTGGGCATGTGAAATGCTCGCTCGCATCCAGAGAGGACGCGCGACATAGAGGAATGGGCGTGCGCCTGGGAAAAAGCAGCGAAAAGAGACGGAGGCTCCGTCGATGTCCGGGTGCGACGGGATGTCTAGGGGGAGGAAAGGTCGTTGATGATCTTGTTCGAGCGGACGTGGTGGTCGCCTGACTGCGAGAATATCAGAATCATCACGGAGTGATGGTGATGCCCGGTGGGTTGGGCAGTGATGCGGAGCTGAGCGGGGTTGACAGGCATGGCCGAAGCTACCTTAGTGGTTGGGTAAGTGGAATTGCGGCTGAGCCATTGAGACTTTTTTCAGCGGATGTCAAGAGCTGGTCACGATTCGCGGCAAAGAGGAAGGGAGTCCGTCTAGCGACTGAAGAGCCCGGCGGCCAAGCCGACGAAAAAGTGCCTGGCGTTGGTTCCAAGGGAGCGGATGCGGTAGCCGCCCTCCTGGACCACCAGGGTCGGCAGGCGCAGTTCGCCGATCATCCGGCCGTTGCGCTCGAAATCCCTGGCCGTCAGCCCCCAGGTCCCGGTGGGATCGCCCTTGGCCGGATCCAGTCCAAAGGCGATCACCAAGGTCCGGGGGGCGAACTTGCTGATCCGACGCAGAGCCGCGGAAAGGGCCTCGCGGTACTCCTCGCCGCCGAGCGTTTCCGGCAGGGCAAAGTTCAGATTGAAGCCGACGCCCGGTCCTGCTCCTTTTTCCTCTTCATATCCGCTGAAATACGGGTAGGCGAAGCGGGGGTGTCCGTGCAGGGAAACGGTGAGCACGTCCGGGCGATGGAAGAAGATGTCCTGGGTGCCGTTGCCGTGATGGTAGTCGATGTCCAGCACAGCCACCCGACCGTGTCGGCTCAGGCTCTGAGCGGCTACGGCGGCGGAATTGAAATAGCAGAACCCTCCGAAAACTCGACGTTCCGCATGGTGTCCCGGAGGCCGCACCAGGGCGTAGGCGGCGCGGTAGCCCTCGCGCAGGGCCTGGGCCGTTGTCAGGGCGCAATCCACGGCCCGTTTAGCCGCCAGAAAGGCGTTACGATTGATGGGCGTGAAGGTGTCGATGCAGAAATATCCGGCCCGAACCGGCAGCTCCTTGGGCGGTTTGGCCTGGTTGCGGATCGGAAACACGTAGGGGTAGACCGACTCGCCCGGCTTGAGCCGCGCCGAGGCCCGTTTCAAATACTCCACCAGTTTCCGGTCGTGGACGGCCAGGATGTGCTCCTCGCCGAAGTGCCGCACGTTGATGCGCTGAAACAGTCCCGAAGGTTCGATTTTTTTGAGAATCGACTCGATACGCACCGGCGCTTCCACGTATCCCCGTTCATGGACGTGATGGATGTCGTGCCGATCGTTGACCACCAGGGCGATGCTTTTGTCCTGTTGCAGCACGGCCCCTTCCGGCCACGTCGGTGATGCTGGCCGATCCACATCCGCCGCGACGTATCGCGGATCGCGGATGCGCACCGGATCGTCCTCGAAAGATGCCACGACCATGTCCACGTATCCCGGCGGACAGCTTGCGGCGTATTTGCGCTCCAGGATGGCCTGGACAATCTTTCGCGCGTCCCGGCGGCGCAATGGCTTATTCCGGCCCAGGAGGTCGACCACCAGATACGGCGGACAGGTGTCCTCGGGTTTGAGGGGCGTCTCATAAGCCGTGCCCACGATGGGCCTGGCCCCGAAGCGTTCGTAAAAACGCAATCGGGCTTTGTTCTGGCGCACGATGGCCGGATCGGCGCACAAGGCCGGATCATCGGGCAGGCACTCGAAGAACACTCCCGTCAACTCCAAGGCTTTGGCCTCTTCCCGGACCCTGGCGTACAGCGCCCCGCCCACGCCCGCTCCGGTCTGCATGGTGGCCGCGGACATGAAATCCAGGTACCCGAAGCGCAGATCCGGGGCGTGCATGAACAGGGCAAAGCCCTTCAGTCGATTGTCCGATCCCTCCGCGGCGAAAAGGATGGTCCGAAAACGAAATTTCAGCGGATTGAGTAATTGCTCCGGCAATTTGGCCACGTCCTCGGGCCCAAGCAACGGAAACTGCTCGCGCAGAATTTCCTGGACCTGGGCGATGACCCGGGCGTCGCCCGGCCACGTGGCGTCCTGAACGCGGCGAATGCGGAACATAATCGTCAGCTTCCGTCCTCGAAAACGTAGCTGGAATAGAGGCGGGGATAGACATAGGGCTGGTCCGGGGCCGGGATGATTTCCAGGCGGTCGGCCAGAATCATCGGGATGTCCTCTTCCATGAATCGCGTCGCGCCGATCCGCCCATGAACCCGGACCCAGGAATCATTGGGCGGAAGCGGCTGCTCCGCTTGGACCAGCAGGCCGTAGACCGTGGCGTCGGCCAGACAGCAGGTAATGGAGATCCGGGCCACGGCCAGTTCGTTTTCCGCCATGGTCCCGTCGTGGTACACAAACCCGGTAAATACCACCGCTCGGCCCTGGAAGCGATCCAGGTACGCGGAGATGATCAGCATGGCGTCCAGGAAGTCTGCATCGGTGACACGCAAGGTTTCCCGGGCCAGGAGATCCTCGGTCAGTTCCTGGTAGATTTCGCGGTCGTACCAGATGCCCAGTTCTTCTCGGAGCAGAGCCTGTTCTTCTTCCATGTCCGTTCCCGTCGGCTCGAAATCCATGGCCTGTCCGCTGTCCCAGGGCGTTTCCTCCTGGAAGAACAGATGGTTTTCCGGAGGCAGGCCGGGAATCCGCTCCGGACCAAAGACGCTCGGAGCCGGTGAACGGCTCAGCGCAATGCCTTTCTTTTCAGCCACCCTGCTGTCCAGAATCTGATGCGGCAAAAAAAAGCCAGTAATCAGGACCAGTCCGAACAAGACCGCCATGGCGATCTTGCCGACCGGGGACGGTTCATGGTCGTGGCTGCAACCGCACCGGGCGTCAGCCCCGGCCTTTGGAACCAACAAAACCCATAGACCGTGCAAAGCCATCACCAGGAACGCCGCGGTGGAAAAAATCACGAATGGTTGCATTTTCGGGGCCTGGTAGAGATGGATGGCCCCGCTGAACAACAAAACGGCTTGCAGGGCGGCCAAGCCCAGAAGCAACAAGACTTGGAACACCTCAAAAGAAAGCCCATGCCGTTCATGGTCGCGGTCTGGGCCGGCATCACGGGAGCAGCGCTTCACGGTGGTCATGCTTGGTAATATCTCACTGGACGCCCAGGAAATGCAAGCCCATGACCAAAAGAAAGACGGTCAGGGTTCCACTGAGAATGAACACGGCCACGAACCGGGACGGGAAATAGCCCACGAGCATCGCCGTGTTTTTGAGATCCAGCATGGGGCCGAAGACCAGAAATGCCAGCAGTGAGGGCAGGGTGAAGGCCGCGCCGAAGGATGCCGCCACGAAGGCGTCCGCCGCTGAGCACAGGGACAAGAGGTAGGCCAGGATCATCATCACCACGGTGGAGGACCACGGCGCGGAACCGATGTCCAGGAGCACGGCCTGGTGCAGAAAGGTCTGGAACAGGGAGGCGATCAGCGCACCGAAGATGAAGTAACAGCCCACGGTGAAGAATTCGGACGAGGTGTGCCGGGCGATCTCGTGCCACGTCGCGGCCCGCCGCAGGCTCTTGGGCCCATGGCCGTGGTCCATGGGCAGCTCGCGGGGAAAGTCTTTCTCCAATCTGCCGCGCAGCAGGCAGACCACCGAACCGACAAACAAGGCCGCCACGGCCGACAGAGCCAGACGCAGGATAAGCACGTCCGGATTCAGGCCAAAGGCGAACAGGGTGGACGCCGCCACCACCGGGTTGAGCACCGGCGCGGCCACCAGGAAGACCGCCCCGGCGGCCAACGGCATGCCCTTGCGCACCAGGCTGCGGATCACCGGAATAATGGCGCACTCGCAGATCGGAAACAGAGCACTGAGCAGCACCGCCGGGAGCAGGGACAACCAGGGATTCTCCGGCAGCCAGCGCCGGAAAAAATGCTCCGGAATGAGCACCAGTACCAGGGAGGAAAATAACGCTCCCAGGAGAATGAAGGGAAAGGATTCAAAGACGATGCTCAGAAAGATCATCTTGGCGTGTAACAGGGCGTCGAGCATGGGGCTGGGAGGGTTGTTGGTAAAGGAGAAAAGCGGAATCATCCTGGGAAGTACGGGGATGGCTCAGTATTGGTTGACAAATCGCAACGCCTTCTTTCCGTCATCCGCTTGGTGTAGGGGCGACCGGCCGGTCGCCCCTACGGCTATCGCCCCCTGAACAAAGCCGCGACGGGAATCAAGTCGACGTTGTCCACAGTGGCATAGTCTTCACCCGTGTAGAACAGGACACGTCGGACTTTCAATCCCTTGGGCGAGGAAAACTCATTCAGGTTTCTGACGTCCCTGGCGTCGGGACGGCTGGCGGCCTTGACTTCCACCGCATACAGCACCTCGCCCGCTTCAAATACCAAGCCGATTGCGTGGCTGTCGACGGCAATCACCACATAAGCGTGGAAGCTTCGTCAACTCTTGCTCGGATGGCTTGGGTTAGTGGAACGAGTACAAGAGAAATCAAAGGGTGGACGACGCAATTCCGGAATAGAACCGGATACGCTCGCGCACCACGCTTTGGACTTCCTCAGCGGCCGCTTCCAGCCAAACCAGGGGATTCTCCGCGCTCTCCCGGCGCTGTCCCTGCTGAATCCCCCGAGCCAGGGCGCGCAGGATTTCCGTATGCACGTTGATCTTGCGCACCCCGTGCCGCAGGGCTTGTTGCAACACGGGAACCGGCAAGCGGCTGGCCCCGTGCAGCACCAGGGGGACGGATGTCCTGACGGTCAGTTCGGCCAGCAGGGCGATGCGCTCGGCATATTCGGAATGAGGCAGCCCCTTGGGGACCGAAAAGGCCAGGAAGTCGACTCCGGTCCGCTCCAGAAAATCCAGCACTGGATCCATATCCTTGAATTGGACGAGGAGCGGGCCGTATTCGCCTTCGATCTCGGCCCCGGCTTCATGGGCCAGTTCACAAGCTTCACGGGTCAGGCGGATATTTTCTTCCAGGGCCAGCCCGGAACCGTCGAACATCACCGACGGCAGCCCCAGTTCCAGGGCTTCGCGGATTCCGGCCAAAGACCGCCCGTGGTTCAGATGCACGGTCATGGGCACGTCCGCTCTCCGGGCCACGAACAAGGCGGCTTGGGCCAGAGGACCGAGTTTCCCGTCCCCCAGATCACTCTCATCCAAGGAAACGACGGCGGGCTTGCCCTCCGCCTCCGCCGCAGCCACCACGGCCAGCAGGCTTTCCAGGTTGGAGACGCTGAAACAGCCCACTGCCGCTTTCGGGGGGAGGGCGTTCAGGCATTGGGTGAGATTGCAAAGCGGCATGAGGGGTCTAAATCTGGGCTTGGCCCAGGCCAAAGCGCTCGGCAGTCCAGGCGAAAATTTCGGCAACGTCCTGCTCTGCCTTCCGGGCAAGTCGTATTGTCCAGGACGGCATCAGCAGGACTTTTCAGCATGCGCAAACAGCTCGGCAAAGTGAGCCTGTAAATCGTCCGCGGATGAAAAGGAGGTAAACAGCCCGGATTCAATATCGGCAATACCGACAGCAACGGCTTCACGCAAAGCTTGCAGACGCAAACCTTGTTCCTGTTCACGCCGTTCAACCAAGCGCAGTCCTTCCCGCAGCACCTCGCTGGCGTTTTGATAGCGGCCCGACGTGACGAGCTGTTCCACGAATTGAGTTTGATGGTCTGTCAGGACGACATTCCGTGTTGGCATGGCAACCTCCCGAAAAATGTTGGCGTATTCTGCCAACATGCCGACAAAGTTGCAATGGGGTCGATCTTTTTAAATATCTCTTACTTGATGTGCCACAAGGGAGGGAGACCCTCCCTTGTGGCATGTTCCGCCTAGTGCGGTTACTGCCCAGGAACAGAAGCGATTCTGGGCGAAGGCAGCGACAACGAACTATGCGCTCTCGTACAGCCGGGTGAAGATGAATTCCCGGTGTCCCAGGGCTTCGGCGGCGGTCAGGCGGCCGTTGGCCGTGCGCAGGGTCATGTCAATGAGTTTGTCGCCGGCCTGATCCAGGTTGATCTCCCGGCGCACCAGGCCGGACACGTCCACGTCGAAGTGTTCGCTCATGGTCCGCAGGGTCCGGGGGTTGGCGCAGAGCTTGATCACCGGGAGGATCGGGTTGCCGATGATGTTGCCCTGGCCCGTGGGGAAGTGATGGACCACGAAGCCGGCGGCGGCGCACAGGGTGACCATTTCCGCTGCCGCGGAGGAGGAGTCCATGAACCAGAGGCCGGGGCCGGTGGGCGTTTCGGCCTTGTCCAGGCAGCCGACCACCGGGGCCTTGGTCCCGATCTTCTGGATGTTGCCCAGGGCCTTTTCCTCGATGGTGGTCAGGCCGCCCTCGATGTTGCCCTTGGTGGGCTGGGAGTCGGACAGATCGCTGGTCTTGTTGTCGTCCACGACTTTGGCGTAGCGGTCGAAGTAGAACTGGAACTGTTTGCGCACCTCGTCATTGACGCAGCGCTCCAGCACCAGGTGCTCACCGCCGGTCAGCTCCGTGGTCTCACCGAAGAGCAGGGTCGATCCTTGCTCGTAGAGTTTATCGTAGGCATTGCCCACGGTGGGATTGGTGGCGATGCCGGATGTGGTATCGGACTCACCGCACTTGGTGGAGATCCACAGTTCCTTCACGTCGCACTCGGTGCGCTGGATTTCGCTGGCCCACTGCACGTATTCCATGGCCTTGCGGGACGCGGCGCAGATGGTGTTGAAATCCCCGTTCTGCTCAATGGCGAACCCGGTCACGGGTTTGCCGGTCTTGGCAATGCCTTCCACAACCCGGTTGGTCCACTGGGGCTCGATGCCGATGACCACCACGGCGGCCACGTTGGGGTTGGAGCCGGTGCCGATCAGGGTGCGGAAATGCAGCTCCAGATCCTCGCCGAACTGCAACCGTCCATAGGCGTGGGGTAGGGCCAGTGTGCCCTTGACATTGTTGCCCACGGCCTCGCAGGCCGAGTTGGACAGGTCGTCCAGGGGCAGGATGATCACATGGTTGCGCACTCCCACGCGGCCGTTTTCACGACGATATCCGAGAAACTTGGTCTCCATGACTTACCACCTTTTGGTTTTGATGTTGTGAACGTGGGCATGTTCGCCTTTCTTGATGGGCGCGACCACTTTCCCGATATCCGTGTTGTACTTGATGACCGTGTCGCCCGCGGCGAAATCCTTCAGGGCCAGCTTGTGGCCGATGGGAATGTCGTTGAGGACCTTTGTCTTGACGGTTTGGTCTTCCTTCATCACCCAGCCGGTAATCTCCTGACCGGCCTTCACTCCCTCCACCACAACGACGCCCACGCCGTCTGCGGCCTCGTGCACAAGATAATCGATAGCCATACTGGCCTCCTTCAAGTGGTTGATACGTAATTACCCTGAGCAGGACCTCCATCCTGCCCCCTTGCCGGCCATCCGGCCCAAACCTTACCATAATGTTCCAACGCCCCACTCTCTCCGGTGAGGCCGCGTCGTCGAGCGACGCCCTTGGTCAGATCCCGGGCTTGACCAAGGAAATATCGTAACTGCTCAAAAAAGCGGGGCATAATATGAAAGTTCCCTTGCTCCCTGGATTCCCGCCTGCGCGGGAATGACTTGGAGAGACACGTTTTGCCAAGCTCATCATGCCCGCGCAGGCGGGCATCCAGGCCAAGCTCGCCACAAGTTTTTGAGCAGTTACGAAATATCAACCGTCCCGCGTGTGCAGACTGACCGTAGAGAATCGCATCTCAACCAGGTCGACCATCAGCAGGTTCCCGCGCAAGGCGGAGGGAATCCCGAGCAGGATGTGAATCAACTCCGTGGCTTGCAGAGATGCGGCCAGGGCCACCGTGGAGCAGGGATTGCCCTGAAGCTGTTCCGCCGAAGGCCCGGCACCGTTGCTCATGAACTCGCCCAGCCCCGGCTCTCCGGGCCACGCGCTGCCCACCAGCACGTTCCAGCCGGAGACAGCCGCGGAAACCAGGGGGATTCCGGCCTGGGCGGCCATGGTTTGCAGGCCGCGGCGATGCAACGCTCCTCCCAGACAATCGGCCACGACCTGAGCCCCGTGCAGCCGATCCAGGATCACTTCCTCGGCCACGGCCGTCACTTCGACCAGGGGATTGATCTCACCGGCCCGGGCCTGGGCCGCCTGGGCCTTGGAACGGCCCATGGCTCGCGTGGTGGCCAAGAGCTGGCGGTTGGCGTTGCTCGGTTCAAAGACGTCCGGATCGCAGGCCGTGATCCGGCCCACTCCGGTCCGGACCAAGGACTCCAGGACGTGCCCGCCAAGTCCGCCGCATCCGACCAAAACCACGTGCGCCCGGGCCAGGATGGCCTGATCCGAAGGACTCAGGCACTGGCCGTTGCGCTGGTAGCGCAGGGGCATTTCGCCGTGCTCCAGGGCCAGCAACACCTCCTGGCGAATCGTTCGACCGGACTCACGAGCACGCTCCAGAATCTCGCTGTCAGTAAGATGGGTTTGCGCCGAGGGCTGGGTCATAAGATCACCTCCGCCCTTCCGTGGGCCGATAGAAATAGGTGGTATTGGCGTTGGGCACCACGGCGATACGCGGACGTCCGTTCTCTGGGTACGTCGCCAGCCATGCGTCCAGGGTGGCTTGTGCATCTCCCTTGGTCAGATGGCACTGGGCCAGGGATCGGGCATCCATTTCCGAATCCACCACCACGGTGAACCTGGTCAGGGTCCGGCTGAACAGAAACGCTTTGTGCGCGCCCATCCGAAACCCCTGCTCCGCGAACTCCTGCATCTGTTCCACCGGACACGAAAACCGCCGGACATAGTTCTCGTAGTGCGGATCACCCACCCCTTGGCCGCAGGCCGCCAGAAGCAGGATTTTTCCGCCCTCTTCCGCGCACTGGGAAGCCATGTTCAATCCTTTCTGGGCCTGATACAGACAGATATCCTTGGGATCTCCGCCACAGGAGGCGATGACCATCTCAAAGGGCCGGTCCAAAGGCAGGCCGTAAACCTGCTCCGTAACCGCGGCTCCGGCCCGCAGCGCGGCCTCCGGCTCGCCCACGAACAAGCCCACGGCCTGTTTGCCCGGATTCAGGCAGACGTTCACGGCCAAATCAATGTCGATCATCCGCCCGGCCTCGTTCAAATCCAACCGGGTCGGATTGTCCGCGATGTTCCCGACCCGGGCCGCGGGATCGGCCATCAGGGAATGGTTGCGCTCGATCATGGCCTTGGATGCGCAGCCGATGGTGATGCCCTTGGAGCCGCCGGTCATGCCCTGGAACTGGTGCGGATCCACCATGCCCACCACGATCTTCAGATCCGCCTCGCCGATGGCCGCGTTGACCTCCACCGGCGTCCCCCGTGAGGTCGTCCCGAAGGAGGTCATGGGCGAGGTCAGGGCATCGTGGGCCACGACGGCGCAGCCGTGCAGGTCATCCGGCAGGATGCGGGCCATCTGGGCCGCGTCCGGGGCCGGATGCAGCCCGCCGCCCACCACCACGGCAACCTTCTCCGGACGCAGCTCCGGCCACGCCCGGAAAATGCGCTTGAGCAGCACCGGAAGCAGTCGTTTCAACGGCGCGGGCCGGGTCTCATCCGGAACGGCTATGGCCACACTTGAGGGCATGGACCGTTGCTCCAGGGGCAGGGCGTCCATTGGGGCGTCCAAGGCTTCATGCAGGGCTCCGGACAAATCCCCGATGACCGGCAGATCCCTGGGCGTCATCACCACCACCTCGACCCGGTCCGGCAGGCGAAGCATTCTGGTTCCTTTTCCATACTTGAGCAGAATTTCCATGATCTCATCCGCCGCAAATGAACGGGCAAAGCGAAACCGAAGCCTTGTCCGGAAGTCTGGTTTGCAATGTGGCCATGTGACCGTTGACAAAGGCGAACATCACCTGATCCTCACGCAGTCCCAACAACTGAATCAGCTCCGCCAGGGTGCAGTTCTCCGGAACTGGATACGCTTCCGGATTCGCCGGTGCATGTTCCGCCAGAATGGACTCCAGCCGCACCCTGACCGTCACCTCCGCCTCCCCGGCTCGTCCTGTTCCTTGACCCGTATCGCCCATCATTTTTTTCCCTTCGCGAGGGCGCACTTCGTACGCCCCCGCGCCTTCTGGCTCCTGAATACTGGCTCCTGAATACTGGCTCCTGAATACTAACGCATGAACTCTCTCCCCTCACACCAGCCAATCCAAACTCAGCCTGTACAGCGTCCCCTTGTTCGGAACGCCGTTCTCGTCCCAGCCCATCATGGCATAGTAGAGATCCACGGCCTGCTGGAAGGAATCCGGGTCAATGGTCCGGCCCTTGAGCACGCCGTCGGGCAGCGGCTCGAACATCCGCCGGAAGAGCTTGTCGTCCTTGCTGGTCATGCCCTCGCGGACATTGAACATCCGGGCCAGGACAATGGAGCGCTCAGCCACCAGCATCAGTTCATGCAGGCTGGTGCGCCAGCCGGTGATGGCCTCCACGGCCTCGCCCAGCTTGTCGTAGGTCATGGAAAACAGGGGGGCGACCACGAAATTGCACAGGCCCAGGGTGTTGTTCATGGCCCAGGTCTTTTCCCCGGCAATGAAGTAGCGGACCTTGTCCGGCCCGTTATCCAGGGCCTGAGGCGCGACGAAGATGCCCAGCGGGTTGACCAGCTTCACTCCCTCGCCCTGAAAGGGCACTTCATGGGGAGCCTCGATATGGTCCGCGCCCGTGGGGGACAGGGCAAAGCCCAGGCCCACGCCGGTCTTGCCCCGGGGGTCGTGAAAAGCCGGTTCCTGGCCCTTGACGTGGAAGGCGTATTCCTCCGCGCCCTTGCCGATGCGCTGGGCCGCACGCTTGACGCCTTCGGCCAAAGTGTCGCCAATGCCGTCACGGGCCGCGATCTTCTCCACCAACTCCAGCATGCCGGGGCCGTCGCCAAAGGTAATCGCTCTGCCGCCCAGATCTTCGGCGGTAAGAATGCCCTTCTCCGCCAGTTCCATGGCCATGGCCACCACCGCGCCGGTGCCCACGGTGTCCAGCCCCAGGGCGTTGCAGCGCTCATGACCCTTGCAGACCGCGTCCAGGTCGCCCACGCCGCACATGGAGCCCAAGGCGGCCAGGGTTTCGTACTCCGGACCTCCGTAGCGCTTCTCCGATGTGTTATTCACCTTGCGCTTGCAGGCCACGGAGCATTTGTAGCAGGTGTGCGTCCCGTCCTGGATCTTCTCGTAGCCGTCCCAGCCCAGCTTGGCCGCATCCTCGAACTGACAGTCCTTCCAGTTACGGGTGGGCAGAATGCCGGAATTCTGCTGGGCCATCAGGTGCTGAACCGTGCCGAACTTGCGCATGTTCACCGAGGGCATGTGCTCGCCGATGCGCGCCCGGTGCCATTTGTTCAGCTCCTTGAGGGCCTCCGGATCGGCCAGGGTCATGCTTTCCGCATCCCCGCGAACAACCACGGCCTTCAGATTTTTTGAGCCCATCACCGCGCCCATGCCGCAGCGGCCGTTGGCATGGGCCAGCTCGTTGATCACGCAGGCCAGACGGACCATATTTTCCCCGGCCGGCCCGATGGAAGCGATGCGGACCTTCTTGCCTTCCGATGCTTCTTGGAGCTCCTCACGGATGGCGTCCAGGGCCGGGGCGTTTTCCAGCCCCCAGATCCCAGCGGCGTCCCGCAGCTCCACCTGGCCCTTGTTGATCCACAAATAAACCGGCTTGGGGGCCTTGCCGGTGAAGACCACGGCGTCAAATCCGGCATGCTTCAGTTCCGGTCCGAAATACCCCGCTGCCTCGGATTCACCGAAACCGTTGGTCAAGGGATTCATGGCCGCGACGGTGTAGCGGTTGAAACCCGACAGGCCGGAGCCGCAAAGCACGGAAGCGGCAAAGACCAGGACGTTGTCCGGACCCAGGGGATCGGCTTTGGGCGGAATATGCTTGAGCATGTACCAGGAGGCCAGGGCTCCGCCGCCCCAGTAGGTGCGGTACCAAGCCTCGTCGTGTTCATCCACGGACCAGGTTTGATTGGTCAGATCCACGATAAGAATTTTCCCATTGTAACCAAACGGCATGTGCGGACTCCTTGAGTGTTTTTTTCGTTTCCTATGCGCCGCGCAATGTTAGCGGGCGACGTACCCCAGGAAGATTTCGGGCAAAATGGTGGAGATTTTCGGAAAAAAGGAGATCAACAAAATACAGGCGAACAGAGCCACCAGATACGGCAGCACTCCCACCGCTATCCGCTCCACCGAAACATTGGCTATTCGCGAGGCCACAAAGAGGTTCACCCCGAGCGGCGGCGTGGACAGGGCCACCTGGTTGGTCAGCACGAGGACCACGCCGAAGTGAATCGGATCGATGCCCAGCATGTGGATCATGGGCATGAGTACCGGCACGAGGATGATGATCGTGGACAGGGTTTCCATGAACATGCCCAGAATGACCAGCACGCCGACGATCATCATCAGCACCATGAACGGATCCTCGGAAACCCCCAGGACCAATGCGGCAAGACGCTGCGGCGCCTCTTCGAAGGTCAGGATGCGTCCGAACAGGGTGGAAGTGCCCACGATGAGCAGTACCGCGCCGCAGATCAACGAGCCTTCCAGCAGGGATTTGTAGACCCCGGAGAGCGTCAAAGCGCGGTTGATCACGAATCCGACGAACAGGGCCCAGGCAATGGCCAGTACGGAAGCTTCCACCGGCGTGGCTAGGCCGGTGTAGATGGAACCCAGGATGATCACCGGCGTAATCAGGGAGAAAAAGCTTTTCAGGCAGCAGCGCAGAAAATTGCCCATACAAAAAGGCTCGATCTCTTCACTTAAGCCGAATCCTTTCTGTCGGGCCACCAGCCAGGCGGTCATGCACATGGAGAAACCGACGATGAACCCGGGCAGAAAGCCCGCGGTGAACATGGCCGTGACCGAGACGTTGCCCAGAATGGCGTAGATGATCATCGGATTGCTGGGCGGGATCAACAGGCCGATGGTTCCTCCCGAGGATGCCACGGATGCGGCGTAGTCCTTGCTGTACCCGGTACGGATCATGGCCGGGACCAGGATGGTGCCCACCGCGGCCACGGTGCCCGGGCCGGACCCGGATATGGCCGCGAAAAAGGTGCAGGCCAGGATCGTGGTCACGCCCAGGCCGCCGTGCATCCGGCCCACCAGTTGCTTGACCACGTTGACAATCTGGTTGGTGATGTTGCCGTACTCCATCAAGGTTCCGGCGATCACGAAGCAGGGAATGGCCAGCAGGGGGAAAATATTCAGGCCGTCAAAAATAGAGTTGTGAATTACGGACATGGGCAGATAGCCGCCGTAAACCAGGGCCACGGCCGAGGCCACGGCCAGGCTCATGAACACGGGCATGCCCAGCAGGAACATGGCTCCCAGGGACAGGAGGACCATTGCCAAGACACTGATTTCCATGTCGTCTCCTCCTTGGTCCTTATTGAACCTGTTCCACGAGTTGCAGAAGCGTACCTTGCAGCCATCGCCGGATGTACCCCTCGACGATTCTCCAGCTCATCAGTACGAAGCCGAAGGGAATGATCATTTCCACGTAGGCCCTGACGATGCCCAGGACTGGCGAAAGTTCCGGAAACAGCAGATTGCTCTGGATCACGTTCCAGCTCAGCCAGGCAATATAAAGGTTGAAACAGACCCAGAGCAGGTCCGTGAACATCCGAAACCCCAGACGGACTTTCAGGGGCATGAGCAGGTACTGGGCCGTAATCCGCACATGGGTTCCGTGCTTGGCCACCAAAGCCGCGCCGACAAATACGGTCCACAAAAAAGAATACCGGCTGAGTTCCTCTGTCCAGGCCATGCCGGAGCCGGTGGCCCAGCGCACCCCGACCTGAATCATCAGACAGGCGACCATGGTCCCCACGCTTAGTGCGCAGAATACTTCCTCGAAATTGTCATAGACATAACGTAGGCTTTTCAAAAACATGGCCGCCTGCCTCCTTGTTCAACGTTTTTTTTGATTAGTCGGCCATGACCGCCAGGGCCTCGTTGATCACTTCCTCGCCGCCCACTTGCTCATGGAATTTGGGCCACAAACCACGGGCGCGCTCCATCCAGACGTCCTCGTCTTCCAACTCATGGAATTCCATGCCGTTATCCAGGCACGCCTGCAACGCGATCTGGTCCTGTTCCGCGGCCCATTCCCACTCATAGCGAGCCGCCTCAGTGGCGGCCTTGGTGATCAGGTCTTTCACGGGTTGATCCAGACGCTGAAACCAGGGCTCGCTGACCAGCATCGGGCCCACCCAAAGCAGATAGTGCAACTGAGTGATGTACTTCTGGACTTCCCAGAACTTCTGGTCCCGGTTCACGGCATGGGGATTTTCCTGACCGTCGATGACTCCCTGCTGCAAGGCGTTGAACGTCTCGGTCCAGGCCAGGGGGTGCGGTTCCACGCCCCAGGAGCGGAAGCTCTCCATCTGGATTTCCACCGGGGGGGTGCGAATCTTCAAGCCCTGAAGGTCACCGATGGTGGTTACGGGCCGGACGGAATTGGTCAGGTGCCGGTAGCCGCCGATCAGCCAGGACAAGGGCCGGGTGCCGCTCTGCTGGGCGATCTTGTCGGCCATCTTGGCGTTGAAGGCCTCGTCGCTGAGCAGGGTGTAGGCCGTGTCGATGCCCGGAAACATGTAGGGCAGGTAGTAGATGTTGGCCTGGGGCGCGAAGGGCGTCAGGTTGCCCACGGCCAGCACGGCCAGGTGGATTTCCTGGGTGCGCAGCTGGCGGACGTTGGCCTGCTCGTCGCCCATGGAGCCGCCGTAAAAAGTTTGGACGCGGATCTTGCCGTCGGACTCGGCCTCCACGATTTCCTTGAATTTGTTGATGGCCGTCACATGCAGGCTGCCGTCAGGGTTGGCCGTGGCCGCCCGGATGGTCATGCTCGGATAGTCGGCCGCGGACGCGGGGAATGCGCCAAACAACAGGGCCAGGGACACGATGGTCAGAAGCACTCGTTTCATTCCGTCTCTCCTTCGGTTGGGGGTTGGTATGCCTTTTCACCGGATCAGCACGTGCCGATCAAGGATTTCGCCATTGTCAACACGAGACAGGAGCGGAGCAGGGCCCTACTTGCCGACGGCCTTGATCACCGCGTTGCAGTCCTCTTTGCCGAATCCCGCGGCGCTGGCCTCCTTGTAGTATTCCAGGGCCGCTTCCATGGCCTTCGGATCCAGGCCCCAGGCCCGGGCCATTTCCAGGCCGAGACGAACGTCCTTCAGGGCCAGATCCAGGCCGAAGCGCGGCGCGTAGTCGTCATTGGCGATCCACGGGCCGCGAACGTCCATCTGAAAGCTGCGCGCCCCGGTGTCCGTAAGCAGTTTCAGCAACAGCTTGCGGTCCAGTCCGGCCTTGTCCCCGACCCGGATGCCTTCGGCCAAAACGGCCAGGTTGGTCATCCCGATCATGTTGGAAATCAGCTTCACGGCGCAGGCCGCGTCAACGGAGCCCACGTAGTTGGGAATGCCGATGACCTTGAAAATGTCGCCCAGTTTGTCCACCAGGGTCTTGTCTCCGCCGATGAACATGGGCTCCTCGGCCTTTTCGGCATGGGCCGGAGTCTTGCCCAGGGTGCACTGGATGTATCCCAGGCCGAGCTTCTCAGCCGCGGCCTTCAACTCGTTGGATGTGCCGGGGTCGATGGTGGAAAGCTCAATGTGCGTGGCCCCTTTTTTCATCTTGGCGTACAGACCGCCGTCTCCGAGCATTACGCCCGTGACGTGTTGGGGCAGGGGCAGACTGGAGAAGACCGCATCGCAGCCCGCCAAATCGGGAAGAGCCTTGGCGGCCTTTCCCGTGGTCCCGGCATCCAGGGTCCGCTGAACGGCTTCCGCGCTCAGGTCATACACCAGGACGTCCTTCCCGGCGCGAATCAGGTTCCTGGCCAGGGGGCCCCCCATAAGGCCGGCACCGATGAATCCAATCTGCATGATACTCTCCTTTGTCTGATGAAATGGTTTATTTCCGTGATAAGCGCACTGGACTCCGGGCGTCCACGTCGCATGCATTCACGAAAGCAGTAGAGCAAAGACCATTCCAAGTTGAACCATTTTGTATATTTCAACTTAACAAATTGATATAATGAAATTAAAATAGTTGCCAACACAACAATTTTTTTCTTTTTATGCCCACATATGGACATTGTCGCCCACTTTCCGGTACACATGGGCACCACTTCAGGATGATCCACCACAGTGCAGTAAAGAGGCAGCATGCAGAAAAGCAAAACCCAGCGTCTGGTCGTTTCCCACATCTTGAGCAAGGAACTGGTCATGGAACTCTCCCGGGCCACGTCCCGGTCGACCTTTTTTCAATCCCTCTCCCGCCTGCTCCAACAGCAGTTCGCCTTCGACCGCCTGTGCATCAACCTTTACGACCCCAACAGCGAGATGCTCAGTTATTTTTCCGCGGCCGAGGGCACGGTGGTCAGCTCCCTGTCTCCGGTGCGCAAAGCCGAGCAGAACACCGTGGCCGGACACGTCATCGCCACGCGCAAGCCGGTGGTGATCACGGACATTGCCCAGCATTTCGCCGAATCCGTGCTGCACCCCATGGCCGAGGCCGGACTGACCACAACCATGGCTTTTCCCTTGATCCTTAACGATGAGATCGTCGGCACCCTGCACTGCTCGTTTGTGCGCAAGCCGGACAATCTTTACGGAATCATGGAGTTGTTTCTGGAACTCAGCCCATATGTGGCCGTCTGCCTGGGGGCTCTGCTGGCCTTGGAGCACCTGGAACAGGGAGGAGCGCCAAGTTCCTTGCAATTGTCCTGTGCGCTTCCCGAAGCCAATGAGACCTTCATTTTCGAGAGTCCAAAGATGCGGCGATTCATGGCCATGGTGAACAAGGTCGCCCGACTGGACATCCCGGTGTTGTTGCTGGGTGAAACCGGGACCGGAAAAACCCATCTGGCCCGGTACATCCATGCTGTCGGCAAGCGCGCCACGCAGAATTTCGTCCGGGTCAACTGCCCGGCCCTGTCCACGAGCCTGTTTGAAAGCGAGATTTTCGGGCATGCCAAGGGAGCGTTCACCGGAGCGTCCACCAAACGAATCGGTCGGATCGAGCTGGCCCACGACGGGACCCTGTTTCTGGATGAAATCGCGGAATTGAGCCAGGAGATGCAGAGCAAGCTCCTGCATGTTCTGGATGAGCAGTGCTTCGAACGGGTGGGGGAAAGCGTGTCGCTGTCCGTGGACGCGCGCCTGGTGACCGCGACCAACGTGGACGTCCAGCAGGCCATGGCCCAGGGCAAACTGCGCCGGGATTTCTATTATCGGCTCTCGGCGTGCACGCTGGAACTTCCTCCGTTGCGTGAACGCCCGGAGGACATCCCGGTGCTGGCCAACTTTTTCATCAATCAGCTTTGCCCCCAGCACGGACTGCCCAAGCCGCGCTTGACGCCGGAGATGACGAACCGCCTGCTCGACCATCACTGGCCGGGCAATATCCGCGAACTGCGCAACGTCCTGAGCAAGATCCTGCTCAAGAACTGTATTTCCGGAGAATTGACCACCGATGACATCCGCGAGGTCCTGAACAAAGAGGGTGACGACATTCAGAAGCTGGAAAGCCTCCAGCCCGCCCCCGGAGAAGCCGCTTTCGAACACGATTCGGCCCGGACGACATCGAAGCCTGCTCGCTCCACGTCGGATGGTCCGGCACGGCTGGAGGACCTGGAGCGCCAACATATCCTGGAAACTCTGCGCCGAACCCGCGGCGTGGTCTCCGGCCCCAAAGGTGCCGCCGCCCTGCTCGGCCTCCCCCGCTCCACGCTCCAGCACAGGATGCGCAAGCTGGGGATTGATTGGAAGAAAGAAGCGTGGTGACGCAGAGGCATTGCAAGTCACTCGCTTTGCCGGCGGTAGCTGTCCTTTCACATCGGGTAGACACGCATACCCGAAAAATGCCCATTCTCCCCCCTTGCCTCCGACCCCCAAGCCTGTTTTAGTCCCATGCTGGTAAAGAGGGACGGACAGCCCCGTCCTCTGAATGTATAACCAGGGAGGAGAATGTTTCAGTTAAGCGGGCGGCAACGCAGCGTCGCCAAGAAGATGACCACCGACCTGGCGGCCCGGAAGGCCAAGGCAGCGATCCAGCTCAAACCGCGGGTACTCAAAGCCGATCCGGACAGCCAGAATCTTGAAAAAACGACGGATTGGAAATCCCAATGGACCGATTGGAAATGGCATGTCCGTAATTCCATTCGAGACCTGGATACCTTTGAACGCCTGCTCGGGGTCCGCTTTCCGGACTTGCAACGCAAGGCCTTCGCCCGGACCACGGACAAGTTCCCCATGTCCGTCACGCCCTACTATCTCTCCTTGATCGATCCCGAGGACTACGCCGAAGACCCGGTCTTCTTGCAGGCCTTTCCATCGCCCAAGGAACTGATGGTCGGACGCAACGACATGAGCGACCCCCTGCACGAAGACGAGGACAGTCCTGCCCCGGGGATCACCCACCGTTACCCTGACCGGGTGCTTTTCCACATCAGCAACGTCTGCTCCATGTACTGCCGCCACTGCACCCGCAAGCGCAAGGTGGGGGACCAGGACACCGAGGCCATGGCCGGAAAGCGGGAACTGCTCCAAGGGCTGGACTACATCCGCAAGACCCCCCAGGTCCGGGACGTGCTGCTTTCCGGCGGGGACCCGCTGATGCTCTCCGACGAGCGCCTGGACTGGATTCTGGGCGAATTGCGGACCATCGACCATGTGGAGGTGGTGCGCATCGGCACCCGGATGCCCGTGGTCCTGCCCTACCGGATCACCGACGACCTGGTGCGGATGCTCAAAACGCATCACCCGTTGTGGCTGAACACCCATTTCAATCATCCCCGGGAAATCACGTCCACGTCCAAGGCCGCTCTGGCCCGCCTGGCCGACGCCGGAATCCCCCTGGGCAACCAGTCCGTGCTGCTGGCCGGGGTCAACGACTGCCACCGCCTGATCCGCACCCTGAACCAGAAGCTGGTCAAGAACCGGGTACGGCCCTACTACCTTTACCAGTGCGACCTGTCCGAGGGATTGGAGCATTTTCGGACCCCGGTGGGCAAGGGCATCGAGATCATCGAGAGCCTGCGCGGCCATACCAGCGGCTTCTCCGTGCCCACCTACGTGGTGGACGCTCCGGGAGGCGGCGGAAAGATCCCGATCATGCCCAACTACGTGGTTTCCTGGGGTGCGAACAAGGTCGTGCTCCGCAACTTCGAGGGCGTAATCACCACCTACGCCGAGCCGGAAAGCTACGAGGCCCGGTTTTGCGACCGCAAATGCGATGCCTGCAACCTCCAGCTCAAGGAAGACGACGCCGTGGAGCAGTGCGTGGGCATCGAGAAGCTCCTGTCGGATTGGGACGACACGTGCAGCCTGACCCCCAGCGACAATGCCAGAATGGAGCGTCGCAACAATGTTGCCTAGCACCGCTTCCAGCGGAGATTTCAGGCCTTCCGCGGACAAGCTGGAGCGCATCGGCGCTTCCCTGGTCCAGCACGGGCCGTTGAATGCCAGGGCCTACCTGATGCATCTGGCCCCGCCCGAGGAACCGACCATCGTGCCCACCCTGGAAAAACTGGCCCGCGCGCACGGATACACCAAGATCTTCGCCAAGGTGCCCGAAGGCGCGGCGGCCCGGTTCACCAAGGCCGGATACGCGGCCGAGGCCGTGGTTCCCGGGCTGTATAACGGCCGCGAGGCCGGCGTGTTCATGGGCCGGTATTTCGCGGACTGGCGCAGAGAACCGGCCAACCCCCATGCATTGCGCGACGTCCTGTCGGTTGCCCGGAATAAGGCGGCCCAGGCCGGAACCTCCGCGGCTTCCGCGTCCCGTCCGGCCTCGTCTCCTTCCCTGCCTCGGGACGCACGCATCGTGCCCTTGGGGCCGGACCAGGCCGAGGACATGGCCAAGGTCTACCGCGCCGTGTTCGACTCCTATCCCTTTCCGATCTTTGATCCAGCCTATCTGCACAACTCCATGACCGGGACCACGCGCTTCTACGGCGTCCTGATCCAGGACCGGCTGGCGGCCCTGGCCTCCGCGGAGGTGGACCCGGAAACCGGGTCAGCGGAAATGACCGACTTCGCCACCCTGCCTGAATTCCGGGGCCGCAAACTGGCCGGAATCCTCCTGGCGCACATGACCGAACGGATGCGGGACCTGGGGCTGAGCACCTTGTACACCATCGCCCGTGCCGAATCCTACGCCATGAACGTCACCTTTGCCCGAGCCGGATACGTCTTCGGCGGAACCCTGCCCAACAACACGCACATCGGCGGAGGATTGGAGTCCATGAACGTCTGGCACCTTGCTTTGCGTGAGGACCTTTCCCAACCCTTCACCCGGAACCCGAAAACATGAAAGAAAGCCGCTGGCGGCCATGGCTGTTGCTTTCGCCGTCCCTGACCGCCATCTTCTTCCTGCTGGTCGTCCCGGTGCTCTTCGTCGTGGTCTACAGCTTCTGGCTGCGCGCGCCCACCGGGGCGGCCATCCCGGCGTTTCAGTTCGGCAACTATGCCCGCTTTTTCGAAGACCTGTTCTATCCGACCATCCTCTTCCGCACCCTGCGGGTCTCGGTGATCTGCGTCCTTTTGTGCCTGGTCATGGGCTACATCCCGGCCTATTTTTTCTACCGCAGCAAATCCCGCTACCGCCAAGCCCTGATCCTGCTGATCATGGTCCCGTTCTGGATCAGCTTCATCATCCGGACCATGAGCTGGATCAACATCCTCGGGGCCAACGGATTTTTGAACTATACCCTGATGCGCTTCGGGATCATCACTGAACCGCTCTCCCTGCTGTACAACGAAGCGGCCGTGCTCATGGGGCTGATCCAGTATTTGTTGCCGTTCATGATCCTGAACATCTACGTCAGCCTGGAGGCCATCGACAAAAATCTGCTGGAAGCGGCCCGGAGCATGGGCTGCAACGAGTGGCAGGCCTTCAGGGAGGTCACTTTGCCGCTGAGTCTGCCCGGAGTCAGTGCCGGATGTCTGCTGGTCTTCGTGCTTACCGCGGGCACCTACCTGCCGCCGATGATCCTGGGCGGACCTGGCAACGAAATGATCGCCAACCTGATCTTCAACCGGGTCATCGGCACCCTTGATTGGCCCTTCGGATCGGCCATCAGCGTGATCCTGCTGCTGCTTCTGGGATGCATCGTCTGGACCTACAACCGCTATCTGGGCATCAATACGCTGTTCAAGGCGTTCAAGAGCTAAGGCCATGAAACTTCCCTTTTCCGGCTGGTCCCTGATCCGACTGTACACCATCCTGGTGTACCTGTTCATGTTTTTGCCCATCGTGGTGGTGATCGTCCTCTCCTTCAACCCGCAGCAGTTCGCCAGTTTCCCGATGCAGGGCTTCAGCCTGAAGTGGTATGTCCAGCTGGCCCAGAACGAGGCCATTTTGCGGGCTTTCAAGAATTCCCTCGTCCTGGGCACCCTCACCGCGTTGATCGCCTCGGCCATCGCCGTGCCCGCGGCCATGGCCTTTGTCCGCTACAGCTTCAGGGGCAAGAACACCCTGAACACCCTGCTGCTCGCGCCGATCATGATCCCGGAAGTGGTCCTGGGCGTGGCCTTGCTGCTGTTTATCCGCTGGCTGCAACAACCCAAGAGCTTCGCCCTGCTCCTGGCCGGACACGTGATCCTGACCCTGCCCTACGTGCTGCTCATCGTGCAGGCCCGGATGGTGAGCATCAAGCGGGTTTACGAGGAAGCCGCCCTGTCCTTGGGCGCAAGCCCGTTCCAGACCTTCAGGGAGGTCACGCTTCCGTTGCTCATGCCCGCGGTCCTGGCCGGAATGCTCTTCTCCTTCACCATTTCCTTCGACGACATCACGGCCACCCTGTTCTGGGCCACGGCGGAGCACCAGACCGTGCCCGTGCGTATCTTCGGCATGCTCCGCCATTCCATCAGTCCGGAAATCAACGCCCTGGGCACGGTGATGATCGTGTTCACGATCATGACCCCGCTTTTGGCCGGGTATTGCATCCGAAGATTTTCGAAGAATTGAACCACGAACCCATAACCCCTGGAGGGAACCATGCAGAAACAACTCAATGACGTTCGTGAACGGTACGTGTCCGGGGATCTGTCCCGGCGGGACTTCGTCAAGTACTGCGCCGTGGCCGGCGTGGCCGCGGGATTGGTGGGCGGGCCGTTCGGTCTGGCGCGCCAGGCCCTGGCCCAGGGCAGCATCCGCTTCGACGGCTGGGGCGGAACCACCTCCCAGGCCTTCCGCCAGTATGCCTTCGAGCCCTTTACCCAGGCCACGGGCGTGCGCGTGATCGACGGCGAGTTCGGGGACATGGACACCTACCTGACCCGGGTCATCGCCTCCTTTCCCCCTGGCGGCGAGTTCAACCTGGCCCACTTAAGCGGCGTGTTCGACTATGCCCGCTACGTGGGGCTGGAGTTCAACTCCGCCCTGGACGAGTCCAAGATCCCGAATCTGGCCCTGGTCATGGAATCCATGATCACACCCTACCGCAAGCTCACCCCGGAGGCTCTGTCCGCCGTGCCCTACAACCTGGGCCAGACCGGCATCGCCTACAATACCAAGTACATTTCCAAGGAAAAGGCCGAGGAACTGGGCGCTTCCCTGCTCTGGGACGAAAGCGTGCGCGGCAATCTGGGCAGCTGGGGCGACTGGCGGACGAACATCTGGTACGCGGCCCTGCATACCGGACAGAACCCCAACGACATCCAGGACATGAACGCGGTCTGGGACGCCCTGCGCGCCCAGGTGCCCATGGTCAAGAAGTACTGGGGCTCGGGCGCGGAACTGATGAGCCTGTTGGCCGGTGAGGAAATCTACGCCACCGTGGCCTGGTCCGGGCGCATCGCCCACCTGCAGAACGACGGCTATCCCATCGGCTTCCTGGCGCCGAAGAACTGCTATTCCTGGCAGGAATGCATTTTCGTGATGAAGGGCACGGACCTGGACGTGGCCCAGCAGCTGCTGGACTTCATGCTCGCCCCGGAAGCCTCCATTGCCGTAGCCGAAGGCCAGATGTATCCGCCCAGCCTGGATCCCACCAAGGTGGACCTGCCGGAGAGCATCCAAAAGCTGCCGGCCTTCGACCCCACCGGCAAACTGGACGGTTACCTCTTCGCCGATCCGCTGTACTGGAACGGCAACCAGATGGAATGGGCCGAACGCTGGGATCGCATTCGAGCGACGAGCTAACGGATTCGGTAGGGTCGAACCCGCGGGTTCGACCCTACACTTTCACCTAACCACAACCCAAACAGGCGACCACCGTGACGACCACCCCAGAATACGCTGTTCAACTCAAAGGTCTTTCCAAACATTTCGGCAAGGTTCAGGCCGTAAAACCCATTGATCTGAACATCGAGCAAGGCTCCCTGGTGACGCTGCTCGGGCCCTCGGGGTGCGGCAAGACCACTATTTTGCGGATGATCGCCGGTTTGGAGCATCCCACCAGCGGAGACATCTTCATCAAGGGCCGACGGGTCAACGAGGTGCCCATCCACAGGCGCAACCTGGGCATGATCTTCCAGAACTACGCCCTGTTTCCGCACAAGACCATTTTCGACAACGTGGCCTTTGGCCTGAAGTATCGAAGCGTGCCCAAGGACGAAATTCGGGAAAAGGTCCGTCAGGCCCTGGAACTGGTCCGCCTGCCGGACGTGGAAAAGCGCCATCCGGCCCAGCTCTCCGGAGGCCAGCAGCAGCGCATCGCCCTGGCCAGGGCCATTGTCATCGAGCCGGACGTCCTGCTCATGGACGAGCCCCTTTCCGCCCTGGACGAGAATTTGCGCGAGGAAATGCGCCGGGAGATCGACAATCTCCAGCAGATGATCGGCGTGACCACCATTTTCGTGACCCATGACCAGCGCGAGGCTCTGAGCATGTCGGACAAGATCGTGGTCATGCACGACGGGGTCTTGCAGCAGGAAGGCCCGCCGGAAGAGGTCTACAACCATCCCGTGAACCGGACCGTGGCCGACTTTCTGGGCACGTCCACCTTTTTCCCGGCAACGGTCCTGGGCCGGGAAGACGGCTTGTATAAAGTCCGCCTGGACGACGGGACGCTCTTTCTGGTCAAGAACGGTCGCGATTGGGCCGACCAGAGCCGGGTGGAACTGGTGATCCGAGCCCAAAAGCCGAACATCGTTCCGGCCGGGGACGACGAGGCCATGGACCAGCCGAACCACTTTTCCGGGAAGATCAAGGACCGCAGCTACATGGGCGGCGAGGTCAGCTACTTCGTGGAGCTGAAGAACGGTCTGGAGTTGCACGTGGTCACCCTGGGCGACCAGCAGCCCATGAAAATCGGCCGCAAAGTGGACGTGCACATTCCCCCGGACCACTGCGGCCTGCTTCCCGCGTCTTCCCCCTCTATCGGTTCATGAACCTGCCCTTGCGAGCCGAAGACGTCGCCCGAGTCTTCTTCGCCAGGCACCCTCGCCGCGTCCAGACCGTGGACTCCCATACCTGCGGCGAGGCCACCCGCCTGCTCGTCTCCGGAACAGGTCCAATCCCGGGACGGTCCATGGCTGAAAAGCGGCGCTGGTTTCAGGATAACCTGGACCCCCTCCGGCTGCGCCTGACCCGGGAGCCGCGCGGCCACCGGGACATGGTGGCCGCGGCCCTGACCGAGCCGGTCTCGCCGGGCGCGGCCTTCGGCCTGATCTACATGGACGCCTGCCGCTACCCCCACCTCTGCGGCCACGCCACCATCGGCGCGGTGACCTCCATGCTGGAACTGGGGCTGCTTGGTCCTGGCAGTGGCCCGGACAACACTCGGATTCAGCCGGCCCCCGAAGATCCGCTTGCCCTGACCCTCGTCGTGGACACGCCCTCAGGTCCCCTGCACGTCGAGGCCCGACTGGACCCAACGGACACGTCCCGCGTGTCCAGCGTGACCCTGACCTCGGTCCCGGCCTTCGTGTTCGCCGAAAACGTGTTCCTGGGCGTCCCGTCCCGGCTCTTCGGTCTGGAACGACTGCGCGTCGATCTGGTCTGCGTCGGCGGCTTCTTCGCCATGGTGGACCTGGATCAGCCGGGGCTGGAGATCGACACGGCCTCCCCGCGCCGGATCATCGAATTGGGCATGGAAGTCATCCGGCTGGCCAACGATCAAATCCGCGTCCATCACCCCCTGCGCCCGGACGTCGCCACCGTGGACGTGACCGAGTTTTACCGGCACACTGGGTGCCGCGAAGGGCACGGTTTCGTGGTTTACGGCGAAAGCCACCTGGACCGCTCGCCCTGCGGCACCGGGACCACGGCCAAACTGACTTTGCTGTTCCACAAGGGGCTGCTCACGGACGACGCGGAGTACGTGAACCACGGCCCGCTGCGGACCGCGTTCACGGCGTGTATCCATGAACAGACAACGGTGGGGGAGTATCCCGCGGTCACCGTGCGCTTCACCGGCAGCGCGCACCTTACCGGGCTGCACGAATTCGTCCTGGATCCTGGCGACCCCTTTCCCGAGGGGTATCTTCTTTGAATAATGTCATTTCTAGTCCAAATCTTCTTTTTCGGTGTCGGAATCGGTATCGGAATCGGAATCGATACTGTTTGTGCGTCAAGGATTCTAATTCGATCCCGATACCGATGCCGACGCCGACTCCGACGACAGCATTTTCTCGAGCGAAAAACGCATTGCCGAAGCAGAATTGGTATGACCCCCTCGCGAGGACCAATGACCCAACCTGATCTGATCCTGGAAAACGCCCGGATACGGACCATGGACCCGGCCATGCCCTGGGCCGCCTCCCTGGCCCTGCATAACGGACGAATTGTTTCCGTTTCTCCGGAACGGAGGCACCCCGAACCGGCCTTTGCCAAGGCCCGCCGGATCGACCTGGAGGGGCGGCTGGTGCTGCCCGGCTTCTGGGATTCCCATTTTCATTACTACCAGTGGGCCATGGGCCGACAGGGCGCGGCCCTGGACCAGGCCCGAAACTTCGGCCACTGCATGGAACTCCTGCGAGAGTTGGCCGAGCGCCCCGGGGAAAGCTACTGGATCCAGGGACAGGGCTTCAATGAATCCGACTGGCCGGAAAACCGCCTGCCCTTGCGCGGGGACCTGGACCAGGCCTGTCCGGATCGGCCCGTGTTGATCTGGCGCTGCGATCTGCACCTGGCCGTGGCCAGCTCCAAGGCCCTGGAACTGGCCGGGGTGGACGAGGCGGTGGCGGACCGGCATGCGGGGTTGATCGAGCGGGACCAGCAGGGCCGCCTGACCGGCATCCTGCGCGAGGAGGCCGTGAACTGCGTCAAACGGGCCATCCCTGAACCCACCTTCGCCCACACGCGGGAGATCATGGACCGAGCCCAGGCCGGGCTACACGCCCTGGGCATCACCGGGGTGCACGACGTGCGCCTGGCCGGGAACATCTCCGAGTCCGCGCTGACCTTCCGGGTCTGGCAGGCCCTGCGCCAGGAGAAGCGGCTGCAACTGCGCTGCTGGACCAGCCTGCCCGGGGAGAACCGGGCCGCGGCCGCGGAAATCGGCCTGCGCACCGGGCTGGGGGACGAATACTTGCGATTGGGCCACCTGAAGTATTTTATGGACGGCGGCATGGGCGCCCGAACGGCCTGGATGCTGGAGCCGTACACGGACACCGGAAACACCGGGCTGTGCCTGATCCCGCCCGAGGAAATGCTTCAGGAGGTCCTCCTGGCCGAAGAGGCCGGGCTGGCCGTGATGGTCCACGCCATCGGAGACCGGGCCGGGCATGAGCTGGTGAGCGTTTTCGAGGAAGTTCAGCGCCGCCGCCCCCCCTCGGCCATGCCCCTGGCCCTGGAGCACCGCATCGAGCACGTCCAGGTGCTCCGGGAGGAGGACATCCGCCGCCTGGCGGCCCTGAACATGCCGGTCACGGCCCAGCCGCCGAACATGATCCTGGACATCAACATGATCAACCAGTGCGCCGGAGACGTCGGACGCAACGCCTACGCCTTCCGCTCCATGCTGGACGCCGGGCTGTGCCTCCTGTTCAGCTCGGACTGCCCGGTCTGCGACCCCAACCCCCTGGTGGGCATCCAGGCCGCCGTAACCCGGGCCCGGGCCGACGGGACGCCCGAGGGCGGGTGGCATCCGGAGTTGAAAATCAGCCTGGACCAGGCCGTGGCCGCCTACACCAGTTCCCCGGCCAGGGCCTACAACCTCGCCCACCGACACGGCGCGATCAAACCCGGCGCGGCCGCGGACCTTGTGGTCCTGGACCGGGACATCTATACTTGCGACCCCGCCGACATCGCCGCCATCCCGGTGGCCATGACCGTCTTCAACGGCCGCATCGTCCACGAGTAATGCCCCCTCCTCGGCTGACCTTGCTGATGCAGACGCCCGGCGAGAGAAATGCGAGAGGATCATCATGATAAAGAGCGAGATGCACCGCCTGCTGGACGACGTGGCCCAGGGAAGGACCACGCCGGACAAGGCCCTGGAACGCCTGCGCTACGCCCCTTTTTTGGAGGTTGGGTGCGGCGTGAACCTGGACACCCACCGAGCCTTGCGCACGGGCCACGGAGAAACGGTTTTCGGTCAGGGCAAGGACCCCGAACAGATGGTCAAGGCCGTGGGCGGCTTGGCCGCTTCCGGGCAGCCGGTGCTGGCCACCAGGGTGAATCGGGAACAGTCCGAAGCGCTGTGCGCGGCCTACCCGCAGGGCGTGTACTGGCCCCGGGCCCGGCTTTTCAGCCTGGGCGCGGAACTCCCCGTAAACGAGCCCTGGCCGAATCAGGGCAGGGTGGTCGTGGCCTGCGCCGGGGCCGCGGATATTCCCGTGGCCCTGGAAGCCTTCGGCACGGCCGCGTTTCTGGGGCTGGACACGGGACTCATCAGCGACGTGGGCGTGGCCGGACTGCACCGCCTGCAACCGCACATGGAGGCCCTGTTCCAGGCCAAACTGCTGATCGTGGTCGCCGGCATGGAGGGGGCCCTGCCCAGCGTGCTGGCCGGACTGACCGGAAAGCCGATCCTCGCCGTGCCCACCTCCGTGGGCTACGGGGCAAGCTTCCAGGGTCTGGCCGCGCTGATGGCCATGCTCAACTCCTGCGCCCCGGGCATCGCCGTCCTGAACATCGACAACGGGTACGGGGCCGCCTGCATGGCCGCGAAAATCCTGGCCCAGTAGGGTCGCGACCGTCATATAGTCCCGACTCCCCACGTGCCTCCCTCTGGACTTGTCTTCAAACGCATCCCGCTGTAAACCTTGCCGCCATGACCAAGCACGACCCGCGCCCCTTTCAACCGCCCTCACGCCTGACTGGAAATCTCACCGGCATGCGTCGGAGACAGACGGGTGTCGGCTTTTGAGATCCGGGGCAAAGTCGCCCCGTGCACGCTGTTTCGCCCCTTGACGCCGAACCTGGAAGAACTGACCGCCGACGTGGACAGCCGTCTGAGCCGGACGCCGGAGTTCTTTCGCAACATGGCCGTCATCGTGGATCTGAGCGGGCTGGGGGAGTTACGCGAAAGCATCAATTTGCAGGCCCTGGTCCGGACCTTGCGCGAAAAAGGGCTGACGCCCGTGGGCATCCAGGGCGGGAACGAATATCAGGAGCGCCTTGCCCCGACCCTGTACCTGGGGGTTTTCCCCGCCGGGAAACAAGCCTCTTCGCCAGTGCAGACGGAACAGCCCGCCTGCCCGTCCCAGGAGAAGCAGGCCATGCTGGTGGAAAAACCGGTCCGGTCCGGACAGCAAATCTATGCCAAGGGCCGCGACCTGATCGTCCTGGCCCCGGTCGGGCCGGGGGCCGAAGTCATCGCCGACGGCAACGTCCACATCTACGCTCCGTTGCGCGGACGGGCCCTGGCCGGGGTAATGGGCAATGAAAACGCGCGTATCTTTTGCAAGGAACTGCGCGCGGATTTGATTTCCGTGGCCGGATTTTATCAGGTCAGCGAAGACCTGCCCGAGGACCTGCTCGGCCGACAGGTTCAGGTCAGACTGGTCGGACATCAATTGCTGGTCGAGGCGATCTGATCCGTCCGCCGCCAAGACTCGAAACACATTCAACACCCTGAACAGCGTTCTTGATCAGGAGGAACCGTGGGAAAAATTATCGTTGTCACGTCCGGAAAGGGAGGAGTCGGCAAAACCACCTCCAGCGCATCGCTGGCCACCGGCCTGGCACGGCGTGGTTTTCAAACCGCCGTCCTGGATTTCGACGTCGGCCTGCGCAACCTGGATCTGATCATGGGCTGCGAGCGGCGGGTGGTCTATGACTTCGTGAACGTCATCCAGGGCGACGCCACGTTGAACCAGGCCCTGATCCGCGACAAGCGCGTGGAAAACCTCTATATCCTGCCGGCCTCCCAGACCAAGGACAAGGAAGCCCTGCACCAGGACGGGGTGGCCAAGGTTCTGGAGGACCTGAATTCGCGCTTCGACTTCATCATCTGCGACTCCCCGGCCGGAATCGAACACGGCGCCCTGATGGCCATGCATTTCGCGGACGAGGCCATCGTGGTCACCAACCCCGAAGTATCCTCGGTGCGCGATTCAGACCGTATTCTGGGACTGTTGCAAAGCAAGACCGTCAAGGCCAAGAACGGCGAAGTGATCAAGGAACACCTGCTGCTGACCCGTTACGACCCCGAACGCGTCCAACGCGGGGACATGCTCAGCGTGGAGGACGTTCAGGAAATCCTGGCCATTCCCCTGCTCGGGGTCATCCCGGAATCCAAGTCCGTCCTGACCGCATCCAACTCCGGTGAACCCGTTATCCTGGACGAAGCCAGCGACGCCGGACAGGCCTATGCCGACGCGGTCTCCAGGCTGCTCGGGGAAGACGTCGCTCACCGCTTCATCCAGCCGGTCAAGAAGGGATTCTTCTCGCGGTTGCTGGGGGGTTGAGATGGGTATTTTCAGCTATTTTCGGTCCAAGAAGTCCACGGCCCAGGTCGCCAAGAACCGCCTGCAGATCATCGTCGCCCACGAACGCGCCCAGAACTCTGGCTATGATTTCCTGCCCAGACTGCGCCAGGAAATCCTGCTCGTGGTCCAGAAGTACGTCCATGTGGAACTGGAACACATCAACGTGGACGTGAACCGCGACGGGGACTGCGAAGTCCTGGAGTTCAACGTCACCTTGCCGGACAGCAAGTCATAGCTTGGTGAACCCTTTTGCGTCGCCTGACCTGGACACTTGCCTTGGTTAGCGATTCCAGGCTTTCGCTTCCTGCTCACTATGGAGCCAGGTTCGTTTTCATCCAAAACAGGACCAGGATGCCGAAAGCGTATACCTGGGGCCTGTGGATGACATGACGGATCAGAATGGCACAAGGTCTTCATTCTCGCCGACATTGTCGTTTTTCGCCGCGAACCACCTGGCCACGGCCCGCACGCTCTCTGACGACGGAAGCATGTTCTTGTCCCGCTTCACTTCGGAAACCATCCATGTGTCCCCTTTGCGGGTGAGCGCCACGGTGCATCGTTCCGGATGCAGGACGCGGTAGATGTAGGCTTGCCCGTTTTGGACACGCCGGGAGTAGCACGCAACGCAGTTGTGCTGGTGGCGGCCTTCCTCGGCGAGTTCGGCCCTGGTTGTGATGGGAATGATTGAGTCGTTGCCGGGCAGGGGCGGCTCGGGAAACACCATGTGCCTTGAAGAGCGACGCGGATCGTTCAGGTCGCCGACAAGGTTGTCGTGGACATTGCGCAAGACAGCCAGCGAGCGCATTGGCGCAAGCCGGAAGGCGACGGGCAGTTCCTCAAGCATGCACAGAATGTCCCTGAGCAGGTAGGCCGCGACGGGGTAATGCTCTTCCATGGGCTGGTTGGAGACGTCTTCCAGCAGCGTGAGCGTTACGTACGGCAGCAAGTGTTGATCCGTGACCATCCGCAGGACGCCGGGGTTGATGGACGGCGCATGGGCCATTAGTTTTTGAGACACGGGATCGGACAGGGCCTGGCGGAGATAGAGCATGGCCGGGATGGTCAACGCGGAGCATCGCACCTTGATCAATACTTTCCGGGCCGACTCGCTGCCGGGAAAACCAAGCCAGGCAAGGATGTATCGCTGTTTTTTGGTTGCAAGGGTCCGGGCGGAACGCATCGGGCGCTGCACCGCCGGGGCATGGAAGACCCAGTTGGACGCCAGGGCAAAGGCCAGGGCCGGATTCGCGGCGGTCAGGTCCCTGGCCGCATTGCCGCATCGGGCCAGGAAGGAGAGCATGTGCCATTGGCGTTTGGGGAAGCGCGTGACAGCCGCCCTGATCTGCTCCGGGATGGTTTCAGAGAAGCGGTAGAATGGGCATATCACCTCGGCTGCGTTGTCCGTTTGGGGACTATCCCCGCCTGGGCGGGCAAAGGAGATGGCCGGTCGAAAATGAACCCACCCAGGTCGGCGACGGGTCTTTTTCCAGGCCAGGGGCTTGGGCCAGGCTCGTAGAACCGCGATGCTGCCTGGATTGAACTGATAAAGTTTGCCCGCCTCCGGCTTGAAGACGGTCCCCTTGTCCGGGGGACGAAATCCCGCGTTCATGGCGTATTCTCGCTTTCCCTTGGCATTCCGCTCTCCATCCTCGCATTCAGGCGAAGAGCAGCAGCGCGACATGCTGATCCAGGTACCCGACATCAACCAGAAAAAACCGTTCCTCCGAGAACTTCGAGAGCGGGCTGGCAACGTCGCTGATGATCTCCACCAGTCGATCCTGTTGCCCGGGCGATACAAAGATGATCGCCAGCAGAAACCGGAGGGGGTGACTGCTTCAGATGCGTTCCGCAAACTCCAGGGCAATGCTTCTCAGTCGCGAAAGGAGGTTGCCGTGGTGTTGAAGGTCAGCTTCACTTATTCCTGCGCATCCCCATCGCGCCCCGGCAATTGCGCCGGCCAAAACCGGGCAATAATTGGCCGGTCCGGCGAATGCGATGGACCGGGTCAGGGCCAAAGGCAAGGTTGTGGACGTGTCCACGAAGTGAATCGCCGCATGAAGTACGTCAGGAGCAAATCCGCTCCGGGAAAGTTTCTCAGGCGTACCAGTCCGCAAAGCCCGCTGGGTAGCTTCCAGGCGGTCCTGTGCAGCAAGGGCCAAGGCATTTGGCCAGGAGACTCCCTTGACTAATTCTCGGCACAGGCAGGACATGGCTGCGGCTACGTCGCCGGAAAGAGGGTGCAGGTGGGTCAGGCGAGCTTCCCGGAAAGCGACCTCACTCAATTCGGAATCCATAATCTGATGACAGATAGCCAAGGGTGCGCAACGGTGGGCCGGGTTGCACCCTGCAGGTCCGCCCAAGGCATGATCCGCATTCCTAGCGGCCTGTTCCCAGGTCTGCCCGGCGTTGACCAGGGACAGTACGCCCGCCGCAGTGGGGCCGGTGTCGTAAGCCCCTTCCCGCCACCACTGCAGATACCTGGCACCAATATCATCCGCGTCATACCCGTTGCGCTCCAGCAGGCTTTCCGCCAGATGCAGGGCCATTGCCGTGGGACCACGGTTTCTGTCCCCAACGGCCAATCCAAGGAGCAGGCCTATGACTCGATCCGCAAGAAATCCCATGTTCACTATTTCCTGTGTTTCAAATGCGCTGCTGCCACGCAGCGCACGATATGGCGTTTTGGATAATGTCCTACTGATACTTGGTCAAAGACGGCCACGAAGAAATCATGTCCATGCAAAGCTGGGCTTGATCATCAAACTCAGAGCGCTGTTCACCCGTGCGGATCATTGATTGTAAGCGATCCACAAGTTGAGTTTTGATGGCGCGCACCGGTCCCAGCCTCATGAAAGCGTAGCGAATCAGTACCGGACTGAAATCCCGACTCAGGTTATCCAGGAGAAAGCCAGGGCCGTCGTTCCGGATCGCAAAAATCAGAGCCTTCCGGCGCAGCCACAGATCCAGACCGTTGAACAGAGGTGTAGCTGAAGGCTCGTTCAGGGCAATGCGCCGGATACTATCCAGGCTTTTTGGGCTTTGTGCCAGGAAACTGACGGCAAAAAACAGGGCGGGGAACAGCATATCCAGTCTGTCCCGCTCCTGGTCCGTGATGTCCGGGATGGGGTCGTACACACCAGTGTCTCTCAGGAGTTGGTCCTGATCATTTCGACACAGACCGTTCCCCTGTAGCCACCAGTCATGATATGCATTGAGCAACCCCGAGCACTGTCCCGGCAGGAGGGGACCAGACAAGAACGTCTGTCGCTTTGCTTGGCTGAACAGCATTTCCTGTCCATATAACATGGCCCACTCCGGATGAGGCAGGAGACAAAGCAGCTCGACATGGCCGGGAAATTTGGTGGAGAGCATATGCCGATAGTCGTGAAAGTGCTTTGCCAGCGCGGCCTTGACAAGACTGTCTCCATGTTCGGTTCCCGATGCGCCCCCCAACTCCCCTAATGCCAAGCAATGCAATATGTGCAAAACCTCCGGAAGCATTTCGAAAGACTGGCCCAACTGGGCATTGTGCAAGGCATAGCGGCTCTCCTGGGTGAATGGCTCAAGGACAAGCCCGTGCAGATCATCTTCATCCAACGGTTTGTTTTTGACTATTTCCTTCTCAATCAAGCCCAGGGCCGCATTTTCCACACAGTATCCGCACATAGATGTCCTTCCTTGGCTGTTTCCTTGGTAGTTTTTGACGTAACCATACACACAGGCTAAAAAATCTGAAGACCGACCATTCACATATCATTCAAGAGGGGCGTTTTTGGCCGCATATTCGATACCACTGGAGCGAAACCATGCGCGACAAGCAAATAATAAAGTTATTCAGGGCTGTTGAGTTGATTGCCCGAAGCAGCGGGGCCACCAATCGCGAGCTGAGCAAACACCTGGGGGTGGACCGCAAATCCGTCTACCGGACTCTGAAAACCCTGGAAGCCATCGAGTTCCCGCTTTACGAAGAGCGCAACGGCAGGGAAGTATGCTGGAAGTTCGAGTCCGGATACCTGCGCAAACTGCCCAACATTTCCCTGCCCGAACTCAACCTGACCTTCGAGGAGGTCCTGGCCTTGCACCTGCTCAAGGGAGAATCCACGATCTACAGAAACACCGTCCTGGAAAAGCAGGTCAGCAGGGCCTACAGGAAGATCGGCAGGCTGCTGCCGGACAAGGTTGCCGAAAACCTGGACCGTCTCCAGGCCCTGTTCACTCCGGTGGCCAAGTTCTCCAAGGATCTCTCGGGCAAGGAGGAAATCATCGAAAGCCTCGTCCAGGCCATGCTCAAGCAACGCGTCTGCGAGGTGGAGTATCATGCCTTCAGCAGTCGGGGACAAAAACGCTATCCTATACACCCTCTGCACTTTTTTGAATACGAAGGCGGACTGTACCTCTTCGTCCTGGTGCCCAAGTATGAGGACGTCTGCGTTCTGGCCGTAGAGCGCATTCAGGATCTGAAAATGACCAGCAGGGGGTTCGAATGGCCGGATGACTTCGATCCCCAGGCAATGCTGGAAAACGCCTTCAGCATTACCTTCAACGATCCGGTGGAGGCGAAAATCTGGCTGAGCAGGGGAGAGGTCCGCTACGCATTGGAACGGCCTTTCTTTGCCCAGCAGCGCATCGAGCACTTGAAAGACGGATCAGTCATCCTGCACCTTAAGACATCCGGAAGATACGACGTCAAACGCTGGGTCATGGGCATCGGACCAGGGGCCGTGGTTCTGGAGCCGGAGGATCTGCGGCAGGAGGTCATGAAGGATCTGCGCCGCGCCCTGGAACGGCATGAGCATGGTCGCCCGATCAGCTCCGAACCAGATCAGCAGCAGACCGCAAGTAACCTCAAGGCCTGATTCACGAAAAGGTGGTCCCGAGCTCGCGCCCGGGACCCTGTCAGAACCCGATTCCATTGCCGCCAGCCTGGCTCTTCTTGATCCCTTCCTCTTCCTCCAAACCGGCCACCAGGTTTTCATGGTCAGGCCGGGAGTCGGCCAGGGCGAAGCGGTCCCTGACGTTCTTAAAATCGCCAGGCGCAAGGCGGCTGAGCCGGGCCAGACGCTGATCCTGATGCTCGGCCAACTGCCCGTCAGCCAGGGGGGCCAGCATTCGGTCATAAAAGCTGCGCACGCCCGCGGCGTTCAAGAAGTCAAAATGGAATTTCCGGTTGAACCTGCGCACCGAGGCTGTGTCCAGTCCCTTGAAATCGTTGGTGGTGCAGATCAAAACGCCCCGGAACGCCTCCATCTGGGTCAAAAACTCGTTAACCTGGGTGGTCTCCCAGGACCGCACGGCCATTTCCCGGCCAAAGATGAACGAATCCGCCTCGTCCACCACCAGTACGGCTTCGCGCTGCTCGGCCTCGGCAAACATCCCGGCAATTTTTCGCTCTGTCATGCCCACAAAGGGGTCCAGGAGGTCGCTGGCCCGCCTGATCATCAAATCCCGGTCCAGTTCCCGGGCCATGTACCTGGCCAGCTCGCTTTTCCCGGTCCCGGGCGGGCCGTAGAAAAGCAGGTTGAATTGCCGACCGGGGCCGTCCTGGCCCTGTGCAAGCAGCCGGTTGAGCCGGTGCAGTTGGCTCAGGGTCTCGTGTATGTCGCCCTGGATGTTCAGCCCTTCCAGAGAGAATGCCGGGTCCAGCCGGCCTTGGCGGCGAGGGGGAACGCCGTGGTTTTCCAGTTGGAGGTGGGCGTTGAGAACCATGCGCGTCTGCTCCAGGATGGAGGTCCGGCCGCCCCCGGTGCGTCTGCATTTTTTTGCCTGTTTCACGGCCATGTCCGCCACCCCGGCGCTGACCTCGTATTCCTCGGCCAATTGGTGCACGGCAGCCGGCTTGCACGTCAGGACCCGGTTGCGTCGCAGCACGGTGTCCCACATCCGGATGCGCTTGATCCTGGAAAACCTGGGCATGTGCAGGCTGAAGGAAAAGCGGCGCAGCACGGACTCCTCGATCTCGTCGTGCCGGTTGACGATCCAGATGGCCCGCACCCCGGGCTGCTCCATGAAGCTGTTCAGCCAGCCCTTGTCCTGGGTCTCGCCGCTGAAGAAATAACCACGGGAGGTGTTCAGCAGCTTGTCCGCCTCGTCGATGATCAGTACCGAGCCACGGCCGGAATTGGTCATGTTCAGGCAGGTGGTCACCGCGGCCCTGCGTTTGGCGGTTCTGTTGTCCTCATCGTGCAGGATTTCGTAGACAGGGTCCTTCAGGGACTCGGCCAAAGAACGGGCCAGGCTGGTCTTGCCCGTTCCGGCCGGGCCGTAGAGCAGGACATGGGTCGGATTGTCCCGGGACTGGTCCAGCAGATTCAGGATCAGCCTGATCCTGTCTTCCGGGACCTGGTGGTAGTCCAGGGGCAGCGTGCTATTTTCAGCCTTGCGGTACAGGCTGTCCGCCAGAATCGGGCTGCTCGGGTTGATGAACAGGGACATGAAATCCGAGTTGAATTCCACGCCCAGATAGTTGCGCTCCAGGATGCCCAGGCGCTTGAGGCAGCCGTTCATGGCCGCGTCCAGGGCCGAGGGCGTCAATCCCAGGGCCGCCAGCAGGTACTTGCGTCCGGAAAACTCGAAAATGGACAGACTGCTCCCGAAATAGTTCCTGAACATCTCCCAGTTTTCCGTCAGGAAACAAAGCATGCACAGGGCCAGCTCGTCGTCGCTCAAGGCGAACATCGCCTGGAACCCTTTGGCGTTCTTGTACAGCTCTGATTTCTCCCCCTGATCCAACCCGTCCCTTACGCGCTCTAGAAAGCGGTGCAGCAGGCGCAGGGCCTTGGCCGCAAGGCGGGAATTGGCCTTGACCAGCCGGACCACGACCAGGGCCAGATCGTCCAGGTCCCCGCACTCGTCCAGATCTTCCTGGAGCCGGTCCCGGCGCTTCTCCGGCAGGAGATTTTTCAGTTCAACCAGGAATTCGTCCAGGCTGTTGCCCAGGGTCCAGAAGGCGAACTCCAGTGTTTCCACGTCAGCCATGGGCCGATTGCGCAACACCCCCATCAGATACGCGGCCCCCTGGCCCAGGACGAACCGGTCGTTGCTGTCCAAATCACCCATGACCGCGTTCACGTTCAGACACGCCCTTCGTCTTCGCATCACCATCCCCTCCTTGTCCGGTCCATGACGCACCCGGCCCCTGTCCACGCGACCGCCGCCGGATCATGCGCCGTTCATGCCCATGATCCTGCCACAAACGTGTGGCGTTTTTGGCCGCATAAGGAAAGGAAATTGGAATCGACGTGAAACTCAGTTCAAGGAGCCGCTGTCTGCTCAAAATCGCATCCAGGCGAAACTTTCGTGAACAACGCATTCTCGATTCTCTTCGAGACCAAAGAAAAACACTCCCCAAGTGCGGCCAAAACCAGGACATGTCCAAGGTATGGTTACCCTTCGCGCCGTCATCAAGGCCGACAGCAGGCGGGCGTAACCGGGATTGTCCTGGAAACCTTGCAACAAAGGGGGATCGCATGGTCAGAATGTGTGAAAAATGCCTGGGGGTGTACCAAACGGTTTTTCTGAAAAGTCACGAGGATGGAATTTACAACTGTCCCAACGCGGAGTGCGGGCATCCCGAGTTGATTGCAGTGGATGACCAGCTCGTGGATATCGTGGTCGATTTTTACAAGCTGGGCCTGCCGACAAAATACTGCTGCTCCGGCCACGCCTACACCGTCCTTTTCAATCCCTACATTCGTTTCGAGCTTGCGACCGTCAAGCTGGCCAACATGCTTTACACGGATCTTTTGGATTTCAAGGCGGAAAACAAGGCTCTCTCAAAGTACTGCCATGTCAGCATCAAGAACACCGATGTCGGAAGGTTCCTCGATCTCGAAGCCGTTCGGAACAAGGACAGCGGCAAACATTTTGACATTGACCAGCGCATGGAAATTCAGCGCGGTTTCGTGGATTTTGTCCGGGCCTTCATCAAACGTCTGAAACAGGAAGTCGCGGCTAAGGAAAACGCGAATTGATCGCCCAAACCAGCGAATTGCAACAGGAGGAAACCATGCACGCCAAAACCCCGGTCACGCCTGCGCCCATCGTGTCCATCACGGAAAACGCCTTTCTCCAGCTTCTCGTCTCGGGCGTGGAGCTGTATCCGGACCCGCGCAACCGGAGGCCGCGACCCAAGCGCCCAAGGATCACCAATGACGACCCCGGCGAGTGCTTCGGCTATCTTTTCGGAACCCAGGCCATGCAGGGCCGTCGCCCCGTACTCCGCATCGAATTCGTCGTACCCTGCCAGCGCGTGGAACGCCGCAACCACGCTGAAGTCATGCCCAGCACGCGATCCGAGGAAAGGATCATGACCGTGCTCGCCCCCTTTCCCGGCCTCGACCTGCTCGGCACCTTCCACAGCCATATCGTCAAGCGATACGGCAAACTCGAAATTCCGGATTCTGTCGAGCCATCGCAGGATGATCACGACTCATGGCGCTCCTGGTGGGACGATGAGCGCAAGGGAGACACGGCGCTGGAATTGATCCTGGGCGTAAAGGAGATGAAAAGACGCGGAGCAAAGCCGCCGACCCAGGACGGCAACTGCATCGAGGGCCGCTGGGAGCGGTACGCCTATGCCCTGGGAGTCTGGTTCGCGGACAGAGGCAGGGTTGGCGCCAAAGACGAGGAACTCCTCCAACCCGTCCACTGGCTAATGTGCCCGACGGCTTTCGGGATCACGCGGGAGGATTTTCGCGTGGTAGGAGGGTGATGGGCATGGATGGATTTGGTGAGCCATGAGGCACGGCGAGGGTCGGCAATCTCGCAACCCCTCCGGCAAAACACTACACTATCCCGCGCCAGGTTGCGCCGCGTCAAGGAATGCATTCAACCACTTTGCAACAACCTCGATACCTTCAGGGTCAGCATTCGCATCGGTCCCGGGCCGCAAAGCCAGCGCCCCTACACCGGGAAACGAATTCACTTTGTCTCTTGGTAGAAAAAGTTTGTTTTCCGTTTCCGTGCCCGGGAAAAGGATAAAAGCGCCCTGCACATCGACAATGGCGTCCCGGTAGGCGTGCATCTTGTCGATGTCTTCTTTGCGCCAGCTTTCGATTGTCCCCTTTATTTTTTCCTCGCCCCCGTTAAAACTCTCCTCGGGCCTTGACCCTTTGAACTTGGCGTCAAGAATCAAGCGGCGATGGCCTTGCTCGATGACGATGTCTGGTCGCAGGTCATGGGAATAGCTCTCGAGGCGAGCAGAAAAAGTGCGGTTGAAATATAACCGTACATCTTCCTTGTAGCTGAGAACCCGTCCAAATAAAATCTTACGTTCTTTAGGGTCAGAAACTTCGTAGTAAACAATGTCATGGCTTCGCATATCAAAACGCTTGTCGAGCAGGTCTTTGATCACAAAAAAGGCCCAGTACTCGTAAAGGGTTGGTGTGTCTTTGGTTTCCAGGATGCAGGCAAAATCCGGCAAGTCGAAGTTGCATTGGGTACGCAGGGTGAGCAGGGCATTGAGCCTGAACAGTTCACGATAGCCTTCTCGGCGTTGCAAGATCTGTGATGATGCCGGTAAAAAGCGCATCTGCCCGACGTCGCGCCACAGACCGGCCTGGGCAAAACGTCTCAGACCGTGTTCCAGCTTCTCCAGATCCTCAGCCAGATCCTGGTTCAGCGTCCATCTGGATTCCGCTCTGAGGGTATTCTGAAACACCTTGATCTTGTGCCTCAACATGAGCAGGAAATGCTTGACGAAGCGGTTTTCCGGGGTGTCAAAAGTCTGTTGAATTTCTTGGATTGCCAGTTCACGGGGAAAAAACCACTGATTAGATACGCGATGCCACTAGTGTCCCAACATTGTCATTGCCAAGACATGTATTTGTTTGAAATTAATGGATTAATAGGAGTTTTTGCCATGTAACGACTTGAAAGGCTT
>NZ_FXUJ01000004.1:0-204532 GCF_900182865.1 Desulfonatronum zhilinae
AGCCTTTCAAGTCGTTACATGGCAAAAACTCCTATTAATCCATTAATTTCAAACAAATACATGTCTTGGCAATGACAATGTTGGGACACTAGTGGGAATGTGAGGCAAGTTAGTAGGGGGTAAAGGCTGAAATTTGAGGGTCAGAGTTTAGCGAATTCCGAATATGACTCCTGTTAAACACGGGGAGGGGAACCATGGCCAAGAGTAAGTATCATTTGCAGGTTCAAGAGATCCCGGAGGGATTTCAGATCTTTGAAGATCGACTTGAGGTTGCAGGTGTTTCATTTCGGAAGAGCGATGCAGCAGCTTTTGCAGCATCAAAGAATGGTTGGTTGAAGTTGGAGCGGGAGGCCGACAACAAGCACGATAAGAACGCGATAAAAGTCATTGGTTGCAGCAAAGGCTTTTTCGGTACGAAACGTCGTTTCATCGGCTACGTTCCAAAGGACGCATCAAAGAAGGTTATGGAGCGTGGCTTTTGGGGAAAAGTAAAACCACGTTTATTGAAGACATATGTCGGAGATAGTGGCTTCGTCGAAATTCTTTTTCAGATACTAGGCCCGAAGGGTCAGAAATATCAATTTGATCCACCAAAGTCTCATGAAGGCGGACACTACACCGAATACGTTGAACGTGTGAAACAACTGAAGGCCGAGAATAGACTTGATGAGGCGATTGAGCTTCTTTTGAAGCTCGTCGACCAAACAGAGAAAGAGGCCAGAGGACACGGCAAGGCTATGGGAGTGGCACCTTGGTACTATGAGCAACTAGCAATCATCTATCGGAAGGACAAGAGATACAGCGACGAAGTCCAAATCCTTGAGAGATACGAAAACCAACCTAAGGCTCCAGGTGCTGGTCCCGAGAAATTGGCGGAGCGTCTAGTTAAAGCAAGGAAAGTCAAAGATAATCAGCGTGCCTAACAACAGCTTCAACGCGGACCGGCTTTTCCGCTGGCGCTCCAAAGCCAGCCGGTTAAGCTGAGCGTTCCCGCGACTCACAAGCCGGGTCGTGAATCAAGCCTGGGTTCCCGGCCCTACAAGCAGCATTTCGCCCGCAAAGCCACCCGTGACTTCACCCAGGCCAAGGCGGAACAAATAATGGAGATGCGCCAATGGCTCAGGCAATAGTTGCCGCAAGCATAGAAAACGTGATCCGGGAATACATGAGGATGCTGCGGGAAAACAACATTCCGGTTTTCGGCCTGTACCTCTTCGGCTCCCATGCCAAGGGCGCGGCCCACGGGCAAAGTGACATCGATCTGGCCGTGTTCTGGGACAAGGACGAGATCGACGGATATGACGAGGATGTGCGTTTGATGCAGCTCACCCGGTCCATGGACGCATGTATTGAGCCGCATTCCTTTTCCCGCAAGGACTTTGAAGATCCCGACCCGTTTGTTCAGGAAATTATTTCTACTGGTGCGCGGTTGGCATAGGAGTTGTTCGCGTTTTTCGTCAGACAGCCTCCGGTACATAAAACGCCCCCTTCCCGCAAGAATCGCGGGAAGGGGGCGTTGCTGTTTTCAGGATTGACGATCCGTAGTCTATGCCAGCGCCCGTTCCAACGCCCGCCGCACAAACGGCAACAAATCCGCCACGCCGAAGGCCGGGGTGGGGTTGGCGAGGTGGCCGAGGTGGCGGTTGGCCAGGGCCGCGACGCGGCAGGCCTGGGTTATTTCCATGCCCGAGGCCAGCAGGGCCGTGACCAGGCCGGTCAGGCTGTCTCCGGTGCCGCCGATGGGTTCCATGGCCGGGACGTCCGGGGCGGTGATTTCGGCCACTGTCGTGCCTTTGGCGACCACGTAGTCCGTCTTGCCTTTGACCAGCAGGTGCCGGGCCGCGTTTTCCTCGGCGTAGGCCCGCTCAATCAGCTTGGGGACGCGATCCTCTTCCTGGAGCAGAAAGCCCCGGGTGTAGAACGGGTGCGGGGCGACCTCGTCGGCCAGGAAGGCGATTTCCCCGGCGTCCGGGGTGAAGAGGTCGTAGTGGGCGGCGTAGCCGCTCATTTTGGCCGCGTACATGAACCCGGCGTCCGCGACCAGGAGCGGGGCCGGGTTTCGGGCTTCCAGGGTCCAGAGCACCTGATTGTGCCAGGCGATATCCGGCAGCAGGTAGTGAAAGGTCAGGCCGGCATGATCGATGTGGGCGATGTTTTCCACCAGATGGGCGTAGACCGCCCGGCTGCCCTCCCCGGTGCCGATGTCTCCGGCCACCAGGGCCTGGGGCGCGGGGACGGCCAGCACCTCGGCGGCCGCGGCGGCCACGGCCATCAGGGCCGGGGTGCCGCGGGCCACGCGGATGCGTTGTCCGTCCAGAAAAAGCGTGTCGTCCTGGAGCCGGTAGTCGCCTTGAGCCAGGGGGAAGTCCGCCCTGGGCACGCTGCCCACGATTAGCCAGGACATCGGCGGCGTAACTCCTCGAACGCCAGTTGCAGGGAATAGCCGCACAGGGTTCGGCCCAGGGAGCGCGGTTCCGGCGCGTCGTCCAGGACCTTGCCGACAAGCGTTTCGGCTAGAAAGGGCACGTCCGGACAGCCTCCGCCGGAGACGTTGACGATCCGGCGATCCCGTTTGTCCATGGTGATCTTCATGTTCGCGGCCCGGACCATCAGGTAGTCCCCGAAGTCCTTGACGTGGTACAGGGACACGGGTTCCAGGAGGTGATCCTGGGCCGCGGCCACACGCATGGGGGCGAGGCCCGCCTGCTCCAGCAGGCCCCGAATGCGCATCTCCTCCAGCAGCGGAAACTCGATCACCATGTCGCAGCCCTGGCGCAGATCCGGTGGCGGCCCTTTCACCGCCACCTCCACCCCGGCTTCCTTGAGCAGGGTCTCGGCCCGGATGACCTCGCCGGTGCTGTGGTAGAGCAGCAGGCCCTTTTCGGAGACGCCGCGCTTGGCGTCATCCTTGCGGAACAGGTTGCGGAGGAAGTCGATCATTTCGTCAGCACCAGGCGGAAATCTTGGCCCGCTTCCTCAGTGGCCGCCACGGTCCATCCCTTGCTCTGGGCGGCCCGCCCGACATTTTCCCGGCTGGCTTCGTTGTCAATGAGGATTTCCAGTTCGCCGCCGCCCGCCGCGTCCATGGCCCGGGTGGCCAGGAGCACGGGTTGGGGGCAGGATAAGCCGCGCGCGTCGATGTGTTGTCGTGCCATGATCGTGTCTCCGTGTTCAGGATTTTTTGCAGTTGACCACGCCGATGAACAGCAGCACCGCAAGGCCGATGATCACCGCGGCCATGCCGTTGGGGCCGATGCCCGCCGGCGAGCTGGCCAGGCCGAAGTTGTGCGCCAGGGCCGCTCCGGCCAGCAGGCCCAGGGCGAAGATGCCGGCGTCCGTGTTGCCTTCGCCGGACATGAAGAGTTGGCGGCCCGGGCACCCGCCGGCCAGGGCAAAGGCCAGGCCGGCCACCACCATGCCCATGAAATTCCAAAGTCCCATGGTATGGGCCACGGGTTGGCCTTCAAATCCGGGATTGAACTGGCCCAGAACCAGGTTGGTGATGAACGCCGCGACCAGCAGGGCGATGAAGCCGTACATCAGGTACATCTGCCGGAACAGGATCACGTCCCGGATCGCGCCCATGGTGCAGAACCGGCTGCGTTGGGCCAGAAAGCCGATGCCCAGGCCCGCGGCCAGGGCAAAGCCCAACGGAGCGTAGGCCGCGCCCGGTCCGCTCACGGAGTACCAGAGCACGCCGCTTTGGGCTTCGCCGGGCAGGGGAGGAAAGAGCAACCGCAAGGCCAGCAGACCGAGCATGAGCAGGGGGATCATCAGCCCCGCGCTCCAGCTTTGGACCTGGCCGCGGCCGAGGTTGAAGCCGTTTTTGAAAAACAGCGTACCGATCCAAACTCCGGCCGCCAACCCGGCCAGCCCGAACAGGGCGTTGCCGTCCCCACCGGCCAGGCGCAGGATCACCCGCCAGGGGCAACCCAGAAAGACCAGAGCCCCGATCATGGCGATCATTCCCAGCACGAACCGGGTCACCGGCGCGGAGCCGCCGATGGGTTTGAACTCCTTGAAGGCCAGGGCCGCGGCAAAGGAGCCCAGGACAAAGCCCAGAATCTCCGGTCGGAGATACTGGACCACGGCGGCGCGGTGAATGCCGATGGCCCCGGCGATGTCCCGGCCGAAACAGGCCACGCAGATGCCCATATTCGCCGGGTTGCCGGATTGTTGCAGGAAACCGGCCACCACGCCGATGATCGAGCCCACGGCAATGATGCCCAGGGTGGTGGCAAAGATGTTTTTGACGGCCCGAGACATGGATGTTGTCCTCCTTGTTGGGGGTGGGGGAAGTCGGGAGTTATGCCAATTTCAATTCGATAATGTGGTATTTGTTTGAAAAAATGCAGTTGTCGGCGTCGGGGTCGCTATCGACATCGGTATCGATATTGATTGTTCGCCGTAAATTTTGATTCGATCCCGATCCCGATCCCGATACCGACACCGAAAGAGATGCTTTGAATCGGAAATGGTTCAGGCGGTTAGAGTGTTGGGCGCTCGATTGGTTTTCGGGGCCTGAAGTGGGCATGCCAGTTCGTCCGGGGCATAGACGTGAAGTTCGCTGCAAAGCGGACAGAGAACGCGGACCCCGCCGCGCAGGTGCTTGCGCCCGTCCGGGTCGGTGACGGCCTTCAGGTCCGGATCCACGGTCCATTGCGCGGATCGGAATTCCTTGCCTTGCTTTGGACAGGTGAAGTGAAGCTCGAGCATGACGCCTCCAGGGAAGAGGGGCTGTAGTAGGCCCTTTTCATGATCTGGCGCTGCATACACGGTTTTTGGAGTTTTCGTCCAATCGGATTCACGAATGACGTTTGGAATGTTTGATTTGTTTTTTCGATGGATCGACGAAAGGGGAGTGGAAAAGGAAACGGCCGGGATGCGCTGTGCATTCCGGCCGTGGAGAGCAGGGGGGGACGGGATCAGAAGAGGTCAGCGGGAGGGACGTCTTTCAGGCGCGGGGCCTGGGCGTCCTTGGCCGAAAGGCTGGGGGCTTCCAGAGGCCAGGAGATGGCGATGTCCGGGTCGTTCCAGATGATGGAGCGTTCCAGGTCCGGGGCGTAGGTTTCGGTGCATTTATAGAGAAAGTCGGCCTGCTCCGAGAGGACGCAGAACCCGTGGGCGAAGCCCGGCGGAACGTAAAGTTGATGGTGGTTGTCGTCGTTGAGTTCGGCTCCGAACCACTGGCCGAAGGTCGGCGAGTTCCGGCGGATGTCCACGGCCACGTCGAACACCGCGCCCTTGGTGACCATGACCAGTTTTCCCTGGGGCCGCTCAATCTGGTAGTGCAGCCCGCGCAGTACGCCCCGGGCGGACCGAGAGTGGTTGTCCTGGACAAAGGGATCGGGGATTCCGGCTTCGGCGTAGCGTCGGGCCCGGAAGGTTTCCAGGAAAAAGCCGCGGGCGTCGCCGAAGACCTTGGGAGCGATCAGCAGGACGCCGTCGAGGGGCGTGACCTGGACATTCATGGCCGGCCTCCCTGGTCGGGGAAAAGCGGGTCGCGCCGGACCAGGGCTTCCAGATAGCGTCCGTACCCGCTTTTGCGCAGCGGTTTGGCCAGCTCCAGGACGTCCTCGGCCCTGATCCAGCCATTGGTGTAGGCGATCTCTTCCGGGCAGGCGATCTTCAAGCCCTGGCGCTCTTCCATGGTCTGCACGAAATTGCCGGCCTGGAGCAGAGAGGCGTGGGTGCCCGTGTCCAGCCAGGCAAAGCCGCGGCCCAGGCATTCTACGTGCAACTGCTTGCGCTGGAGGTAGACCATGTTCACGTCGGTGATTTCCAGTTCACCGCGCGGGGAAGGTTGCAGCTCGGAGGCGATCTCCGTGACCTGCCGGTCGTAGACATACAGGCCGGTGACGGCCCAGTTGGATTTGGGAACCTCGGGCTTTTCCTCAATGCTTCGCGCCGTTCCCCGGTCGTCGAAGTCCACCACGCCGTAACGTTCCGGGTCGCTGACCCAGTAGCCGAACACCGTGGCCCCGCTGTGGGTGGTCATGGCCCGGCGCAGTTTTTCGGTCAATCCGTGACCGTAAAAAATATTGTCTCCGAGGATCAGGGCGCAGCCCCGGTCGGCCAGGAAGTCCCGGCCGATCAGAAAGGCCTGGGCAATGCCGCCGGGTTTGGGTTGGGCCGCGTATTCCAACTGGACACCCCACTGGCTTCCGTCACCGAGCAGGTTCCGGAAGGCCGGGCCGTCCTCGGGGGTGGTGATGACCAGGATTTCCCGGATACCGGCCAGCATCAACACGCTGAGCGGGTAGTAGATCATCGGCTTGTCGTACACGGCCATCAGCTGCTTGCTCGTGGCCCTGGTCAGAGGATACAGCCGGGTGCCCGAGCCTCCGGCCAGAATGATTCCCTTGCGTTTGTTCTCGACGGACGTCACGATTCCTCCCAGGGGAATGGGTTGAATGGGTTGAATGGGTTGAATGGGTTGAATGGGTTGAATGGGTTGAATGGGTTGAATGGGTTGAATGGGTTGAATGGGTTGAATGGGTGATGGTGGTTGTCCGCTAAGCGCCTGTGTTTTTCAGGTCCCGCAACAATTCGCGAACGTCCGACTCGCGACGGGCGCAGGTTGTCTTGGCGAATTGCCGGATGGTTTTTTGCACGGTGTCCGGGGGCGGGTACTCCGGAAAAACGGGCAGGCACAGCGAGGCGAAATCAATGCACGTGAACAGCATGCCCCGGTCCCTGCCGATCTCACACGACGCCCCGGCGGCCTTTTCCATGGAGCAGGACCGGGCATCCAGCCTTTTCACGAACTGCAGTACCTCTCCAGCTGATTGTTCCGTGTTCAGCTTGGTGATGGTGTGGTTCAATTTTTCCGCCCACTCCACCATCTTCAGGTATCCGCTGAAGGCGATCTTGCGTTTGGGGTTCGTGGGGTCGTCCCGGTATCCGCCGTGCAGATAGACGTCCACTTCGGCATGGGTGCGGGAGTACGCGGAAAAGAGCAATTTAGAATATCTGCCGTGCAGCGTCCAGGCGGTGGGCTTGGAAAGACGGCGCGCGATTTCCTCCCGAGGAGCCGGGGAGGGGTGTTCCGGAGCGGGGTGGCCGAGGACGGCGTAAAAGGCCTGAATGGTTTCCGCGTCCAGCAAGACACCGTGGAGGACGTTTTGCTCGTCCATGACCCGTTTGCCCAGTTCCAGCACCTGCCGGGACCGGGCCGTGAACCGATCCATTTCTTCTTCAAGGGCCTTGCGCTGCCCGAAAAACGTCTGCGCGGCTTCGGAAATGACTTCGGTCGCCAGTTCGTCGGCCATTTGCTCGAGATGGCTCATCAGTTTGCTCCTGACTGTTTTCGTGTCGATCGGAATGGATTTCAGGCGCCGCATGGGCGCAAAATGGATCTCGCTCTTCACCTGCGATCTGAATCGGTATCGAAATCGAAATCGTGATCGAAATCGAACGTCATGTCCAAGAAGATCGTAATCACAGGGTGGTGCACAGTATTTTCAAATTTCGATTTCGATTTCGATTTCGATCTCGACTTGGATTATGATGCGAACAGATTTGCTCTGGACGCCGGATATGCGCGCATTGACATTTGAAAAAAACAGCATGTATGGCATACAGGCCGAACATGTGTGATGCCGTCTTCGGCGAGCGGAACCATGCTTTTTTCCGCCACGAAATCGATGGTGAAATCCGGTTTTGGGTCGGCTGAAGGCCAAGCCCTTGGAAAGAAAGCATCCTTTGCCCCGGTTGTCAAAATGCCCAAGCGATGCGTGCTTGCCATTTTGGTCCTGGGAGCCCACAATAATTCAAACAACCCAACACGGAAGCAGCAGCGTCATGAGCACAGTCAATTATGTGAAATGTTTTTTGCGGGACAAAAACGTCGCCTCCATCACCCCGACATCCCCCTTTGGGGTGAAGCGGGTGTGCAAGAAGATCGATTTTTCCCAGGCCAACGTGATCGTCGAATACGGCCCCGGGGCCGGGGTGTTCACGGAGTATCTGCTCAAAAAGATGCGACCCGGCGCCCATCTCGTCCTGATCGAGCGCAACAAGGACATGTTCAAATGTCTGACCAAGGCGTTTCGCAGCGAGCGGGTGCACATCTTCAACGACAGCGTGGAAAACGTCGGCGCCCTGGTCAACGGGCAGTTGCCGGGCAAGCCGGACTATATCATTTCCGGCATTCCCTTTTCCTATCTCGACCAGCAAACCCGGCAGGAAATCATCCATCAAACCCACCAGATACTGGCCGAGAACGGCAAGTTCCTGGCCTACCAGACGTTCTACCAGAAGGACGACCACCTGTTCGTGCATCTGGAGCATTTTTTCCGGAACGTCAAATCCGAGTTCGAGCTGCTGAACATTCCCCCGATGCGGATTTATGAAGCCGTGAAATAACCCTGTCGAGCAAGGAGGGGCGTCGTGCGCAAGGTCCTGATGGTTGCAATCGGCGCGGTGGTCCTGGCCGCGGCGCTCTTGATCCTCTTCTGGCGTCCCGGAGATGAGCAAGCGCTCGTGGATGTTCCCCCCGCGCGGACGGCTTCTCCCGAGCCGCAAGCTCCCGTGGGCTCGCGGTACGTCGCGCCTCTTGTCGCTCCCGACTCTCCACCTGGTCCCGCAATACATCCGTCCGACGAGGCAACGGATGCTCCCGGCTTGCCGAAAACCCAGCCGGACGCCCAGTCAGAAGCCCAGCCAGACTCCCTGGAAGACTCCCTGGACGCCGGCCCTGACGAGCCCGAGCCGTCCGGCGTGTCGAACATCAGCGGCACTTTTTTCGATGACTTGGCCGGGCAGATCGTGGCTGGATACCATCCGCCCCGGTCCGAGTTCAATTCCGGGTCCCGGGGGCGGTTGCAATTCCATTTTTCGTCCCTGAACCGGCGCTACGGCATGGACTTGGTCGGCCTGGAGCACCAAAGTTCGTCGCTGATCCAGGGCAGGGAGGAGATTTTCCGGAACCTGCTTCAGCCCGAGGCTTTGGAAACCATATGGGCGCTGTTCATGCCGGTCTTCGAGCAGGCCTTGGATGAAGCGCTTCAGACGGGCCGGTGGTCCTTTCCGGCGGCGGGATCGTCGCCCGATGAGCGCGGCCTGACCATCCAGGAGCAGCAGGAGTTCTACCGCTTGTTGTCCGGTTCCGCCGCGGCCCTGGCCCAGGCTGTGCAAAGCTACGCGGACCATGAAGACGCTCCGGCCCTGACGGAGCGGTGGCTCCAAACCCAGACCAAGGCCGATGCCGCCCACTCCCGGTACCAGCAGGCCGATGCCGAACTCTTGGTCGCCCAGGAGGAAACCCCCGACGATGAGGTGCGGATTCTGGCCGAACGACTGGAACGGGACGCCGCGGCCCAGGGAATCATGCAGGCCATCGCCGCCAGGGAACAGGCCCGGCAAGACCTGCTGACCATTTACGTCACCGGGGCCTCCCGCCCCGAACTGAGTGAATCCGAACTGGTCTACCTCGCCGAATGGCTCTTCCGCCGCGTTCAAGCCCACCCCGAGCGCATCCAGGCCATCCGCTTCATGGCCGATAAATTCCGCGAACTTTCCCTGCGTCTGAGTCCGGGTTCCTGATTTCCGTCTTCCTCTCACCGGGAAAGGGCCAGGACGCTGTTGGTCCCGCCGAAGGCCAGGGATTGGGTCAGGGCGTGGGGTTGGTCGCGGTTGGTCGTTATGGTGAGGGGAGACAGGGCGATGTCCTCGCCCGGTTCGGAGAATCCGGGACTCGCGGGAACCTTGCCCAGGCGCAGAAACGCCAGGCTGAGCACGGCTTCGATGGCCCCGGCGGCGCCGAGGGTATGCCCCGTGGCGCCTTTGGTGGACAGGAGCGGGACGGCGGGCAAGGCCTCGGCCAAGACTTTGCTTTCCACGGCGTCGTTGTCCTTGGTTCCCGTGCCGTGGGCATTGACGAAGGCGATGTCGTCCGCGCAAAGACCGGAGAGGCGCAGTGCCTCGGCCAGGGCGGTTTTCAGCCCCACCCCTTCGGGGTGCGGCGCGGTCAGGTGATGGGCGTCGCAGGCCGTCCCGTATCCGAGAATTCTCCCAAGTATTTCCCTCAGCACTCCCTTCCCCGCCTCTTTCCCCGACGGCTGGGCCTCCAGAATCATGATCCCCGCGCCCTCGCCCAGATTCAGCCCTCGGCGAGCCCGGTCAAAGGGGCGGCACGGCTCCGGGTCCATGATCTTCAGGGAAGCGAAGCCGTTGTAGGTTACCCGGCACAGCTCATCCGCGCCTCCGGCCACCACCACGTCACACAACCCCGCCCGGATCCACCCGGCCCCGATCCCGATGGCGTCCGTACCCGAGGAACAGGCGTTGGTCACGGTCTGACACGGCCCCCGGAATCCGAATTCCCGAGCGATGGCCGACGCGGGGTTGCCGCGCAGATAGCGCCGCACGGGCTCCATGTCCGGATGCAGGGACTGGAGATATTCGCGGTAAAATTCCTCACTGTTCAGCGTCCCGCCCACGGTGGTGCCGATGCAGACCCCGATGCGCAAATCTTGGCGACGATCCGTCGAGAGACCAGCCTGCTCAAGGGCCTCGCGGGCCGCGTGCAGGGCGAAGCGCACGGTCAGGGTCCGGCGGGTGTTCTGATCCTTCGCGAAGAACGCCTCGGGGACCTCAAAGACGGGGTAGGCCGTGGGATGGCTGCTCTGAAACCGTCGGGCCGGGGCCGGAGCGCGGCGGCCCGAAAAGATGGTTTCCAGGCTCTGCTCCAGGTTCAAACCGGCCGCGCAGATGCATCCCATTCCGGTTACGGCTACCGGCGCGGGGCTGTTCGCGGCATGGTTCGGACAAGATCCGCTCACTGGGGATTGCGCTCCTGGATGAAGTCGCACAGCGCGTTGACGGATTGAAAGGCCGTGCGCCCTTGCTCCATGTCCGCGATGACCACGCCGAAATGCTTCTGGATGATCACCACCAACTCCACCGCATCCAGGGAGTCCAGCCCCAGTCCCTCCCCGAAGAGCGGCGCGTCGTCGTCAATATCCTCGGGGGAGACATCCTCCAGATTCAGTTCCTCGACCAGGGTTTGTTTGACTTTATCCTTGAAGGTCATTGTGTCGTCCTTTGTTCGTCTTGAACGGCGTCTTATTCGTTATCGGGGTGTGTTCCACATGTCGTGAAAGTTGTAAAACTGGTAGGGATTGGCTTGAACATAGGTTTCCAGGGATTCCACGAATTCCAGGGCGAACGGTCGCAGGGCCTCCAGCCGACGATCCCGGATTCGGGGGACCCGGATCACCCGGGCCAGGTCCAGGGCATAGGCGTCGGGAGCGGTCTTGCGCGAGAAGAGCACGGCCACCGGGGCTCCGGTGGTGGCGGCGATTTTGTAGGCCCCTACCGGAAAGGCGGCTGGTTCGCCCAGAAACGGCAGCTCCAGATGGTTCTGGTCGTGGCCGAAGATCCGGTCGCCCATGACGCTGACGATTTCCCCGCGCCCCAAGGCCTGGACGATTTCCACGGCCCCGCCCAGAAATCCGTTGGGGTCGATGATCCGGTATGGTGATTCCAGACCCTTATGTTCATGATAGTGCTGGTCCACGTCGCCCTGGTCCCGCTGCATGAGCAGGTGCGTCGGAACCTGAAGTCTGTTCAGGCCGGACATGGCCGCCTGCCAGCAGCCCACGTGGGCGCCCATCAGGATCAGTCCCTTTCCGTGGTCCAGCAGCTCCCGGAGTGTCTGGAACCCGTTGAAACGGACGGCCAGGCTTTCCGGGCCGAGGATGCCCGCCCGGGCCCTGTCCACCAGGGCCTGGGCAAAGCAGAGGCTGAGCCGGAAACTGTCCGTAAAGGCCCGGAAGCCGGTGCGGGTCGGGAATCGGCGGCGGAGATAATGCCGGGTTCTGGCCCGAAGCCGAGGCCGAAAGAGCAGGTAATACGCAACCACCGGGTAGGTCCAGGCATAGGCCAGGCGACGCCCGCCCAGGCGAACGGCCAGATAGAAGAACTGGTGCTGCCATCTGGCGGCGATGCTCCGGCTGGACCAGGATGAGGAGGCGGAACTATTCAGCATAGAGTAATACCGTTGCCGGGGTCGGAGTCGGGATCGGTATCGGGATCGAAAACGCTGGGAAGCGTTCATAATTTTTCCTGTTCCGATTCCGATTCCGATTCCGATAGCGACCCCGACTCCGATTGCCGGAGCAAGGGCGGACACAAAATGTGCTGAGAAGATACGAAGAGCCAGCGGGGCGGGTCATGACGGATCGTGTTCTTTGGCGTTTCGCCGGATGGACGGCAGCAGCAGGTGGGCCGCGACAAAGGTTGCCGCGGCCACGACGGCGGCCAGGACCGGGGCCAGGACCAGGGAGCCGAGCACCCATTCCCAGAGCCGGGCCGGGGCCTGATGGCCCAGGGTCTGGACGGTGAATTCCGTCAGCCATGAGCCGTGGCGCAGATAATGGCCGACCTCGATGCACAGCGCCGGTACCAGCGGCGGCATGCACAACTGGCTGGCGGTCAGGGCCACCACCCGGTTCTGGCCCAGATACCCGGCCGTGAGCAGGATGACCATGGTATGGATGCCCACCAGGGGCAAGGTGCCCAAGAACACGCCCAGGAAAGCGGCCCTGGCCAGACCGCCCGGCGTGACCGTGTCGCGCAGCAGTATCTTCAGGGACTGGATTGGCCGGATGACGCTTATGGCCGCACTGTCGACCGCACTCCCTTGTGTCCGCTGGATGATCCGGCGATGGGGCCAGGGCAGCATGGAGCGCAGGGTCAGCCGGGTGTTCAGCCAGGATATCCGGACATTGTCCATGATCGCCCGAAAGTGGGAAACCCGCTGCGCGGCCGGGGGATAGTGGACCCTTATAGGCACGTCCAGCAGGTCCAGCCCGGCCCAGGCCGAGCGGACCAGCACCTCCACCTCGAAGGCGTAGCGGGTTTCGGTGAACTTCAGATGTTCGAACAGGGCCACGGGGTAGGCCCGGAAACCGCTTTGCGTGTCCAGGAGTTTGCGGCCGGTCTGGACGCGCAGCCAGAAATTGGAGAACCAGCGCCCGAACCTGGACGCCCGGGGTACGTTGGCCGTGGCGAAATCCCGCGCTCCCACGATCACGGCCAGGGGGTGGTTTCGCACGGCGTCGAAAAAGCGGGGCAAATCGCCGGGATCGTGCTGGCCGTCCGCGTCGATGGTCACGATGTGCGTCGCGCCGAACGCGGCCGCTGCCTCGGCCGCCGTGCGAATGGCCGCGCCCTTGCCCTGGTTCGTTTGGTGCGTCCGGACCTGCACGGGCAGGTCGGCGATCTGCTCCAGCCCTGAATCCGTGCTGCCGTCGTCCACCACCAGCACCTCCGGATGCACCGCCAAAACGCCTTCCACCACCTGCCTGAGGGTGGCGCCGTGGTTGTAAACGGGCACGACCACGAGGATGCGGGGTTCCTGATTACGCTCCGTGTCACGCACCATCGAACCGGTCCCGTCCCCGCGCAAAGCGGATGAATGATCCGAGATTGAGGAGGAACCGACGCCAACTGTCCGGGGAACGCCAGAGCATGGCCGCGTAGTCCAGGAGAACCCGCGGGCGCTGGTAATGCTGGCGGTAGAAGGAAACATGCAGATCTTCCAGACGTTGGCGGGTAAAGCCGCGGGGCACGAACAGGAAGTGCATGCAGTCCATGCGGCTCCAATCCTCGTCGAACTCTCCGTGGTCGCGGATGGTCGCGTAGGCCGGAGCGCCGGGGAAGGGGGTGAACTTGGTCAGGTTGAAGTCGTTCACGGGCAGGGAGAAGAGGAATCGGCGGGTTTTTTCCACGCTTTCCTCGGTCTCTCCGGGCAGGCCGATCATCAACAGCCCCTTGACGCGAATGCCGGCTTTCTTGATCAGCCGGACCCGCCCGGCCAGTTGTTCCAGGTCCACCTTGCGGTTCATGGCGTGCAGCAGGTCCTGGTCCCCGGTTTCGATGCCCAGGCTGACCATCCAGCACCCGGCGGCCTTGAGGCGGCCAAGCAGGGGCTCGGTGACGTGTTCGGCGCGCACCGCGCAGTTGAAGGTCATGTCCAGGGGCGCATCCGCGAGCAGGTCCGTGAGTTCTTCGATGCGCTGGAGATGAAACGTGAACTGGTCGTCGTAGAAATTGACGTGCCGGATGCCGAAGCGCTCCTTGAGGTAGCGCATGTGGTCGTACAGATAGGCGGCGGAGTTGAAGCGGTAGCTGCGCTCGAACACGGACCGGTCGCAATAGGCGCAGGCGTATGGACATCCGCGACTGGACAAGGCGCTGGCGTTGGGCGTCGTGGGGTAGTTGAACACGGGCAGCGTGTAGCGGCCGGGGTAGCCCGGCAGGCGCTCATAAGCCGGATACGGCAGGTCGTCCAGATTCGGGATTCGGGGCCGGGGGCCTGCAAAGACGATTTCCTCCGCGTCGGCGCCTCGGGAGATAATTCCAAGGACGTCAGGGCTCCGACCTTCGGTTTGGATCAGCTCCGCCAGGCTCTCTTCGCCCTCGCCGACGACGATGTGGTCGATCACCGGATGGTCGCGCAGCATTTTCTCCCGCAAGGCCGAGACATGTACTCCGCCGAAGACCACGCGCACGTCGGGGAGCACCGCCTTGGCCAGTTTCGCCAGCCGGACCCCGTCCAGGAAGGCGGAGGTGGTGCAGGAGAAACCGATGAACCCAGGCCTCTTTTCCAGCAGCAGGTCGCGCATCCGTCGTTCCGAGTCCGGCCAGGCGTAAAAATCCACGATGTCCGACTCGATGCCCAGCTTTTTCAGGTACGCGGCCATTGTGGCCAATCCCAGGGGCGGCATGATGTTGGCCACGCGGGAAATGTCCCCTCCGGCCCGGCCGACGGCGTACCCCAGGGGATGGACCAGAAGAACGCGATTGTGGTCAAGAGTGGGCATGGTTGCGTGCAGTCGGGCGTCAGGCTTCGGAAGTTGAAATACTCGCGGGGTATTGCGTGGCGAGATCGGTCGCGGGCGGGAAGGGGATGGACCGGCCGCCTTCTGGGGAGCGATGTGCCGGTGCAGAGGGAAAAGCTTCTTTTGACGAGCCGCCGTTCGCCTTCCCGTTCGTCCGGCCGTTCGCCCGGCCGTTCCCATTTTTCCCCCGACGCTGCTTCTCCGCGCTGATCAACTGGTCCCAGACCAGGCCGCGGTACCCGAAGCGGCGCATCACGTTCATGCGGTCCTGGGCGTTTCGCGGCGGGAAAAAACGGTCGCGACGACCGCGCAGGGCCCGGCTCACGGTTGCGTGCATGGTTTCGCGGTCCAGCAGCGGACTGTGGTAATAGGCGGGATGAAGTAGGGAGGTTTGCCGGTCGATCAGGCCTTCGGCCACGGCGCGGCGGTGCAGCCTGGTTCGCGGAAGGATGCGCAAACCGGAATACAGGAAGGCCACGCAGTGTTCCATCTTCTCCAGGTTGGCCAGGGTTTCCTTGATGGTCGCCTCGGTTTCCTCCGGTCCGCCGATGATCAGGTAATGGGCCAGGGGAATGTTTCGGGCCGCGCAGGCGGCATTGAACCGCAATACGTCCGAGCAGCAAAAGCCTTTGCCGAGTCCGGCCAGGGTCGATTCGGCCAGGGCGTCCGAACCGACCTCCATGCCCAGGAGGCCGGAGCGGAGCAACAGGTCCAGCTCCTCCTCCCGAATGCGTCCGGGACGAAAAAACGCGCTCCAGCGCACGGGCAGGTTACGCCTGAGCAATGCCTCGGCCACGGCCAGATAGTGGCCTTGATCGTCGTTGAACACGGAGTCGGTGAAAAAAACGTGGTCCACTCCGTGATTCCGGGCCAGTTCGGCCATGTCGTCCGCCACGTGTTCCGGGTCCCGCGGACGGATGGTGCGGCCCTCGATGGCCGGATAGCTGCAATACACGCAGTCGTGCGGACATCCTCGCTTGGTGTGCACGCCGGGCAGGCCGCTTTCCCGCTGATAATACTCCAGGATCACGGGGTCCATCCGGGGCGAATGCATCCCCGTCGCGTCCAGCGGACAGCTTTTAACGATGAGCGGCCCGGTCTCTCCCCGCTCGATGCGGGAGAGCAGGTCCAGGATGGCACGCTCACCTTCCCCGGCCACGCCGAAATCCGCGCCCAGGTACTCCAGGATGGCCTCGGGCATGATGGAAAACGCCGGACCCCCGACAATGATCGGGACGTCGTGGGCCGCGCGGAGCAGTTCCACGATCCGCCTGCTCCGATCCAGAAACCACTGCTCCGGACCGCCGCAGGAGTCCACGTCGTCGATGTTGCGCAGCGACAGGCCGACAACCCGGGGCTGAAACTCCAGCAAGGCCGTGCGCAGCGCATCGTCGGACTCGCCCATGGCCAGATAGTCGACTTGGCGGACTTCATGGCCCGCGGCGCACAGTGCCTGGGCGACCACGGCCATGCCCAGGGGATAGACCGGATAGGGCTCGCGGTCCGTGTTCGTGGCAAGCAGGAGTATTTTCATCGGCACGAGGAAGGTACAAGATCAATCATGGCGGGAATGCTCCGTGTCAGGATTTTTTTTGGGAAAGGCCCGTTTGCGTTTCAGGTCGTAGCGGCGATAGGTGCCGTCGTCCATTTCCCTGCTGATCACTTTGCGAAACAAATTGCCCATTCGCAGTTGCGGGCCGCCTTCGGCGTAAAAGGTGTCCCAGGCATAGTGAAAGAGTTCCTGCAGGGTGTCCGGAGGCATTTGCTTGGGCTGAAAAACCACTTTGTCGCAGGTGTAGTCCAGCCAGTTGTTGTTGAAGATGCGGTGCTGTTTTTCGAGCATCTCCCGGATGGGGGTGTGCGGGAACGGGGTCAGGATCGTGAACTCGGCCATGTCCAATTCCACCTCCAGAAGGAAGTCCACCATCCGCTTGATGTAGGATTCGTCGTGTTCGTCCAGACCCAGGAGGATGGTGCCTTCGATGCCGATGTCGTGGTCCTTGAGCATTCTGATCCGTTCCCGAATGGTTTTCGAATCGTCGATCACCGCCTGGTACACGTACCAGCAGCCGGCCTGGGCCGCGAGGTCCAGGATTTCCGGGTCGTACATGATCGGGTGGGAAATCCACTTGCGCTTCAAGGGAATCATGGCCGTGAACAGCTCCTTCAGCCACTCCCGGTCCTGGGCCAGGGAATTGTCCACGAAGAACAGCCGGTTGTTGGCGATGGATTCCATCTCCGCGATGACCTTGTGAATGGGACGCGGCCGGAAGGACTTGCCGCCCAGATAGGCCACGCAGCAGGGCATGCAGTTGAATTTGCAGCCCCGGGAGGCGTGGAGCAGATCCACCATCTGGACGCCGCGATAGTTGTACAGGTCGCGCTTCAGAATGCCGCGCCGCGCCGTTCCCGCCAGGGAGATGTCCGGTGGAGCGCCAAGATAGTCATAGACGGGGCGCAGGCGGTTTTCCTTCAGATCCTGGATCACCGCGGCGAAGCGGCCTTCCACTTCGCCCAGAAAGAGCGAGTCCGCGTGTCGGGCCGCTTCCTCGGCGTGAAGCATGGTCCCGATGCCGCCCATGATCACCGGCACGCCCAGTTCCCGGTAATGGTCCGCGATGGCCAGTGCCCTGGGCAGTTGGCAGGTGAGCATCACCGACAGGGCCGCCAGATCCGTGGAGGCGTCGAAGTTCAGGGGCTCCAGGTTCTCGTCCGTGAACGTGATCTCCACGTCCTCGGGGACTTCCGCCGCGAACACCACCGGCCCGTGAGGCGGCAGGTGGAATTCGGTCTGGCGTTCGAGCTTGGGCCATTTGGGGTAGATCAGGTGCATGCGCATGGTTTGTCTCGTTTCCATCGGTCGCAGAAGGCTTCGAAAAAAGGAGGCAGGGCGATGAGCACGTTCATCTTCAGGTCCAGGAGCATTTGCACGGTATAGCCGGTGGTGGCGATTGCCCCCGCGACGTTGCGGACCACGTATTCGGTGTTGATCCGCGCGGACTCGGAAAAATGCTGGATCCCCTCCACGGTGAACTCTTCGTCGAAGCGCAGGGGCTGGTGGTAGTCCACGTGCATCATTTTAATGGGCGTGACCACGCCGTGCTCGTAGAAGGCCATGTAGCCGATGCCGTATTTGTCGCCCAGGGCCATGCGCGCGTCCTCGAAAAAGCTTGGGTATCGGCCATGCCAGACAATGCCCAGCGGGTCCACCTCCTCGAAGCGCACCCGTCGCGCACAGACGGCTCGCAAGGGCTCGGGGTGGCCATCCTGTTTTGGGAAATACGGTTTGCGCATGTTCATCCGTCAGCGGGGGCGCCTGGTTCAGAGGTGGAGGCCAAGGTGAATGTAAGGGTGTACGCCGCGGCCTGTTGCTGGTCCACGGTCAGCACAACGTTGCAAGCCCCGCCGCCGGGGCCGCATCGGGCGCAACGGGAGCATCGGGCCGTAATGGTTTCTCCGGGCTTCAGTTTCCGCAAGAATTTGGCCCGGGTTACGGTTTCCAGCCGCTGGTGACCGGTTTTCTCCGCAAGGAGGGCCTGGGACAAAACAACGCCGAGCCCGATCTGGACCACGGCCGGCAGAATCGCTTCTTCCGGAAAGTGTCCGGCGAATCCGACGAACTCGGGCGGGAAGGAGAAGTCCTGGCGGATGGTTTGACCGTCCTCCCGGATGGCCGGACCCAACCGGGCGGCCAGGATGCCGTCGCTGATCGTGTTCATGGCTCAAAGACCTCATGCAGGACAATGGTCAATGCGTATCCGGCCCGGTGGTCCTGGTAGACGATTCGTCCGGGACCCGTAAAGCCGTTCATGGGTTGGTAGGCGTCGAAGTCAACGCTCCAGCGCCGCTTTGGATCGTAGACACGGCGAACCTGCCCCTTGCGCGGGTCGCAGGTCTGAACCACCGGCGACCCTTGAGACCGGTCGATCAGCAGCAGATCTTCCGGCCCGAGATGGGCCTCGGCGTCGGCCATGTCCCGGTGGGACAAAAAAATCCGGCGCGTACTCAACGCGATCTGGTCGGCCAGCCGCTCTCCGTTGGCTCCCAGGGTGGGGGCCAGAGCAAGGATATCGTGACCTTCCGAGGTGACCTTCAGATCGAACAGCTTCATTCCCAGTTCGGAAAGGCCGACAATTCGCACCTCAGCCCGATCCACGTCAAGAATCATGAACCCCTGGAGCACATGGGTTTGTCCTTGGGTCTCCAAAAATACGGTTTGACGCAGATGGTACGGAGTTTCGCCCGCGGGCCACGGTGTCAGGCAGGAGTCGGTGGGAGGGATCACGTGTGGCAGGTAGCCGTCCGGTGGAAGGTACGGGCGGGAACAACCCGTCAGGAGGATGGCGAGAAAGATGCCCTGAATGATGCCGTGAATGATGCGTTGTGACATGGGCTTACCGATGGGATTTTTTGCGCGGCTCCAGGCACGGCACCACGAACAAGGCCGCCGGGATTGCGGCGGCGATGCCGATGAGGACGGTCAGACCGATGGAGTGCAGGGCTGGATGGTCGGCCAGGATCAGGGCTCCGAAGCCGAGCAGGGTGGTCAGGCCGGAGACCAGCACGGCCTTTTCGGTGTCCAGGGCAGTGCCCAACCCTGAGGCCAAGCTGTTTCGCTCCCGGTCGAGGCGCATGGTCATGAAGATGCCGTAGTCCACGCCCAGCCCCAGTATCAGAAACGTGGCCGCGATGGAGTAGAGATTAAAGGGAATGTTCAGAAGTGTCACGACAACGATCAGGGCGGACAACCCGGCCAGGGCCGGAGTCAGGGCCTGGAGCATACGTCGCGGGTTGCGGAACAACACGGCGGTCATCAGGGTCACGAAGACTGCAGCGGCCAGGAGAAAACGGGTCATGTCCCGGTGCAGGGCCGTGGCGATGTTCTGGCCCAGGAGGGTCTGGGAAATCAGTCGGGCGTCCGGGAACGCGGCCTGGACAGCCTGGTCGGTCTTGGCTCCGGAGGGAAAGAGGGCGTGCAAACCCGGTTCGTCCGGGACCAGGGTGAGGATGGTGACGCCCGCGTTGTCCGGAACAACGAGCATGTCGATCAGCTCTCCCATTCCGAGACGACGGAGATGGTCAATGCGGACATGTTCAGGCTCGGCCTGGAGGAAGTCAGAAAACGGGATAAATGCCTGGGGCGCGAAGCCCAGACGCGCGCCTTCCCCGGCCATGATATCCCGAAGCCCGGCTCTTCGTTGCGTCCAGAAATCCGTCCATCGGCGGATGGATTCCTCTTGAACCGACGCGGGGGGCAACAGCGGGGCCAGGCTGACGATGGGCGTGTCCGGGGCTGCCTTTTTCAGGAAGGCGTTCTGGGCATGCGCCGTTAGCAATGCATTTTCCAAGGTATCGCCCTGGGCAACGAGCATGGCCAGGCTGCGCACCCCGCCCCAGGACTGCGCGACGACCCGCTCGGCCTGAGCCAGTTCTTCGGGGACCATGCTCAGGGCCTGAAGGCGTCCGTCGAAATGAATCGAGGGCCAGCAGAGCACGGCGGTCGCCAGCAGGGCGACGAACGCCGAGATCGCCGGCCTGCGGCGAGTCGGCCATGAGGCCAAATGCGCCAATGGTCGCTCTGGCGGATGAACTGGCGTGGACGGACGCCGCTTGTTTCGGCGCAGCAGCAAAACCGGCAGGACCGTCAGGGACAGAAGCATGGCCGCGCTCAGGCCGGAAACCGTGAACAGGGCCAATTGCCGCTGTCCCGGCAGGCTGGAGAACAGGAGCAGGCTGAACACCCCGGCGGAGGTCAGCCAGCAGAACAGGATCGGCTTGGCCAGCAGGGCCAGAGTCTGTGCCGGATCAGCGCCGCGTCGCAGCCCGTACCAGACATGCAGCCCGTAATCCACGGCCAGCCCCATGAGTACGGCCCCGAAGCCCAGCGTGATGCCGGAGAGAGGACTGCCGGTGGCGGCTACGGCCGCGACGCTGGCCAGTATGGCGACCAGGGGCGCGGCGTAGGCGAATGCAGCCCGCCAGGAACGCAGAAACAGAACGAACAGGGCCAGAATGCCCAGGGCCGAGACGGGAAGCACCAGGGCCAGATCCCGCTGGATGGCCTGGGCGTTGGCCGCGGTATAGGCGTGGCCGCTGATCACGAAGGCCCGTATCGGGCTCGAAAGATCATTCGAAAGGTCATCCGAAGACGCATCCGCCAGCGCCGCGGCCAGAATGTCATCCAGGGCCGCCAGCATGTCCCGGGAGCCCCGGGCGTCGGTCATGGCCACGGGAGTGTCCAGGACGAGCAGGGCTCCGGGATGATCCGGGTTCAGGAAAATGCCTTCACCGGGATTCGACATGGCGAGGCCGTCACCGATAATGTCAAGGGAAGACAGCTTACCCCAGATCAGATTCCGCAATCCCAGCGGGTCCGAGCTGATCAGTCCCTTCATCCCGATACCCTGCAATCCCAGGAGCGTCTCGCGGGCACCTTCCAGGGCGCGACGGACGGATTCCGGATGGAGCAGCGTCTCGATGCGCTCCAGGTCGGATGGCGTGGAAAGCGCCGGAAGCAGGGAAAGAAACTGATCCGCCATATCCTGAGCTTCCGGCTGGTCGGGGGTTGTGCTTGGTTCGGCGAACCAGGGCGGGCCGGCCGCTTCTCGAATATCTTGAGCCGCTTGCCTCAGAACTTCCAGATCGACAAGCCCGGACTGCCCAGGCACCGGTTCCAGGATCACGAGCACCTTGGACAGGAACGGGGCATGGCCCAGCAGACGGACATCCCCGGCCAGGCCGGAACCGTCGTCGGGGAGCATGGCCTCGATGTCCTCCGCCAGGGTTGCCTGGCGCAGAAAAAGAAGTCCCATGGCCAGGCAGCCCGCGAGAAGCAGGAGAACTGTGGCTTTATGGGACAATAAAACGGTGAAAAGGCGCACCGTGGATGGAGTTCGGGCCATGATTCTAGAACAGTCCCGGTGAAACGTCCTCATTGACGCGGACGTTGAAGAAGCGGATGCGGGTGGTGTCGCCGTCGGGTTCGAAGAGCACGATCTCCTGAAGGTGGGTTTCGTCCCGGTCAAAGGAGACCTGGACGCGCTGGAGGACCGCCGCGAGTTGACGGGTTCTGGGCAGGAGTTCCAGGGTAAGCGGGGCTGTTTCCGGGGTCGATTCTGGGGTCGTCTTTGGCACGGCAAGGGTGAAAGAGGCTTCCAGTTTTTCGGCGTCCATGGTGGACCAGGCCAGCATCTGGTCCACGATCACCGAGAGGATTGGATCCCGGGCCAGCGGGGAGGGGGCGGACATCCCGGAATGTTCATTCCAGCGCCGGACCTGTTCCCCGTCCGAGGCGAATCCAAAAGCGGAGGGCTCCTGATAGGCCCAGTGAATTTTGCCGGGTTGCTTCACGGCGAAGACGCCCATGGAAACAAAGGTTCGGTCGAACATGCTCAGGCGCTTTTCCTGCTCAAAATCCCCTTGGACCGATCGGGTGCCTTGGTGAATGACCGCCAGGCGTTCCCGTAAGGCCGGCGTCAATTCCTTGAATTCGTCAGTCACGGCGGTTGGGGGAAGTCCGAGAGACAGGAAGAGGAGGAGAAAACAGGACAAGGCCAGGCGGTGAATCGTCATGCCGGGCCTCCTTGCTCATCGCCGTCCGAAGCGATCCAGATTTTCAGTTCTCCCTGGGCCAAAAGATCGTCGTGACGGCGGACCTCCGCGTCGATGATCACGAATCCTGCGAACTCTCCGGTGGGCCGGACTCCGACGGTCAGCCGGTCGCCGACCGAGACGCTCGGCTGGTTGGCTTCCGGTGTGGGAAACGAGACTTTTTTCACCCCCACCAGATACCCCGTCCGCCCCGGACGCCCGGCCTGGAGATCACTATAGCCGCTGACCGCGGCAAAGGCCTGGGCCATAAGTTCCACCATGGCCTCGGGGAGCAACGCGTCGTCCCGGTCCAGAAAAATATTGTCCGCCCGGATAACGGTCTCCGCCGTGCCCGAACCGTCCGGCTCCACGGACAGGACCGTGTCGATCAAACGCATGGGGCGCTGGTGGGGCATCAGGTCGGCGGCGGAGTGGGGGAGTTGGATCATGGGTGCGTTCCTTTCAGATTTGCCGTGAATATATCCGGATTTGACATGCTCTCAAGCGCGACGTACTTCTTTGGGAAGAGTGTACGTCAAAGAGGAGGAAGCATGAACACGAAACTGACCTTGCGCCTGGATGACGAGCTGATCGATTCGGCCAAGCAACACGCCGCCCGGACGGGCAAATCCGTTTCACGCATTGTCGCGGATCTGTTTGAAATGATCCGAAATGAAAAGCAAGGCAGGGAGCTTCCACTGCCTCCGGTCGTGAAAAGCCTCAAAGGGGCCCTGAAAGGCAGACCGGTGGAGGAAAACGAGTACCGGAAACATCTGGAAGAAAAGTACCTGTGAACGTTCTTTTCGATACCAACGTGATCCTGGACGTCCTGCTGGACAGAGAGCCTTTTGCCGACGATGCCGCCCTGCTCCTGGCAATGGTGGAACGCTCCGAAATTACGGGCTCCATTTGCGCCACGACGGTGACCACCATCCATTACCTCGCGGCCAAGGTGCTCGGCACCCAGGCTGCCATGGGCCATGTCCGTTCCCTGCTCTCCCTGTTTGTCGTTGCTCCCGTGAATCGCGTGGTGCTGGAGAGCGCTCTGGCTTCTGGTTTCGCCGACTTCGAAGACGCGGTCGTGCATGCGTCCGCCCGTCATGTCGGCGCGGAGTACATCGTGACCAGGAACGTTCCAGACTTCAAGAATGCCGCGCTCCCCGTGCTGACACCATCGGAATTGATCATGCATATGGCTTGTTTATGAGTTGATCCCCTCCGGATTTCTCCAGCAAAGAGGGTCCGCGGCCAGGTAGTCGCCGGTGTGCTGGTAGGCCATGCCTCGGCAGCCGTAGCAGGAATGGTGGAACTCGCAGGTTTTGCAGGCCCCTTTGATGGTTTCGCGGATGTTGCGCAGGTCGCGGATGACCGGGCTTTGGTGGAGGATCTCAGCGAGCCTGGCCGTGCGGATGTTGCCCACGGCGATGTCCACGCCCGGACAGGGGACGACGTCGCCGTGCACGGTTATCGTGCAGGTGTAGAAATGGCGGTTGCAGGTCAGGCCGGCCACCGGGGGGCGTGGGTCCCAGTCCAGACCGAAGCGGGTCTTGTCCAGGTCGGCCAGGGTTTGAAACAAGGACCGGATTTCCTCGGGGCTGACGAGCAGTTCCGGGTAGTGGCGGGCTCGGCCCTGAAGGGTGATGGTCTCGAAGTACGGGACCATGCCCTGGTCGCGAATCCAGGCCCACATGGTCGGCAGTTCCGAGAGATTTTGGCGGCAGATCACGGTCTGCACGCCCAGCGGAAGCTCTGGCGCGGGGTATCCCGCGTCGCGCAGATGGTGCAGCCCCTGGCGGATTTTCGCGAAGGTCCCGGGCTTGTCCGCCAGCACGTCCTGCACCTCCTCGCGCATGCTGTTCATCTTGATCACCGGACTGACTCCCAGGGCCATGAATTCCTTGGCCAGCTCGGCGGTGATCCGCGTCCCGTTGGTGAACAGATCAATGGCCGCTCCGCGCCGGTGAATATGTCGCAGGATGGCCAGGATGTCTGGATAAACCAACGGCTCCCCGCCGCCCAGGACGATGATCCGCCTGGCCCCCAGTTCCACGGCCTGGTCCACGGCATCCAGAATCTCCGACAGGGACAACTCCGCGTCCAGGGCCGTCCCGGAATCCGCATAGCAGTAAATGCACCGCAGATTGCACGCCCTGGACAATTCCAGTTCCATGGACAATAAGCGTCCCGTTTGCTTGGCGTCTTCGATGTCTTCCGGCGAAAATTTGCAAGAAAGGTTGTTTTTCATGACAAAATTTGTTCCACGCATCCATTGCGAGGCTCAGCGTGCGGCGGATTGCGCTTGATCGTTCCGATTATTTCATTTTGACCCGGGCTGTCGCGTTTGCCAAGCTCAAGGCGGTTCGCAACATTTCCGACGTGTTCGGTGATGAACTGCTCATCAGTCCGGACAGCGATTTTCAGGTGGAGCCGCTGAAGGCAACGCCGGATGAACTGGCCCAGGCCTCCGAACAGGTGGCCGGGTATTTCGGCCTGTCGGCGGAAAAGGCCGCGGTTTTGGCCGGGTTGCCGACTCTGGGGCAATGGGCCGGATATCTTATGGAACGGGTCGGTCCGCGACCGGACCGCATCGCCTTTTCCACTTCCGGCAGCACCGGCGAACCGAAAACCGTTGTTCGCGACGTCTTTTTCCTGGAACAGGACGCCGTGCATCTGGCCGACTTGTTTCCCCACGTCAACCGTTTTTTGGCCCTGGTCCCGCCGCACCACATTTACGGGTTCATCCACGCGGTCCTGATTCCCAAGTTGCTGGACGTCCCCTGCCAGGACCGGCGCTTCATAAATCCTTCCGCCCTGATCAACGAGCTGCGTCCGGGCGACGCGGTTCTTGGCTTTCCGCATGCCTGGCGGCTCTGCGTTGAAACCGGTGAAACGTTTCCCCCTGGAGTGCTTGGGGTCACCTCCACGGGGCCCTGTCCGACGGAAACCATCCGGGATCTCAAGCGCCGGGGATTGGAAACACTGCTTGAAATATACGGCTCATCGGAAAACGGAGCCATCGGTTATCGGACCGGACTGAACGATCCCTTGACCCTGCTGCCCACCTGGAAGCGGGTCGGCGAGGATCAATTGGCGCGTGTCTTGGAGCAGGGCGGATCGTCCGAGCCGTTCACCATCCAGGATATGTTGGACTGGGTGGATCACACCCGTTTTTTCGTCAAAAAGCGCCTGGACCATGCCGTCCAGGTCGCCGGGATCAATGTCTATCCTTCCCGGGTCCGCAATGTGTTGCTGGCCCATGAAGCCGTGGTCGACTGCGCCGTGCGGCTGATGCGCCCGGAAGAGGGCCATCGCCTGAAGGCCTTCGTGGTGCTCCAACCGGACCGGGAGGCCGATCCCGGCATCCGGGACGCCCTGCGCGTCCATTTGGCCCGCCACCTGTCCCACCTCGAACAACCCGCCTCCATCACCTTCGGTCCGGAACTGCCCAAAAACGAGTTGGGCAAAGCGGCGGATTGGACTATTCATTCCGGCCCGGCCCTTTTTCTGGGGCAAGCGACGCGGGGATAGCGACAAACCTCCGTCGCCTCGATCCGGGCTCAGCGACCCGTTTTCTCACCGCTGTTTTTCAAGTGCCTCGGCCATGGCCGCCTTGACCGTCTTGCGCAGGGCCACGTGTCCGGATTCGTCGGCGAAGGCGGACGGATCAACTGCCGGTAGTGCCTGGAGGCGGATGGTAGTCGGGGCCATGAGCAGGGCGCCCGGCGGCAGGAGGTGGTCCGTGCCGGAAATGCAGACGGGCACGATGGGCGTGTTGGTCTCCACGGCCAGTTTGAACGCCCCGGAATAGAACCTGCCGAGTTGGCCGTCCCGGCTCCGGTGGCCTTCCGGGAAAAACATCAACGAAATACCTTCCGCCAGGAGTTCACGGCAGCGGAGCAAGCCTTCCTCCCGGCCCAGGGATTCCATGTCCACGTAACGGGCTAGGCGCATGAACGGGGCGTACCAGAACATCCGGAACGGCCAGGACCGCAGGGCGAACCCGCCGTTGCTGAAGGGCAGGGCCCCCATGCAGAAAATATCGAAAAGAGAGCGGTGGTTCAGGACGATGATACAGGGTTGGGGAAAGCGGTCCAGGGCCAAGTCGATTTTTTCAAAGCGCGTGAAAGGGGCGATGAGGACTATCCAGACCTGGCCGTAGAACCGGATGAAATACCGTACGATCCGGTCCAAGGGACGGCCGGTGGCGAGGCGGGCCAGGGGGAGGACTATCGGGGCCAGGAGAACGAAGGCCAGGGTTTGCAGGATCAGCAGAGGATAAACCACCGCGCTCATCACCAGCGCTGACGGCCCCAGGCGCCGTGAAGCCGCGGGCGGCGCGGCCTCCGGCGGGGGAACCTCGGTCATTCCAGTTCCTTGCGCTTGGTCTCAATGAAGGCGTACAGGTCGCCCAGGGTGCGGATTTCCCGGATGGCCTGCTCGTCCCGGAGCTTGCAGCCAAAGGCCTTCTCCAGGACGATGACCATGTCCACGGCATCCAGGCTGTCCAGCCCCAGTTCGTTGAACAGGTGCGCCTCGGGCTTCATGGCCTCCGCGTCCAGTTCGAATTCCTCGGCCAGGGCGGTGTTTACGGTATCAATAATGTCTTTCTGGATGTCTTGCTGCATGTTCGGCGAATTTCCTTACGATCAATGAGGCATTGACTCCGCCCAGGGCGAAGTTGTTTTTGACGGCGATATCCATAATGCGGGGTTCCGGTTCCCGGACATGGCGGACCATGGCGCATTCAGGGTCGGGTTGGTCCAGGTTCAAGGTCGGTAGGCACAGACCGTCCTGGAGCATGCGCACCACGGCGATCAATTCCAGGGCTCCGCTGGCGGCCAAGGTGTGCCCCAGGTGGCCCTTGAAACCGCTGACGGGCACGGCGTCGCCGAAGAGCCGGGCAATGGCCCGGCATTCCGCCGGGTCGCCCAGTTCCGTGGCCGTGGCGTGGGCGTTGACGTAGTCGACCTGACCGGGTTCCAGCCCGGCGTCGGCCAGGGCCAGGCGCATGCATTGCTCGATCCGACCGGGGTCCGGGGTGGAGATGTTCGTGGTGTCGGAGTTGGAGGCGAACCCGATGATTTCGGCCAGGATCGGGACACCTCGCTCCAGCGCGGAATCCAGGGATTCCAGAACGAGAACCCCGCCGCCCTCGGAACAAACCGTGCCGTCTCGCCGGGCGTCGAATGGTCGGGGCGATCTGCCCGGATCGGTATTGTATCCGGTGGAGGCCGCGTTGATAATATCGAAAATGCCCACGGTCAACGGATGCAGTTCCTCGGCACCGCCGCAGAGCATGATCCCTTGTCGGCCCAGGGCGATGGCTTCGTAGCCCAGGCCGATGGCCTGCACTCCGGTGGCGCAGGCGGCGGAGGGGGCCATGACCCGGCCGCCGATGCCCAGGGCCTGGGCCACGTTGGCCGCGCAGGTGTGGCCCATGATCTTGAAGAACAGGGACGACTTGACCTGCTCGATGGAAAATTCCCGCAAATACTCCGCGAAGAAATCCTGCAGGGTCTGAGGGCTGCCCACGGTGGTCCCGATGATCACGCCGGTCTGTTCGGAGCGGCGCAACGACTCGTCGATCCGGGCCGATTTCAGGGCCTCCATGGCGGCCAGCATGGCGAAGACGGACATCCGGGACATGGTGCGGCGGTGTTTTCTGGGAATCTCCCTGGCATCCAGCTCCGGAACGAGCCCGGCGATGTGACAGCGCAAGCCCTTGATCGCTTTGAGGTCCGGATGCTCGGTTATCGCGCTTTGGCCGCGGGCCATGGCCGCGTACAGCGTCTCCACGCCCACGCCGTAGGGCGAGACCGCGCCCAGGCCCGTGATGACCACCCGGTTCAACGACATTGCTGGACCTCCTTGCGCAGTGTTTCCGGCCCCAGGATGAATCCGCAGGTCAGAAAGGCGGAAATCGTCGCGCCCAGAACCCCTGGGCCGGTCAGGGCTTGGCCGGTCAGCAACAGGCCCTTGATCTTGGTCAGGGGAGACGGAGCGATCTGGCCGTGCTTCTGTTTGATCCCGTAGAGGCTGCCCGAGGGAATGTTGACCCAATCCCTGAACGTCAGGGGGGTGGCGCAGTCCAGCATGGTCATGGAGCCGATTTCCGGGACCATCCTCAATACATGGGCCTGAACCCGGTTCATCAGTTCCTGTTTCATCGTCCGGTAGGATTCCGGACGATCTCGTGGGCCGGAGTTCAGCCAGGGCCGCATTTCCTCCATGGACGCCGGACAGAGCAGGATCATTCCTCGTGCGGAGGAGCCGTCGGCCGCTCCGGCGGCGGCCAGAAAAAACGGACGCTTCTCAATAGGCCGGTCGGGCTGGCAATATCCGTCCAGACCCAGATCCGGGCAGAGAAACAGATTCTTGCGATCCAGGATATTGGGAAATGTATCCACCGCGGCGGAAAACATGAAGCCCGACGAAGTTTCCTCGTAGGCCTGAAAGCGACGTCTGGTGGCGGGGCGAAAGGCCGCTTCATCAACCATGGACAGCAGGGAGCACGGGTGGATGGCGGCGATGCAGGCATCCGCCCGGACAACCTCGCCGTCTTCCAACGCCACGCCACGACAATGCCCGGAAGCAACTTCAATTCGCTTGACGTTGCGTCCGGTCAGCAGAACCACGCCCAACTCTTCCAGACGGCGGGTCAAGGCCGCGACCAGGCTTTTGCCGCCACCCTTGATCCCATGCACGGACTGATACAGGGAGCCGCAGACTTGGGCGTGCAGGGCCATGGAGGCCTGGCCCGGCTCCACGCCGTACAGCAGAAAGTGCAGGGACAGCAGGGCCCGCAGCCGTTCGTCCCGGAACAGCCCACCCAGACAACTCGCGACGCTTTGCTCGTGCAGGGGATTGAACGCGCCGACGGCGTCAAAGGGCAGGTCCAGGTTCAGGTGCGGGGAACGGTCAAATTCCTCGGCCACGATCCGCAGATAGGCGTCAATTCCGGCCTTTTCCCCAGGATAATCCGCGTGCAGCCGCTGACGGAGCCGGTCATACCCCTGGGGAAAACCGAAGGAAAAATCGTCCAGAGGAAAGCGCGCCGCGTCAAAGCAGTCGGTGTCGTAGGGGACCTTGGTCAGCCCGTCCTCGATCCCCAGGCAGCGAAAATAGACGTCCAGAACCTCGCCCCGGCCATACGCGCCGGTGTAATGAAACCCGGTATCGAAATGCAGGCCCTTGCGCTCAAACCCCTTGAGCAGCGGGGCGGCCTGACCGGTCTTCTCCACCACGACCACCCGGCGCCCCCTCTGAGCCAGGATGACGGCGCAGGCCAGCCCGGAAATACCCGAGCCGATAACGATATGGTCGAACTTCATTCCGGAAAACCCAAAGCCAGACAGGCATTGGTCCCGCCGAAGCCGGCGGAGTTGCAAAGTACGTGGCGCAGCCGGGCGGGGCGGGTTTCGGTGACGATGTCCAGTTTGGCCGAGGCGGGGTCCGGGCGTTCGAAGTTGATGTTCGGGGCGATGAAGCCTTCCCGGGCCATGAGTACGCAGTAGACGGCCTGGGCCGCGCCGGACATCCAGAGTTCATGGCCGGTCATGGATTTCAGCGAGGAGACGGGAGGGGTGGGTGTTCCGAAAAGCCGGGCGATGCTTTCGGCTTCCACGGAGTCCCCGGCGGGCGTGGACGTGGCGTGAGCGCAGATATAGTCGACTTCCGGCGGGTTCCAGCCCGCCTCGCTCAGGGCCATGCGCATGGCCCGTTCCAGGCCGTCGCCGCTGGGCACGGAGATATGCTCCCCGTCCGAGGAAAAGCCGTATCCGCGGACCAGACCGAGCACCTGAGCGCCGCGTTTGCGGGCCATATCCAGCCGTTCCAGCAGCAGGGTCGCCGCGCCGCCCCCGGGTACCAGACCGTCCCGGTCCGCGTCGAATGGGCGGCTGGCAGTTTGGGGTCGGTCCATGCGGGTGGAGAAGGCTCCCAGGCCGTCGAAGCTGCACACCGATTGCCAGTTGATTTCCTGAGCTCCGCCGCAGAGCACCCGGTCCTGACGGCCCGAGGCAATCAGGTCCGCGGCCTGGCCCACGGCGTGCCCGCCGCTGGAGCAGGCCGAGCTGATGGTCCAGCAGGCGCCCCGAGTGCCCAGCAGGGTGTTCAGGTTCATGGTGATGGTGGAGGTCATGGAGCGAAAGATATGCCCGCTGCCGATGGACCGCGTGTCCAGGCGTTCACGGAGCATGTCCACTTGTTCCACGCCGGCCAGGCAACTGGAGTCGCATCCGAACACCAATCCGGTGCGGTCGTTGCGCAGATCATCCGGGTCCAGCCCGGCCATGGCCAGGGCTTCCATGGTCGCGGCATGGGCCTGGACCGCGAACTCGGGCATGGTCTTGCGCTGTTTGCGACTGAGGTGTCTGGCGGGGTCGAACCCGCGAATCAGGCCGGTCAAGGCGCTTCTGAAGCCCAACTTTATCCGTTCCAGATCTACGCTGATTCCGGACCTGCCCTCATACAGGGCCCGGGCCGCGGAATCCGCGTCGTTGCCCAAGGAAGAGACGATCCCTACGCCGGTGATGGCCGCTTGATGCATGCTTAGATTCAAGAGGAAATACAGGTTGAAGGCTGAAGGTTCAAGGTTGAAAGGGAAGTCAGGTGTTGCCTCATGCCGCGCTTTCCAAACCTTCAACCTTGTCCTTTTTCAACCAAAAAAAATCATGGATTTTGGCCGAATGGCGTTTACATGTATATCCCGCCATTGACCGCGATGGTCTGGCCGGTGATGTATGTGGCCTTGGCGGAACAGAGAAAGGAGACGACTTCGGCGACTTCCTCGGGCCGGCCGACTCGGCCCAGGGGAATCTTCGGCAGGATGGCGTCCCAGGGCAGGTCGGTGGTCATGTCGGTCTGGATGAAGCCCGGGGCCACGGCATTGACCAAAATGTTCCGTTTGCCCATCTCCTGGGCCAGGGCCTTGGTCGCGCCGATGAGTCCGGCCTTGGCCGCGGAATAGTTGACCTGGCCGGCCATACCGGCCTGGCCGGACGTGGAGACGATGTTCACAACCCGGCCCCGGCGCTTGCGCAGCATTTTGGCCAGGAGCAGTTTGGTGACCAGGAAAAAACCGTCCAGGTGCACGTTCAGCACCCGTTTCCACTCCCGCTCGAAGTCCATGGTCAGCATCAGGGTGTCCGCCGTGAATCCGGCGTTGTTAATCACGGCAAAAGGCGTGGCCTCGTCCAAAAGCGGTTCCAGGGCGGCGGTCGTCGCGTTTGCATCGGCCACGTCAAAGGGCAACAGCCGACAGTTCCGGCCCAGGGCGACGACGGCCTCGCGCACCGTCGCCGCCGCGTGATGGTCTCCGCGATAATTCAGCCAGATGTCGAACCCGTCACGGGCCAGGACCAGGGCCGTGGCCGCGCCGATGCCCTTGCTCGCGCCGGTGATCAGGGCGATGGGAGTGATGTCCATAATATGAAGAGCCGAACGGATATCGACTAATCGGTTATGGAGACGACCCGTCCGTTGCCGTCAAACACCACGCCCATGGTCATGAAGCGGTTGCGCCAATAGATCCAGGTATTGCTTTCCAGAGAGGGCGTTCTGTGTTTGGCCGGATAGCCGAGGGCAGTGAGAACTCCCTCTTTGGTCATGCCGGTGTATACTTTACCGGTCTTGATTCCTTTCCTGTCCTGCTCCGAAAAGCGGTCCAGGGAGACGGGTGAACCGGACGTGATCAGTTCGATGTACTCGTGTTCGCCCATGCCCATCCGGCCTCGGTGAAATTCGAAAAACACCTTTTGTCCGGTGTCGGCCACGGTGAACCAGAAACCGTTCCTCCACCGCTGCCCCTTGCCGGGAAACATCACTTTCGACCCCGCGGGGATAACAAAATGTCCGTCCCCGGAGTCGACATAGCCGGCATAACTGGCTTTGATGTCCCGTCGGCTCTGTTGAGCGTGAATATTGTACTTGGTGTACCGGATTTCCGAAGTGGCGCTTGTCATCTGCCCTGATGAGCCGGTGGAGCGACAGGAGGAGAGCAAAACAAGGACGAAGCACAGTAAGAGCATCGCAGCGAGCCAACGGCCTTGAATGATGCGGTTAGCGGGTGCACGGTCCTGCATGGTCATGGGATGGTCCTCCTGTTGATTTTAGGGGTGAGATGAAGCGGTCATTTTTCGAGGCGGGGCGAAGCCTTGAAGGTCCGTATCACCGTCGCCGCCACGATCTCCTCGGCCTTGTCGAGTGCCACAACCAGATCACCGGCGTCAATCCTGCCATGTCGAAACATGCAAAAGGCCCGAATCGCAATCTCTTGCCCAGAATCCCGTCATTGCATAAACTTCGCGGCTATCATGCGTGAAACGTCATTACACACGAATTTTCTTGCTTTCCCGCCGCCCCTTGCCGTTTCGGGCATCGGGGTTGTCGGCGGATTCGGGGTCGGGTTGGGTGAGTTGCGGCTGACCGTGGAGGGGAAACGGTCACCGGTGGTCGGTGGGCCCGAATTCCAGGGGAGGCAGGGGATGGAAAGCGTCCCGGCATTTCAGGCCGATCTGACGGCCCTTGACGAGTTCGTTCCCAAGCGGTCCCTGCGCCGCGTGGACCGCCTCTCCCGTCTGGCTCTGCTGGGTGCGAGCCTGGCCTTGCGGGACGCGGGGCTTTCCGGGCCCGGATCATTGGATAGCCAAAATGAAAGGACCGGCGTCATCGTGGCCACGGGCTACGGCGCGGCGGCCACCACCTTCGCCTTCCTCGACTCCGTGATTCACGACGGTGACGCCTGCGCGTCGCCGACCCATTTTTCCAACTCCGTGCACAACGCCGCGGCGGCCCATATCTCCATTCTGCTGAAGATCACCGGTCCCTGCCTGACAGTCAGCCAGTTCGAGCTGTCCACGGTATCGGCTCTGCTCACGGCCGGGCAATGGCTGGCGGAAGGCCGGGTGGACAGGGTGCTTTTCGGGGCCGTGGATGAGCACTGCCCGGTGCGCGGATATTGCTGGTCGCGTTTTTTCGGGCCGCAAGCTGCCGGTCAGCCTGTCATGCCCCTGGAGCTTGACCGGCAAACCGCCGTCCTGGGCGAGGGGGCGGCCTTTTTCGTGCTTGAGCGATCAGAGCCTGGCCGTTCGGGCGCGTACGGTCATGTTGTGAATGTCGGCATGGGCCGTGAGGACCATCAAAACTTTGATGGTTTTTTCGATGGATCGCCAAGCAAGCCGGACTCTCCGGGGACACTCCTGCTTTTGGGGGCTGACGGACACAAGGCCACCGGGTTCCGGTACCGGCATGTTCTGGAAGCGGCAGGGCGAAACCCTTTGGCAATCGCGGCTTGCGCCCCGGCCTACGGCAGTCTGCCCATTGGCCAGGCTTTTGATCTCGCCGTCGCCGGCATGGCCATCCGGGAGGGATGCCCGTCCTTCGCGGACCACATGCGGCACGATAATGGGTATTCCGGAGCGCTTCGGGAAGTTTCCCGGGTCGCCTGCCTCAAGTATGGATCAGGAGGGGAATATGGGACGATTGTCCTGGCTGGTTCGTGATCCAAGGCCGCGGTCTTGGATCATGACGGCGTTGGCCGTCGTTGCGATTGCCATCCTGTTTTTGGGGGCCTCCGCGCTCACGGCTCGGGCCGAATCGTCCACCCTCGGAGGGGGTGAGCACTCTTTGCGCCTGCCTCCCCGCATGGGCTTGGGCCTGGGATACGGCTTGGCCTACGACCCCGGAGACGCCAGGAATTTCGCCCTTGTCACGGGATTCATGCTTTTCGATTACGAGGACATCTGGCCGCATGCGGCGCCTGAGCCGTTGCGCTTCAAGATCGAGGCGAGCCTGGGCGGTACGACGGAAGGCTCTTCGCAAGGGCTGGCCTCGGTGAGCGGGGTGGCCCTCTATTACCTGGACGGTTTGGGCGGTTCCCTATTCCGTCCTTACGGAGAGGCCGGTGTCGGGGTGATGTACTCGGAGCACAAAGTCGCCGGGCAAGGCTCGCGGCTGAATTTCAACCCCCAAATCGGGATCGGCGTCGAATTCCCCGGCCATAACCAATCCCGAATCTGGGCGTCCCTGCGCCTGCACCACCTGTCCAACGCCGGACTGCATAAGGACAATCGAGGCGTGAATTCCCTGGTCTTGATGATGGGGTATTACTTCGATTGAATCTTTGATCCGCCATCGGCTCCCGAGATGCGGATTCTCCCTTTTCCTCCTCCTTTATTCTTCCCTTCGTTTTTTTCGTTCCCAGGTCGGACCGGGAACTTCGAGTCGTCGCGTTTCTTCGGACAAATGTCATCTTCCCGTCATATTGTTGTAACAATTCCCTCCTATGTTCACGGTCATGGAAAATGGCCTTGGACGGTTCGCCATGTCGGCGGGTCGAAATCGCCACAAATGAACAGGAGGAATCTCTTTTATGCGGAAGATTTTAGCAACTATCATGCTTTTTGGGATGCTGACCGCGGGCAATGTGTCGGCTCAAACCGGAGTTGACCCGGCCCTGCCCGAGTACACCCCGGTTTCCGGTATTTCCGGCAATCTGTCCAGCATGGGCTCGGACACTCTGAACAACCTGATGACCCTCTGGGCTGAAGCTTTCCAGGGCTACTACCCCAATGTGAACATCCAGATCCAGGGTGCCGGTTCGTCCACCGCCCCGCCGGCCCTGATCGAAGCCACGGCCAATTTCGGCCCCATGAGCCGGGAAATGCGGGCCACGGAAATCGAGCAGTTCGAACAGCGCTACGGTTACCAGCCCGTCAAGGTGACCACGGCCGTGGACACCATCGCCGTGTATCTGAACAAAGACAACCCCCTGGACTGCCTGTCCATCCCCGAGATTGACGCCATCTTCTCCGCCACCCGTCGCTGCGGTCACGGCGAAGACGTCACCCGTTGGGGGCAGGTCGGCCTGACCGGCGCCTGGGCCAATCGCGACTTCACCATCTACAGCCGTAACGCCGTGTCCGGCACCTACGGCTTCTTCAAGGACGTGGCCTTGTGCGGCGGCGACTACAAGCCGACCATCAACGAGCAACCCGGCTCCGCCTCCGTGGTCCAGGGCGTGACCGAGTCCATCAACGGTATCGGCTATTCCGGTATCGGCTACATCACCTCCGGGGTGAAGGCCGCGTCCATCAACATGGGCGGAACCTGTTACGAACCCAACGCGGAAAACGCCGCCTCCGGCAATTACCCGCTGGCTCGCGGTTTGTTTCTGTATGTGAACAAGAATCCCACCGAGCCGCTGGCTCCGGTGGAGCGGGAGTTCCTGCGCCTGGTACTCTCCAAGCAGGGCCAGGAAGTCGTGGTCCGCGACGGGTACATCCCGCTGCCCGAAACCGTCGCCGCCCAGGTCCGCGCCCAAATCGGACTGTAGGCCTTCCCGAACCATCCGCTTGACGCCGCTCCATGCTCCGGCATGGGGCGGCTTTTTCTCTCTCGACGAATCGTCATCGGAACCTCCATTCGGCTTTCGCATCGTGTACAGGAAGCGACGCATCATGAAAAACGGCTCATCTTCTTCAACTCCCACGCATGACCTGGACAAGCTGTTCGGGGCCATGCCCGACGCCACGGCCCGCGCCTCGTTGCGGAAATACCGGACGACCAAGGACGTTTCCGCCAAATATTTCATCAGTGCCGGTGGAATGGGCGTGGTTTTGGCCCTGGCCCTGATCTTCATCTTCTTGTTCATCGAACTGGTCCCGATTTTCGCTCCGGCCAAGATCGAGACGAATACCGCGTATGTCGTCCCCGGAGGGCCGGAGGAACGCACGTTGTTGCTGGATATGGATCGGTACCAGGAAGTCGGTGTCCGGTATCGCGGCAACGGCGAGGTGCTTTTTTTCGAGCTGGCCACCGGTATGCCCATGGAGAAGGTCGTTGTTCCGGTACCGGAAGGCGTTGAGATCCGTTCCTTCGGTGAGGGGGAACCGCGTTCCAATCTCGTTGTTTTGGGGCTTTCGGACGGCACGGCCATCCTGGTCCGCCATGAGTTCGAGCTGGACTGGACCGGCAATGTCCGGACCATTGTTCCCAAATTGACCTTTCCATTCGGCAGCGAACCCGTCCCGGTGGATCCCTCGAATCGTCCACTGCGCCGCATTGCCGTGCAGCGGGCTGCCGCCGGAACGGCCGTGGCAACGGTGACGGACGACGACCGGGTGCTCCTGGTTCAGCTCGCCACCCGGACGTCCTTCCTGACCGGAGAGACCGTGGTCACCACCACCAAGCACGATCTCGGGCCGGCACCGGGCGAGGTCGTGGACGTGCTGATCTCCTCGAACATGATCAATTTGTTCCTGGCCGATACGCACGGCAAGCTGCACTATTACGATCTGCGTCAACCGTCTCAGGCCGGACCGGCACACAGTCTGGAGGTGGTTCCGGACGCATCCGTGTCCATCACCGCCGTGGACTTCCTGCTTGGTACGGTTTCCCTCATCGTCGGCCGGTCCGACGGAACCTTGAGCCAATATTTTTTGGTCCGGAATGAACAGAACGAATACTTCATCACGCACGTTCGGGATTTTGACCGCCATGCTGCTCCGATCACCATCCTGGCCACGGAGTACACTCGCAAGGGGTTTGCCGCGGCGGACGCCACCGGGGTCGTGGGACTGCACTATCCCACCTCCCAGCGGACCCTGCTGCTGAAACCCGTGGCGGACTCGCCCATCCGGACTTTGGCCTTTTCCCCGACCAACGCGGCTCTGTTGGCCCTGGACGAGACTCAGAATCTGCACCTGCTGGATGTGGACAATCCGCACCCCGAGTACTCGTTCAGCGCCTTGTGGCAAAAAGTCTGGTACGAAGGCCGGGCCGCACCGGACTATGTCTGGCAGTCCTCGTCGGCTTCGGACGAGTTCGAGTCCAAGTTCAGCCAGATGCCCCTGACCCTGGGCACGCTCAAGGCCTCGTTCTACGCCATGCTCATCGCCATGCCCCTATCCGTGCTCGGGGCGATCTACGCGGCATATTTCATGAGCCCCAAGCTGCGGGCCGTTGTCAAACCGTCCATCGAAGTCATGGAGGCCCTGCCCACGGTCATTCTCGGTTTTTTGGCCGGGTTGTGGCTGGCGCCGTTCGTGGAGAGCAACCTGCCTGCCGTCTTTTCCATCGTGGTCTTCATGCCTCTGATGATGCTGCTGACCGCCTTTTCCTGGAGCAGGTTGCCCCTTCGCATCCGCCTGCTGGTTCCGGACGGCTGGGAAGCGGCCATGCTCGTACCCATAATTCTGGTCTTCGGGTGGGTCTGCGTCACGCTCAGCCCGCACATTGAAATCTGGTTCTTCGACGGCAGCGCCAGGCAATGGCTGACGGATGTGGGCATCACCTACGACCAACGCAACGCCCTGGTGGTTGGGCTGGCCATGGGTTTCGCGGTCATTCCGACCATTTTCTCCATAGCCGAGGACGCCATCTTCAATGTGCCCAAACATCTGACCCAGGGTTCCCTGGCCCTGGGGGCCACTCCCTGGCAGACCGTGACCCGTGTGGTCCTGCTCACCGCCAGTCCGGGAATATTTTCGGCGATCATGATCGGTTTCGGCCGGGCCGTGGGCGAGACCATGATCGTGCTCATGGCCACGGGCAACAGTCCAGTGATGAACTTCAATATCTTCGAAGGTATGCGCACCCTGTCCGCGAACATCGCCGTGGAACTGCCGGAAACAGCCGTGGGCAGCACGCACTACCGGATTCTGTTCCTGGCGGCCCTGGTGCTTTTTGTGCTCACGTTCATCGTGAACACGGCCGCGGAGATTGTCCGCCAGCGGCTGCGCAAGAAGTATAGTTCGCTGTAGATCCAAGTGCCGGTTGCCAATCGATTACAGCATCAACCGAAATCGAAATCGCAATCGAAATCGATTCGGTATCGCAAAAAGTTTTCGCCACGTCTGGAGTCAAGTTTGTTCGGAGTCGATTACGATCACGATTTCGATTCATTCGAGATACAATGTGAAGCGTAGGATAACGGGATGAATACACGTCAATGGTTCAAAAGCGGTTCCCCCTGGATCTGGCTGACCGGGGGGATGATCAGTCTGAGCATGATCATGGTCTTCGGCCTGTTGGCCTTGATCGCGGTGCGCGGGCTGGGTCACTTCTGGCCGGCCCCGGTGGTGGAGTTCGAATATCATCCCGACCCGGAGACCACGATTCGCGTGCTGGGCAACCCGATGCGTTCCCAGAATGTTACCGGATTGGTCCTGCGGGAGTCCGGGCATCTGATTCCGGAAGACGTGGACCTGACCCAGCGTTTTCTGATCAAGCAAGGCAACCGGGATCTGACCGGCCGGGATTTTTACTGGTACCCGGAGCCGCTGGTTTCCGAGTGGACCACTCCTCGGGAGGCCATGGTCGTCGAGCGTCGGGAATGGGGTGATTTCATCGGGTTTCTCCACCAGGTCAAGCAGGACGGAGTGGTGATCGCCGAAGGCTACGCCGGCAAGGATAAGCTTTTACCTCTCGTTGACCGCGCCAACGAACTGGCCGGGGAAATCAACCAGATCGAACGCTACGAGATCGGCGGGTTGAATAGGCAGCTTGAGCGGATTCGATTGGCTGAACGCGGCTTGGAGCGGAACGTGGATATGGAGTCCGCGGAAATCCAGCGACGACTGGCCGAATTGCAGGCAGAGCGGGACGAACTGGATCGCCAGTACGCGGGGATCAACGCCCGTCGGCTGGATCTGCTGGAACAGATGCGCCGGGACATTCTGGTGGCTGAGTCCATGGATGGTCGCCAGGTGGAAATTCCCCTGGCCAACGTTGTCCACGTGCACTGGCCCAACGACATGTCCCTGGTTCAGAAAATGGGCCATTACGTGACCATGGTCTGGGGATTTCTGAGCGGCTTTCCTCGGGAAGCGAACACCGAGGGCGGGATTTTTCCGGCCATTTTCGGCACCGTGCTGATGGTCATCCTGATGTCCATCGTGGTCACGCCCATGGGCGTGCTGGCGGCGATCTATCTGCGGGAGTACGCCAAGCAGGGGCCCATAGTCCGTCTGGTGCGCATTTCGGTGAACAATCTGGCCGGGGTGCCGTCCATTGTCTTCGGGGTGTTCGGCCTGGCCTTTTTCGTCTACTTCGTGGGCGGCAACCTGGACCGGATGTTCTACCAGGACTCCCTGCCCGCACCGACCTTCGGCACGCCGGGGCTGGTCTGGGCCTCCCTGACCCTGGCCCTGCTCACCCTGCCCGTGGTCATCGTATCCACGGAAGAAGGGCTGGCCCGGATACCCAGCACCATCCGCCACGGCTCCCTGGCCCTGGGCGCGACCAAGGCCGAAACGCTCTGGCGCACGGTCCTGCCCCTGGCCACCCCGGCGATGATGACCGGGTTGATCCTGGCCGTGGCCCGGGCCGCCGGGGAGGTGGCCCCGCTGATGCTGGTGGGCGTGGTCAAACTGGCCCCGAACTTGCCGGTGGACGGGTATTTCCCGTACCTGCACCTGGAGCGCAAGTTCATGCACCTGGGTTTCCACATTTACGACGTGGGTTTCCAGAGCCCCAACGTGGAGGCCTCCCGGCCCCTGGTCTACGCCACGGCCCTGGTCCTGGTGCTGATCATCATCACCCTGAACCTGACGGCCATCACCATCCGCAATTATCTGCGAGAGAAGTACCGCAGCGAAAGCGATTAGCAGTCCGTTGAAAAACTCCCAATTGCTGCGTCGCTGCAAAAAGTTCAAACTCTCACGTATCAATAAATACGCTTCGATCTTGAACTTTTCTTGCTTCTTGCACTTGAGGTTTTTGAACGGACTGCGGATAATTCTTCATTACAACGGCAAGTCGTGATCAACGCCCGGTCGTCGAACCGACATTGAACCGCACCCCCACCGTAACCACGCAGCTTATGGAAAGGTGATATGAGTACCACGAACAACACCCCGGCGCCCCATGGTGTCATGGCCAATTTTTTCGCCGACAATCCGCGAGAAAAAATGGATTTCAGAAAGGAAACGTTTTCCCTGGAAGTGGAGAACCTTCAGCTTTACTACGGCAAGGACCAAGCCCTGAAGGACATCTCCATGAAGATCCCCACCCGGCGGGTCACGGCCTTCATCGGTCCCAGCGGCTGCGGCAAGTCCACCTTGCTGCGCTGCTTCAACCGGATGAACGACCTGATCGATATCTGTCGTATCGAGGGCAGCATCAAGCTGGACGGCGAGAATATCTACGATCGGACCGTGGACGTGGCTGAACTGCGTCGGCGGGTGGGCATGGTCTTTCAGAAGCCCAACCCCTTTCCCAAGTCCATCTACGAGAACGTGGCCTACGGTCTGCGGCTGCAAGGGGTCAACGACAGGAAGAAACTGGACCAGGTGGTGGAATACGCCCTGCGCGGCGCGGCCCTGTGGGACGAGGTCAAGGACCGGCTGCACGAAAACGCCTTCGGCCTGTCCGGCGGGCAGCAGCAGCGCCTGGTCATCGCCCGGGCCGTGGCTATTGAGCCGGAAGTGATTCTCCTGGACGAGCCCTGTTCGGCTCTGGATCCCATTTCCACGGCCAAGGTCGAGGACCTGATCTTCAAGCTTAAGGAAAAATACACGATTATCATCGTCACTCACAACATGCAGCAGGCCGCCCGGGTTTCGGACTATACGGCCTACATGTACCTGGGCAACCTGGTGGAATACATGGACACCATCACCCTCTTCACCCAGCCCAAGCAACGGGCCACCGAGGATTATATCACCGGTCGGTTTGGATAATGTCGGAGGGGAGAGTGGGATGCGGTTGCGGTGTTATCGGCATTTGAGTAACTGGCGTTCTCACAGGCAAAAGTCGCGTTATCGCTTTGTCTGGAGCTACTCATGACCAACTCCCCGCATTCCACGCCGCACCGCGGCAACACCAAGGCCCTGATGCGTATGAATCAGGCACCCAGGCTTTCCCATGATCAAAACCACCCTGCTGCAAAAACTGACCGCCCGCCAAGCCACCATCGGGATCATCGGCCTGGGCTATGTGGGCCTGCCCCTGGCCTTGCGATATCTGGAAGCTGGATATCGCGTCCTGGGTTTGGACATCGACCAAGCCAAAGTCGACCAGCTTTTGGCCGGCCGGAGCTACATCAAGCACATTCCCTCGGCCCCGATTCAGGATGCCGTCCATGCCAAAGCCTTCGATGCGTCCACGGATTTCTCCCGGGCTCGGGAGGCTGACGCCCTGATCTTGTGCGTGCCCACCCCCCTGAACGCACACCGAGAGCCGGATCTTTCCTACGTGCTGGCCTCCCTGGAGGAGATTCTGCCGCACCTGCGATCCGGGCAGGCCGTGTCCCTGGAGTCCACCACCTATCCCGGAACCACGGAGGAGGAACTGCGGCCGCGCATTGAACAGGTCGGGCAGGTCGTGGGCCGGGACGTGTTCCTGGTTTACTCCCCGGAGCGCGAAGACCCGGGCAACCCGAACTTTCAGACCCGGACCATCCCCAAGATTTGCGGCGGCAGCACCCCGGCCTGTCTTGAGGTGGGCTTGGCCCTGTACGGACAGGTCATCGACCATGTCGTGCCGGTGTCCTCCACGCGCACGGCAGAGGCCGTTAAGCTGATGGAGAACATCTTTCGCAGCGTGAACATCGCCCTGGTCAACGAACTGAAGACGGCCTTCATGAAAATGGGCATTGACATTTTCGAGGTCGTCCGGGCCGCCTCCACCAAGCCTTTCGGCTACATGCCCTTCTACCCCGGTCCCGGTCTCGGCGGGCATTGCATTCCCATCGATCCGTTCTACCTGACTTGGAAGGCTCGTGAGTACGACGTGGCCACCCGATTCATCGAATTGGCCGGGGAGATCAACACCTCCATGCCCTCCTTCGTGGTCCAACGGGCCGCGGACGTGCTCAACGACCGAGCCAAACCGCTTAAAAACTCTAAAATTCTTCTCCTGGGTCTGGCCTACAAGGCCGATGTGGACGACGACCGCGAGTCCCCCACCTATCGGATCATGGCCTTGCTGGAGCAAAAGGGCGCCTTGGTTCTCTATAACGACCCCCATGTACCGGTCATTCGTCCCAGCCGGGAATACGCCCAATACGCCGGACGCACGTCCAGTCCCGTGGACGGCGAGTACGATCTGATCATCCTGTGCACCGCCCACGCGGAGTATAAGACCCTCGTCCCGGCCGAACTGAAAGCGCCGGTCCTGGACACCAGGGGCTTTTTTCCGGATCTACCGGGAACGGTGTACCGGGGGTGATGTGTTGTCCTGAAGATGTCCATGGCAAGCCAAGGTTCTTTCTTTTGGATCATTGATTTTTTTGTATCGGAACGTTTCATTCGTTCTTGTCTCAATTCACCACACTGGTGCTTGCGGTGCAGCGAGGGCGAGTATCTAAACCGACGGCTGGTCCCTGATTGAAACAGGGAGGGGCCGGAGGGGGAAGCAGAGCGCGCCCTCAAAGCGGGAAAGAGGCGGGACAATCGATAAGGCAAGAAAGAGGGTTTACAACAATTGTTGTAAACCCTTTGATTTTCCTGGTGCCGAGGGAACAGAATTGAACTGCCGACACAGGGGTTTCGAGTTGAACGGCCCTGTTCGCGAGGACTGGGCGAATACGATAAGCTGCCCCCTGGCAGGCATCACTGTCACCTGAAGAAAGGTCGACCTTTATGTGACCGTTTGGGAAGACGCTTTTGCAGCTTGCCATGAACCACATGCATGGTTCAAGGTAGACTTAGTTTCACCGATAAACCATCCCATCCGTCTTATCATTTTTTAACAAGGCTACTATATGCTCCCAGATGCATGGATTTCCTCGTGGTTGCCGTGGTTTCTCGCCGCAATTGCATTTGCAACCCTCGAATTGTTTATGCCAATTTTCATTTTTCTCTTTTTTGGCATCGGCTGCCTTGGAGTTGCCCTTGCACTCCTTGTGTTTGATATCCCTCTTCCACAACAACTTGTTATCTTTCTCATTGTGACCATCTCTTCGCTTGTGATGCTGCGAAAATGGATGATGGGCATATTTCGGGGTGTAACGGCTGATCGTACCGACAAGGACTTTGACGATTTTCCTTATGGTGAACGGGTTCAGGTTTTGAGAGACATCAATCCGCCACAACCAGGTCGGGTTCAGCACCGTGGAACTGCTTGGGACGCCGTGGCTGACGAAATTGTCGAGGCAGGAGCAACAGTCGAGATTATCGGTTATGCCGGGAATTCACGCCAAACCTTTCAAGTTCGCAAAATCTAAAAGGAGTTCCTGATGAGCGCAACCCTTATTGCCCTTTTGGTTCTGACCGGTTTTATTGTTCTTGTTCTCCTGAAAACAGCCGTTATTGTCCCTCAAAAAAGTGAATATATCGTGGAACGGCTCGGTAAATACAACAACACCTTTGGAGCAGGTTTTCACATTCTCGTCCCGTTTCTCGACCGTGTCGCCTACAGGTTCACCTTGAAGGAAGAAGTTTTCGACATTCCCAGCCAAACATGCATCACCAAGGATAATGTGACCGTTGAGGTTGATGGCCTTATCTATCTACAGATTGTGGACAGCAAGCAATCGGCCTACGGAATCAACGACTACCGCATGGCCGCATCCCAACTGGCGCAAACGACCTTGCGGTCCTGCATTGGCCGCATTGACCTGGACAAGACGTTCGAGGAGCGAGAGACCATCAACAGCCAGGTGGTCGAATCCATTGACCAGGCTGCGCAGGCATGGGGCGTGAAGGTCTTGCGCTATGAAGTCAAGGACATTCTGCCGCCGGAGTCCGTGAAAAAGGCCATGGAGGCCCAAATGACGGCAGAGCGGGAAAAGCGGGCCGCCATCGCAAGATCCGAAGGTGAGCGTCAGGCCACGATCAACAGGGCGGAAGGTGACAGGCAGGATGCTATCCTGCGCTCCGAGGGCGAAAAGCAGAAGCGCATCAATGAAGCTGAAGGGCGAGCCAAGGAGATACTCATCGTCGCCCAGGCCACCGCTGACGGATTGAGCACGATTGCCAAGCAACTGGAAATGCCGGGTGGGCAGAACGCCGCAAACCTGAGGGTGGCCGAGCAGTATGTCGGAGAATTCGGAAAACTGGCCAAGTCTTCAAACACGATGATCATTCCAGGAAATATCGCGGACTTGGCAGGCATGGTTACTTCTGCCATGGCCGCATTTCAGAATGTAAAGAAAGGCAATGATGCTGGAAACAAGGAAGGTTATCAGTTCTCAGCCATGTGAATCTTCCTGGCGGCTCAATTATTCTGGCATACATAACTCCATTTACAGGTGAAAATGGAGTTGTCAATCACACTGCCAGGAGAAAATATGATTACGATTGGCGCTGGGCTTGACCGCAATAAAAAAGGGTTTAAGCCGTTTGGCCTAAACCCTTTGATTTTTCCTGGTGCCGAGGGACAGAATTGAACTGCCGACACGGGGATTTTCAGTCCCCTGCTCTACCGACTGAGCTACCTCGGCGGCGAAAGATTGAGGTTCTATCCAAAACTACAGGCCTTGGCAAGTGTTTTGGAGGTGTTTTTTATCCCGTCTCCAAGATGGCCGGGGAATGTCATGAGAAGGTTTGGTCAATGAGTTTGCGATGGCCGGCGGGGAAGGCGTATTGGTTGAGTTCGTCCGGGCGGACCCAGCGGTATTCCTGGGCCGCGGTGAGGATGGGCGGGGGCTTGGGGTGGTCGTCGTTCAGGCGGCAGTGGTAGCAGTGCAGGGCCACGCGGTATTTGGTGTAGCCGTGGCGGATCACGGCGAGTTTGCGCAGATCGTTCACCTCGAAGCCGGTTTCTTCCATGTATTCGCGAATAAGTGTTTGTTCCGGGGTTTCCGCGCCTTCGATGGTCCCGCCGGGGAATTCCCACAGGCCGGCCCAGACCCCGGTTTCGAGTCGCTTCTGGATGTAGATCAGTCCCTGGGCCATGAGCACGCCCGTGGCCACGTCGATGGGGATGGTGGTCACGGCCTTGGACGGGACCGGGCGTTCCAGGACGATGTCCAGGCGGCGGGCCTCGCAGACGTCATGCAGGGGGCAGAAGGAGCAACGCGGTCGGCGGGGCAGGCAGATCAGGGCGCCCAGTTCCATCAAGGCTTGGCTGAAGTTCCGGGCTTGTCCCGGCGGGGTCAGGGTCAGGGCCTGTTCGGCGATGAACCTGGCCGTGGGCCGTTGCCGGACTGGGGTGTCCAGGTCGAACACACGGGCCAGAACCCGGCCCACGTTGGCGTCCACCACGGCATGGGGCTGGTTGTGGGCGATGGCGCAGACCGCGGCCGCGGTGTACGGGCCCACTCCGGGCAAGGCCAGCCAGTCGGCATGGTCCCGGGGCAGGATTCCGGAAAGATTTTCCGCCACGTGCCGGGCCGCCCGGAGCAGGTTGCGCGCCCGGGTATAGTAGCCGAGCCCCTCCCAAGCCGCCATGACCTTGTCCTCCGGAGCCGCGGCCAGGGCGCGGACGTCCGGAAACCCGGCGGTCCAGCGCTGAAAATAGCCCACCACCCGATCCATCTGGGTCTGCTGGAGCATGACCTCGGAAATCCAGACCTGGTAGGGATCGTAGGTCCTTCTCCAGGGCAGATCCCGGGCATGGCCCGCGAACCAGTCCAGCAGCGGGCGGGAGAACGATTGCTGATCAACCACGGCGGGATGGATCGGGTTTTCGGGCGGTTTTCCGGCCGCTTTTCGGAGAATCTTTCGGGACGCTTGCCCGAGCTTTCTTTGGGGCTTTCTTTGGGGCTTTTGGGGGAGCTTTTTTCTGGTCTTCTTTTTGGGCGCCTTTTCGACTGGAGCCTTTGGCGGCCCGTTTGGACGCGGTTTCCTCCGGCGACTTCTCCGGCTTAAGGGTCAGGTTGATCTCCAGGCGGGAGAGACTGACGTCCTCCAGGATTACGGAAACCTTCTGTCCCATCCGGAAGGTCCGTCCGGTGCGTCGGCCCACCAGTTCATGGCGCTCCGGGAAAAAGGCGTAATAGTCGTCGGTCAGTGAGGACAGCCGGACCATGCCGTCGGCCAGGAGGTCGGACAGCTCCACGAAAAAGCCGAAGTCGGTCAGGGAGGAGATCACTCCGGAGAGTTCCTCGCCCACCCGGTCCAGCAGAAACATCACCGTGACCCGCTTGAGGATCTCCCGCTCCGCGGCCATGGCCCGGCGCTCCCGGATGCTCAGTTGATCGCCAAGTGTCTTGAGCTGTTTTAAGGAGATTTTCGGGCCAAGCCCGGAGAGGACGGCTTTCAGGGCCCGGTGCAGCTCCAGGTCGGCGTAGCGCCGGATGGGGGAGGTGAAGTGGGCGTAGCAGGTGGAGGCCAGGCCGAAGTGGCCGAGGTTTTCCGGGCTGTACTTGGCCTGCATCTGGCTGCGCAGGAGCAGCCGGTTGACCAGGAATTCCATGTCCGTGTCCTGGGCCGCGGCCAGAATGGCCTGCAAGGTTTTGGGGTCGGCCGGTTCGCCTTTCTTGGGCAAGCTCACGTCCAACTCGGTCCGTTCCAGGACCTTGGACAGAGCGCGCAGCTTGTCCGGGTCCGGCTGGTCGTGCACCCGGTAGAGCATGGGCCGCTTGCGCTTGGTCAGGAATTCGGCCACGGCCTCATTGGCCGCGATCATGAACTCCTCGATGATCTGGTGAGAAAAATGCCTGGGCCGGGACTGGATGTCCGCGGCTTCGCCCTGGACATCCAGGAGCACGGTCGGGTCCGGCAGATCGAAATCCAGGCTGCCCCGGCCATGTCGGCGCTGCTTCAAGGCCCGGGCCAGGGTCGCGGCCTGCTCCAGCATGGGCAGCAGCGAACCCATAACCCGGCGCACGGAATGGTCGTCTTCCTCCAGGGCTCCGTGGACCTGTTCGTAGGTCAGGCGGGCGTGACTCTGGATCACCGCCTCGTAAAAGTCGGACCGCAGGATCTTGCCGTCCGGAGAAAAATCCATCTCCGCGACCATGGCCAGGCGGGGTTCGTCGGGGTTCAGGCTGCACAGGCCGTTGGACAAACGTTCCGGAAACATGGGTTCCACGGATTTGGGGAAGTAATAGGAATTGCCCCGCTCCCGGGCCTCATCGTCCAGAGGGGTGGAGGGCGCGACGTAATGGGCCACGTCCGCGATGGCCACCCAGAGGGTGAAACCTTGAGCGATTTTCTTGACGCAGACCGCGTCGTCGAAATCCTTGGCCGTCTCACCGTCAATGGTCACCAGGGGCAGTTCGCGCAGATCCTTGCGGTTTTTGAAGTCCTCCTGCGCCGGTTTTTCGGGTAGGGCCTCGGCCTGCTCCAGGGCGGCCTCCGGAAATTCGGCGGGCACGTGATGGTTGAACTTGACCAGTTGCTCCTGGACGTCCAGACTGATCTCCGAACCCAGCACGGACTTGATGGAGCCGGACCAGAGATGCTCCTCCAACCGCTCGCCGATCCGGGCCAGGACGATGTCGTTTTTGCGCGGTTGCAGGTCCGGGTCGGAAGAGGTCAGGAGCAGGTGAAAGCCCAGTTTGGGGTCCGTGGCCTGGGCCAGCCACTGGCCCCGGCCTCTGGCGTCCAGGATGCGCACGGCGTAGATCTCGGTCCGCCGTTCCAGCACCCGGACTACCCGGCCCTCGGGATTGCGGCCGCGGCGTTTGGGCATCAGGGCCACGGCCACCTTGTCGCCGTGGCGGGCGTCGCCCAGGTCCCGGCTGCTCACGAAGACGTCCTTTCCGCGGCTGTCCTCCGGGAGCACGAACCCTACCCCGGAGCGCTGGACTTCCAACTCTCCGGTGATGATCCGCATGGTCTCGGCCAGGCCGTAGGCGTCGCGCATCCGGATGATCCGACCTTCCCGGATCAGTTGGTTCAACATTTCGTCCAGATCGTCGCGATGCCGCTTTTCCACTCCCAGGAGTTGGGACAATTCGGCGTAGGCCAGGGGTGTGCGGGCCTTGCGAAAGGTCTGCAACACGCTTTCCGGGGTCAAGGCGTCTGATCGATTTTTTCGGGCCATGGCGGTCACGTCCTTTTGCAAGTAGTTAAGCGGAGCATGCCTCCGCCCGCAACATCTGATCATCCCCGACCAGGGCCAGAATGTCCAGAAAGGCCGGTTCAAAGCTGCCGGGGCCGGTGGATTTCTGGGCCGCCAGCTCTCCGGCCACATTGTAGAGAGCCATGGCGCCCACGGTCCCGGCCAGGGCCTCGCTCCCCGCGCCGACAAACGCGGCCACGGTGGAACTCAGGGCGCAACCCATGCCAGTGATCTTGGTCATCAGGGGGGAGCCTCCGGACAGACGGACGATGCATCGGCCGTCCGTGACCAGGTCGCGTTGCCCGGAAACCGCCACCACGCAGTTCAGTTTGGCTGCCAACTCCCGGGCCGTATCGGTGATTTCCTCCACGCCATGCACCGCGTCCACCCCCCGCGCGCCGCCCTGGCCCCCGGAAACGGCCAGGATTTCGGACGGATTGCCGCGCAGCACGGAAATACTCACGGCGTCCAGAATCCGGTTCACGGTTTCGGTCCGATACCGTGTCGCCCCGGCCCCAACCGGGTCCAGGACCACCGGCTTGTTCAGCTCATTGGCCTTTTTTCCGGCCAGGATCATGGCCTCCACCCAGGGGCCGCTCAAGGTGCCGATGTTCAGGGCCAGGGCGCTGGCCAGCCCGGTCATTTCTTCCACTTCCTCCGGCGCATGCGCCATCACCGGATACGCCCCCTGGGCCAGCAGGACGTTTGCGGTCACACCCATGACCACGAAGTTGGTGATGTTGTGCACCAGCGGCCCGGTCCGGCGCATGGTCCGGAGCTGGTTTGCCGCGATTTCCGGCCATTGTTTCTCGGTGTCGTGCATAGTTTTTTCCTCGTCATCCTGTTTCAGCCTGTTGCATCACATTGTCGCAACACTTGTTTGCCAAATTCGACTTGCCAATGCAAAGCGCAATCCTTACCTTCTTTGTCCGAAATAAGGTCAAACCTCATCCATGTGCGTCCCTGGAGGTCCCAATGACGTCAGACACCCCCAAGCAACCCTCGTCAAAGAACAATCTCACCGCCAAAAGGGCCGCTGTGCTGGGCTCGTCGCCAACCGGCGCACCGCCTTCGGCGTCGCGAAAAATCATCCTCGCCGCCTGCGCCCTGATCTTGATGATAATTGTCTTCCTGCTTTTCACCCATTCCGGACCAGGGGACAAGAGCGTTGAAGCGACCATCGTCACGCCGGTCAACGGCGAGTTGGTCCACTCGGCCGCCCTGTTTGCCGACGGCCAGGCCCGGCATTTTGTGCTGCGCACGGAGGACGGGGTGGGCATCAGGTATTTTGCCCTGCGAACGCCGGACGGCGTGCTCCGCACGGCCTTCGACGCCTGCGACGTCTGCTGGCAGGCCGATATGGGCTATGTCCAGGACGGGGACGCGATGATCTGCCGTAATTGCAATATGCGCTTTCCGTCCCGGATTATCGGCGAGGTCCGCGGGGGCTGCAACCCCACGCCCCTGGCCAGTCGACTGCGTGAAGGCGATCTGGTGATCCGGGCCGGGGACGTGCTGGAAGGACGGCGGTATTTCGACTTCGGACCAGGGAGCGGACGCGGATGAACCTCAACTCCATCGCCATCGCCAACATCAAGCGCAGGAAGGCCAAGGCCGCCTTCGTGCTCACCGGCCTGCTCATCGCCGTGGCCACGGTGGTCGCCCTGCTCGGCCTGCGGCAAGCCGTCTCATCGAACATGCTGCTGCAAATGGAGCAGTACGGGGCGAACATCGTCATCCTGCCGCAAAGCGACAGTCTGGCCCTGAGCTACGGAGGGATCTCCCTGGGCGGCGTGTCCTTCGACGTGCGCAAGATACACGAGGAGGAACTGCAAAAAGTCTATACCATTCCCTACAGCCAGAATATCGCCGCCCTGGGGCCGGTGGTCCTGGGCGTGGTACAGGCCCAAGGGCACAACGTGCTGCTGGCCGGGCTGGATTTCAACGCCGCGACGGTGCTCAAACCGTGGTGGCGTGTCGTGGGAACGGTTCCCGACCTGGAAAACCACATTCTCCTCGGCGCGGAAGCGGCGCGCCTCCTGTCCCTCGGTCCCGGCGACGTCCTGCGGGTAGAGGCGGGTGAAGTCGCGAACGAATTGACGGTCTCCGGAGTCCTGGAACCTTCCGGATCCCAGGACGATCACCTGCTGTTCACCCCGCTGCGCACGGCCCAGCGCATCCTGGACAAGGAAGGCCTGGTGTCCATGGCCGAAGTGGCGGCCCTGTGTCACGGTTGTCCCATTGAGGACATGGTGGAGTACATCGCCATGGCCCTGCCGAACACCCAGGTCATGGCCATCCAGCAGGTGGTGGAAAGCCGGATGCAGGCCATGGATCACTTCGAGAAGTTCGCCTACGGCGTCTGCGGCGTGGTCATCGTGGTTTCCGGCTTGATGGTCCTGGTCTCCATGATGGGCAACGTCCGCGAACGGGCGTCGGAAATCGGCGTGTTCCGGGCCATCGGCTACCGTCGCGGGCACGTAATGCGGATCATTTTTTTGGAGGCCGGGATACTCTCCCTGGTGGGCGGGGCTCTGGGCTACCTCCTGGGGCAGGCAGCGGTGCGCCTGGCCTTGCCGTTGTTCACCATCGGCGAAATGGACCAATCCCTGTCGCACCACGCCATCCACGGCGATCCGCTGCTGCCCGTGCTGGCCATCGGACTGGCCGTGCTGGTGGGCCTGACGGCCAGCGTCTACCCGGCCCTGATGGCTTCGCGGATGGATCCCAACGAGGCGTTGCGGGCGATGTAGCAAGCTGTTGAAAAATCCCCGCCGGCTGCGTTGCCGCAAAGCGATCAAGCCCTCACGTATGAAGCAATACGCTTCGGTCCTGATCGCTTTTTGCGCCTTGCCATCGTGGTTTTTGAACAGCTTGCGAATATGCTCTGTTGAAAATGAACGATTTCAAGCGATTGTAAAATGCATGAGGAAAATTTCGTGAGCGACATCATCGCCATTGATTTAAGCAAACAATACGGCCAGGGCGAGGCCGCCGTGATCGCCCTGGACAAGGTCAGTCTGCGCATCACCAGCGGAGAATTCGTGGCCGTCATGGGCCAGTCCGGCTCGGGCAAGTCCACGCTGTTGTCCATTCTGGGCGCGCTGAACACCCCCACGTCCGGGACCCTCACCGTGGACGACCTGAACATCTACGATCTGAACCAGGACCAGCGGGCGGACTTTCGCCGGGAGTACCTGGGCTTCGTGTTCCAGAGCTTCCACCTGCTGCCCTATCTGAACGTCCTGGAAAACGTGATGATTCCCCTGGCCGTGATCTCCGAGCCCCGCAAGCGCAAGGAGGAGCGGGCCCTGGCGGCCCTGGCTGAAATGGGGTTGGACAAGAAAGCCCGGCGGTTGCCCAGCGAGATATCCGGCGGCGAACAGGAGCGGGTGGCCATTGCCCGGGCCGTGGTCAACGACCCGCCGATCCTCCTGGCCGACGAACCCACGGGCAACCTGGACAGCAAGACCGGGGCCGAAGTCATGGGCCTGCTCGGCCGCCTCAACGCCAAGGGCCGGACCATTGTCATGGTCACCCACAGCAAAGACAATGCCCGACATGCCGGGCGCATTTTGCGTTTGGCCGACGGGCGGTTGCTAGGCGGGGCAGGGTGACTTCAGAAGATCAGCCCTGCCCCCGCTCCAGCGCGAAAAGTGCCAGCGAGGCCCGCATGTTCGGCCAGAAGCGGACAGGTCGGGGGAGGTCTTGGCGGTCCAGGTTGACGAACAGCTCTGTATTCACCTTCCAGCGCTTTTCCTGACACAGGGCACGGAAGTCCTTGACCGTGGCCAGGCGGATGTTCGGGGTGTCGTACCACTGGTAGGGTAGGGTCGGGTTCACGGGCAGGCGGCCTTTGAACACGATCTGGGAGCGGATCCGCCAGTAGGTGAAGTTGGGGAAGCTGACCAGGACCCGCCGTCCCACCCGCAGGGCTTCGGTCAATAGGTGCAGCGGTCTGGCCGTGGCCAGGAGCACCTGGTTGAGCACCACCACGTCGAAGGCCCCTTCCCGCAAATCAGTCAAACTTTCCTCCAGATCGGCCTGGATCACGGACAGGCCACGGCTCAGGCACTCGGCCACGGCCCCCGGCTCCAGCTCCACTCCGCGTTCTTCCACCTTCCGATCCGCTTTCAGACGCAACAACAGGTCCCCGTTGCCGCAACCCAGGTCCAGCACCCTGGCCCTCTGGGGCACCAGGCTGACGATGAACGTGTCCAGAGCCCGGTCCCGAGGACGGCTGCGGCTCCAGTCCACCTGCTGAGCGGTGACGCAATGGGCGTTCATGGCGCGGCCATCCTGGTCAGACGATCCAGAAAACCGGCCACCACGTCGCCCATGCGATGGCCGGGCAGCAGGAAGGCGTCATGGCCCTGGTTGCTTTCGATGTTGCAGTAGGAGACGTCCAGGCCGACCCGGCGCAGGGCCTGGACCAGTTCCCGTGACTGCTCCGGAGGGAAGAGCCAGTCGCTGGTGAAAGAAACGACCAAGAACGGACAACGGCAGCCGGAAAAGGCCGTGGACAGGCGTCCGTAGGCCGCTTCCAGGTCGAAATAGTCCATGGCCCTGGTGATGTAGAGATAGGTGTTGGCGTCGAAGCGGCGCACGAAGCTTGATCCCTGATGATGCAGGTAGCTTTCCACCTGAAAGTCTTTGGTCAGGCAGAAGGAACGGCCCTGGCCGTTGATGTAGCGGCGGGAGAACTTGTGGAGCATGGCCTGCTCTGAAAGATAGGTGATGTGTCCGATCATTCGGGCCAGTCCCAGCCCCCGTTCCGGCTGGGCGTCCAAGGAGTAGTCGCCCTCGTTCCAGTCCGGATCGCTCATGATCGCCTGCCGGGCCACCTCGTTGAAGGCGATGGCCTGGGGCGAAAGCCGGGCCGTGGTGGCGATGGGAATGGCCCCGCGGACCATTTCCGGGAAGCTGATGGCCCACTGCAAGACCTGCATCCCACCCAGGGACCCGCCGATCACGGCCAGCAGCCGGGGCACGCCCAGGTGCTTGAGCAGCCGACGCTGGACCTGGACCATGTCCTTGACCGTATAAAAGGGGAAGTCCAGCCCATACGGCTTGCCCGTGACCGGATCGATGCTGGAGGGTCCGGTTGAGCCCTTGCATCCGCCAAGGAAATTGCTTGAAATCACGAAGTACTTATCCGTGTCCAACGGCTTGCCCGGCCCGATCAGGACGTCCCACCACCCCGGCTTTTCATCCTTTTCCAGACCGTAGTATCCAGCGGCATGAGCGTCACCGGACAAGGCGTGGCAGACCAGCACGGCGTTGTCCCGTCCTTCATTCAAGCGACCATAGGTTTCATAGGCTACAGTGACGGGGTGCAAGGTCTGCCCGGACTCCAGGTGCAGGGTTTCTCCGGGCCCTTCAAAGGTGACCGTTTGCGTCCGGACCGGTTCCAGGCGTCGGGCTTCCGAGGGCCGAACTTTTGGCAGGGTTTCCGGACGTTTGACAATCTGCGTCATGATGACTCCAATATCAGGCTCGTGGACGAGGTCACGGTCACAGTTTGGGTCGCACAGGATAAACTCGGATCAAGACCCGGTTCCAGCGCTCCGACACCTCGGCTCGCGGTCCATGTCGTCTCTTTTGTGAACGAAGTCGCTCGGATTGGGGAAGGGGCCGAGCGAAGCGGAATCAACACCAGAAGGATGGGCCTGAACGCGACGAGCGCCTTCAGGCCCCGGCCATGCACCATAATAATGCTGGTGCATCCGTCAGGGCATCCCGTTGCGGCGGGTGGGCGAGGTGTGAAAAAAGGATGATCTGCATGGCTGCGACTCCCTGATAAACATGGGATGAGAGGAGAAATTAGCGCTTTTCGGATGCAAGTCAAGAATCGGCTGTGTCTGACCGTCGTACTTGACGCGTTTGTTTGCCCCTGGCTATGACTTTACGAAAATCGCAACAATCCTGTAGTCCGGCGGTCCATTGCGCGTAAACAAGCGTTCGTGGAAAGGGCAAAGCCCCCCCCCCTCGATAAATGATTTTTATCAGTAACATAGAGGAGAGTGCCCACGCGGAGGACAGAATCTTAACAAAAAAACGTCATCTCGACGATATTGCTCAAATTGATTCGGAAATGACCCGTCTCGGCTCTGATACGCCCAACATCGAACCGTTCTCACCGGAGCTTGTGCTTCCGGACGACTGCCATGGCTTGCGTCTGGATCAGGCCCTGGCACGGTTGGTGCCGGGGTTGGGAAGGCGGGGGGCGAGGCGGATTCTTGAGAATCATCTGGTTTATGTGGATGGGCGGGCTCGGGCGGCGGGGTTTCGGGTGTCCGGGGGGCAGCGGGTTCGGATAACGGATCACGTGGGCGGTCAAGAGTGCGACCTGACGCGACAAGGAGACGTTTGGACGCCTTTGGAGGCCGAGGCCCCGGTAATTCATGTGGCGGGTCGGAATGCCGATTTCGCGGCTCTGGTCAAGCCTGCCGGGATGCACTGTGAACGGCTTCCCGAAAGACTTCCCGAGGGGCCTTGCTTGGATTTGATCGGCAGGCCCCGGAACCGGGGCGTGGACGGGGTAAGGCTGACTCTGGAGGAGACCTTGTCTGATCTGTTCCCCGGGGCTTCAGCGATCCTCCTGAATCGTCTGGATCAGCCGGTTTCCGGGCTGGTCCTGGCGGCCTTGCATCAGCGGGCGGCCCGGGATTATGCCGTATGGCAGGATCAGGGTCGGGTGCGCAAGGAGTATCTGGCCGTGGTGCATGGACGGCTGAACCGGTCCCTGGTGATCCGGTCGGCCCTGGACACGGCCAAGCGGCGCAAGGTGCGGGCTTTAGGCGTGGATGAGCCGGATGCGTTGCGCTGGACACGGGTGACGCCTCTGGTCGCGACCAAGGCAGAGTGCCTGGAAGTCGCGGAGGTTTTGGGGCGCTCGGCGCGCTTGGGGGGAGAAGGCGTCCCAAAAGTTCCTTGGGGGCCCGTTTGGGAAAACACCGGGGAGATCACCGCGGTCAGGGTGGAAATTCATAAAGGCCGTCGCCATCAGATTCGGGCGCACCTGGCCTCCATCGGCCTTCCGGTGTTATTCGACCCACTGTATGGTTCGGGGCCGGACGTGGGGTGGATCGGTCTGCATCATCGCGAGATACTCCTTCCGAAATTTCGAGCCGATTCAGGTAAGGAATTCAAGTTGATCCAGGGGAAACGATGATACCGACGGCTTTGATTCGAAAAAATGTCGCCCGAGAGCTTGCATTTTTTTTCAGCCCCATGTAAATGCCTCTCTCTTTGTGGCTGGCGTAGCTCAACGGTAGAGCAGCTGACTTGTAATCAGCAGGTTGCGGGTTCAAATCCCATCGCCAGCTCCATGAAGTCGACCAGATGGTTGATCGGAGGGGTTCCCGAGTGGCCAAAGGGAACAGACTGTAAATCTGTCAGCGTAAGCTTTCGGAGGTTCAAATCCTCCCCCCTCCACCATATTTGAAATTGCTGTAGGAGACAGGACGTTTCGAGGGCCTGTTGCTGGACTACACGAACATAAATGTGTCAGCGTCCGTGCGGGAATAGCTCAATTGGCTAGAGCATCAGCCTTCCAAGCTGAGGGTTGCGGGTTCAAGTCCCGTTTCCCGCTCCACATCGGCCTCCCTATTTGCTCCACGCAGCATACGAGCCCACATAGCTCAGTCGGTAGAGCACTTCCTTGGTAAGGAAGAGGTCACCGGTTCAAATCCGGTTGTGGGCTCCATCTCTTTTGACGACTCAGTCGGGAGCGCTTTTTGTTGCATTTTTGCGCCGTCGTTGTTCATCGGCAACATTTTCACTCAAAATTCACGTTAGGGGGATCGTATGGCCAAGGCAAAATTTGAGCGGACCAAACCGCACGTAAATGTTGGCACCATCGGCCACATTGACCACGGCAAGACGACGTTGACCGCCGCGATCACCAAGATGCTGAGCATCAAGGGCGGCGCGAACTTCGTCCCGTTCGACCAGATCGACAAGGCGCCCGAGGAAAAGGAGCGCGGAATCACCATCGCCACGGCGCACGTGGAATACGAGACCGCGAATCGGCACTACGCCCACGTGGACTGCCCTGGTCACGCCGACTACATCAAGAACATGATCACCGGCGCGGCCCAAATGGACGGCGCGATTCTGGTGGTCGCGGCCACGGACGGCCCGATGCCCCAGACCCGTGAGCACATTCTCCTGGCTCGCCAGGTCGGCGTTCCCTGTCTGGTGGTTTTCATGAACAAGGTCGACCTGGTGGACGACCCGGAACTGCTGGAGCTGGTTGAGTTGGAAGTCCGCGAACTGCTGTCCAAGTACGGTTTTCCCGGCGACGATGTTCCGGTGATCCAGGGCAGCGCCTTGAAGGCCCTGGAGGCCGATGGCGTGGACAGCCCGGACGCCAAGTGCATCTTCGACCTGATGGACGCCCTGGACAGCTACGTTCCGGAGCCGGTGCGCGACATCGATAAGCCGTTCTTGATGCCCATTGAGGACGTGTTCAGCATTTCCGGTCGCGGCACGGTTGTCACGGGCCGGGTTGAGCGCGGCGTGGTCAAGGTCGGCGAGGAAGTGGAGATCGTGGGGATCAACGAAACCCGCAAGACGGTCTGCACGGGCGTCGAGATGTTCCGCAAGCTGCTGGACCAGGGTCAGGCCGGCGACAATATCGGCGCGCTTTTGCGCGGCGTGAAACGTGAGGATGTGGAACGAGGACAGGTTTTGGCCGCTCCCAAGTCCATCACCCCGCACCGCAGGTTCGTGGCCGAGGTATACGTCTTGTCCAAGGAAGAAGGCGGGCGTCACACCCCGTTCTTTAGCGGATATCGCCCGCAGTTCTACTTCCGGACCACGGACATCACCGGCGTGGTGACCCTGGCCGAGGGCGTGGAAATGGTCATGCCCGGGGACAATGCGACCTTCAACGTGGAGCTGATCGCCCCCATCGCCATGGAACTTGGCGTGCGCTTCGCCATCCGCGAAGGCGGCCGGACCGTCGGCGCCGGCGTCATCTCCGAAATCGTCGAATAGCCCGGTTTCGGCATCCTGAACTAAAGGAAGCGTTATGCGAATCAATGTTTTGCTGGCTTGCCTCGACTGCAAGCGACGCAATTACGCCACGGAGAAAAACAAGAAAAACTCCACGGGGCGGATCGAAATGAAGAAGTTTTGTCCGTTCTGCGGAGGGCATCGGGTCCATCGGGAAACGAAGTAAGCGACGTTTTCTCTGTATCGCAGGCCAGTAGCTCTAACGGTTAGAGCACCGGACTCCAAATCCGGGGGCTGGGGGTTCGAATCCCTCCTGGCCTGCCAACTTCTTAACGGATGGGATATGGCGAAACTACAATCTGGCGACGATAAAAAGGCTCCGGCCAAACGCTTCGACATCAAGGAAAAAGCGCATCAGTTCAAGGATTTTTTTGAAAAATCCAAGCTGGAGTTGAAGAAAGTGACCTGGCCGACACGCAAGGAGACGACGGCCACCTGTATGGCCGTCGTCGTTCTTGTGGTCATCATGTCGCTCTTTCTTGGTCTCGTTGATCTGGCCCTGGCCAAAATCGTTGAAGTGATACTCTACTAGGCTCAAATTCACTCGTCCAAATCCTTCTGTTGAGCCTCACGGCGCTCACGACGGGCAACCCCCTTGATATCCATGGAAACGACAACAGCGAAACCGCAATGGTACATCGTCCACACGCATACGGGATTTGAACAGCGTGTTGAACGAACCATCAAAGAAATGATCCGGACCAGCAGAGCGCTTGGTCTGATCGAGGAAGTCGTCGTTCCGACGGAGAAGGTGGTGGAGCTTGTAAAGGGGGAGAAAAAGACCTCTACGCGCAAGTTTTACCCCGGATACATCATGGTCAAGATGGTTCTGACCGACGAGTCCTGGCATCTGGTCCAATCCCTGCCCCGGGTGACCGGTTTTTTGGGGGGAAAGAACAGACCGTTGCCCATGCCGGAGCGGGAGGCGTTGAAAATTTTGGAAATGATGGAAACGCGTCAGGAGCAGCCCCGTCCCAAATTTTCCTTTGAACGTGGCGACGAGGTGCGCGTCATCGACGGACCGTTCGCCAATTTCAACGCCGTTGTGGAAGAGGTCAACTACGATAAGGGCAAGTTGAAGGTGACGGTCTCCATTTTCGGGAGGCAGACGCCGGTGGAACTGGAATTCGTCCAGGTGAGCAAAACATAATTCCGTATTGTCGCGGATCATTGAGCAGGTATATTCATGGCCAAGAAAATCAAAGCGAAAATCAAGCTCCAGGTTCCGGCCGGAGCTGCCAACCCTTCTCCTCCCGTCGGCCCCGCGTTGGGGCAGCACGGGGTGAACATCATGGAGTTCTGCAAGAGCTTCAACGCCAAGACGCAGGACCAAAAAGGCATGATCACTCCCGTGATCATCACGGTGTACGCGGACAGAACCTTCACCTTCGTCACCAAGACCCCTCCGGCCTCGGTGTTGCTGCTGAAAGCCGCCAAGCTGGACAAGGGATCCGGTGAACCGAATAAGACCAAGGTCGGCAAGGTCTCCAAGGCCCAGGTGGAGGAGATCGCCAAGTTGAAGATGCCGGATTTGACCGCGGGGAGCCTCGATGCAGCTATGCTGACCGTCATGGGAACAGCGCGGAGCATGGGACTTGAGGTTGAAATTTAGGGGAAAGGAAGAAAGATCATGCCCATACATGGAAAAAAATATCGCAATGCCGTCCAGGATCTGGACCTGAAGAACAAGTTTCCGGTCAAGGACGGCTTGGATTTGGCCTTGAAGCTTGCTTACGCGAAGTTCGACGAAACCGTCGACGTCGCTGTCTGTCTCGGAGTTGATCCCAAGTACTCGGATCAAATGGTCCGAGGTGCGGTGACCTTGCCGCACGGCCTGGGCAAGGAAGTCCGGGTCGCCGCGTTCTGCAAAGGAGACAAGGAGGCTGAGGCCAGGGAAGCCGGAGCCGATTTCGTCGGCGGCGACGATCTGATCGAGAAAATCAAGGAAGGCTGGCTTGAATTCGATCAGGCCGTGGCCACTCCTGACATGATGGCCCAGATCGGAAAGATCGGGCGGATTCTCGGACCGCGCGGCCTGATGCCCAATGCCAAGACCGGAACCGTAACCTTCGACATCGGCAAGGCGGTCAAGGAAATGAAGGCCGGTCGCGTCGAGTTCAAGGTGGACAAGGCCGGAGTGATTCACTCTCCCTTGGGCAAGGTTTCTTTCGGTGCGGACAAGCTCGTGGACAATCTGCGCACCGTCGTCGACACTCTCACCCGTCTCAAGCCCGCCTCGGCCAAGGGCACGTATTTCCGTTCCATGGCCGTTTCCACGACCATGGGGCCCGGCATCAAGCTCGATATGCAGAGCATGCCGCGAGACTGACGTCCCGCCGCACGAATCCGTCGAGCCCGTGTTCAGCGGGCTCGATGTTTCATTTTTCGGATGGCAAATCCGGAGTCAAAGACAGCAGGTGGAGCGATCTCCTTAATTTCCTGCCGAGACCCACTTTGGCTCTTCTTTGCCGTACCATGCCGCAAAGGAGGTGAGAACACGTGAATAGAACGCAAAAAGGCGAAGTCATTGAGAAATTGCGAGGCAAGGCTTCCACGGCCAACATCGCCATCGTGACGGACTTCAAAGGTCTGAAGGTTGAGGAAGTGACGCCGTTGCGCGTCAAGCTTCGGGAATCCGGAGTGGATTATCATGTCGTCAAGAACACTCTGGCTCGCATTGCTCTGGACGGTACGCCGCACGCGGTCTTGAACGACTCGCTCAAGGATTGCTGCGCCATTGCCTTTACCGCCGGGGACCCGGTCGCCGCGGCCAAGATTCTTGTCGAATTCGAAAAAGGTGCCAAGAATTTCAGCACTCGGTTCGCGAGCCTTGAAGGCAAATTTTTGTCCTCCGCTCAGATCGACGAGTTGGCCAAGCTGCCCGGAAGGGAAGTGTTGCTGGCCAGGGCCCTGGGGACCATGAATGCGGTGCCGACCAATTTTGTCGGGTTGTTCGCCAATATTTTGCGGAACTTCCTGTACGCCTTGAACGCGATCAAGGACCAGAAAGAACAGACGCAATCAGTTTAATCTTACGAGCCAAAGCTTAAGCCATCAGGAGAATACCATCATGAGCGTTACCAAAGAACAAGTTGTTGAATTCATCTCCAACATGACCGTCCTGGAACTCGCCGAGTTCATCAAGGAACTGGAAGAGAAGTTCGGCGTCTCCGCCGCTGCTCCCGTGGCCGCCGTGGCCGCTGCTCCGGTTGCCGGTGGGGATGCCCCTGCCGCCGAGGAAAAGACAGAGTTCGACGTCGTCCTGGCCGGCGCCGGCGGCAACAAGATCAACGTGATCAAGGTCGTTCGCGCCTTGACGGGTTTGGGGCTGAAGGAAGCCAAGGCCAAGGTCGACGAAGCTCCTTCCGTGATCAAGGAAGCGGTTGCCAAGGCCGATGCCGAAGACGCGAAGAAGCAGTTGGAAGAGGCCGGCGCGACGGTCGAATTGAAGTAGTCGAGAACCGGGTATGCATTTCAGGAAGCGCGGGATTCCCGCGCTTCCTGTTTCCTTTTGTGATTATCAGTTCGTACCGAACCCGTCTTTTTCCTGCACGCCCATGGTCAATGGGGAATATGGAAAAAAACGTATCACCGCGTCAAGGTGAGTGATAGGATATTTTCCTTTCGTAATGCTCGACAACCCGCACGTCGATCCACGGCAAGATGAACGCCGAATGCCCAAAGGGCGAATGGATTCGTGATCACCGGCACGTACCGGCGAATTCGCGAAGTTGGACATCGAACCGTCATGACGTTCCGCATGTGCTCCATCGGTCGGTACTTCGCTTCGCGGCTGGGTCTTTTTTAAGAGATCGCGCGCCAGTGATCATGCACCGTGGATACACTCCGCGCTTCAGGCACATAGGGCATTAACCGTCAACATCTCCTCGGATTCCGAATCCGCCGTTCAGAATCTTTCACCTCACAATATTAGCTGGCATGATCCGATCCTCACACCTTTTATCTGATTCAGGGCGATGAATCAATATCTCCGAAGATCGAGATTGTCGTGATGACGACTGTCGATTTGTCGTCACATGCCGTTGCAATTACACGCTCATGCGCCCGGACGCGCATTTATCATAGAAACTTTTTACACGCATTACGTTGAGGGTGACGATGACACAACTTGTTAAAAAGTTTGGTAAAATCCAAAGTGTTCTCAATACTCCCCATCTTCTCGAACTCCAAATTCAATCCTATCACCACTTTCTTCAAAAGGATATCGCGACGGCCGCGAGAGCAGATGTTGGACTTGAAGGCGTTTTTCGCTCTGTTTTTCCCATTCACGACTTCAATAAGACCGCGACGCTGGAGTTCGTCAGCTACGAAATTGGTCAACCCAAATTCGACGTCGCGGAATGTCTGGCCAAAGGGTTGCACCACGAAGCCCCCGTCCGCATTCGCGTCCGGCTCGTGGTCTTTGACGTGGATGAGGAAACAGGGAACAGGTCCATCCGGGACATCAAGGAACAGGACATCTATTTCGGCACGATTCCCTTGATGACGGAAAAGGGCACCTTCATCATCAACGGAACCGAACGGGTGATCGTCAACCAGTTGCAGCGTTCTCCGGGAATTATTTTCGAGCACGACTTCGGCAAGACCCACACCAGCAGGAAGGTGCTCTATTCCTCGCGGATCATTCCCATGCGCGGATCCTGGCTGGATTTTGAATTCGACCACAAGGATATTTTTTATGTGCGCATCGACCGGCGTCGCAAGATGCCGGTGACCATCCTGCTCAAGGCCATGGGGATGACCAATGAAGACATTCTGAACTATTTTTACAAGACCGAATACTACCAACTCGAAGGCGACAAGGTCTATCGCGAGATTCAGGAATCCCTGGTCCGCAAGGAGCAACTCTACGCGGACGTGGCGGATTCTTCCGGCGAGGTTCTGGCTTCTGCCGGAACCATGGTCAAGGCTCGGATCTGGAAGAAGATCATCAAGGCCGGGATCACCAAGCTGGAGATCGACCCCGACCAACTGCCCGGTCAATTTCTGGCCCAGGACGTCGTCCATCCTCAAACCGGAGAAGTGTTGGCCCAGGTGGGCGACGAAATCACCGAAGCGTTCCTGGAGCAGTGCAAGGAAGCCAATCTGCTGCGCCTCCCGGTGCTGTACATCACCGGGGTTGAAGTTTCGGCCACGGTTCGCGAGACCATGCAGTTGGACAAGACCACGGACATCGAGTCCGCTCAGGTGGAAATTTTCCGCCGGTTGCGACCCAGTTCTCCTCCCACGGCCGAGGTTGCCGCGACCTTTTTCGACAATTTGTTCCGCAACCCGGACTATTACGACCTTTCTCCGGTGGGCCGCTATAAGCTGAATTCCAGGCTGGGCCTGGATGTGCCCCTGGACCAGCGGACCCTGACCAACGACGACATCCTCAAGGCCCTGAAGCATCTGGTGGAGTTGAAGGACTCGCATGGGCCGTCCGACGACATCGACCACCTGGGCAATCGGCGTGTCCGGCCCGTGGGCGAGCTGGTGGAGAACCAGTACCGGATCGGTTTGGTGCGCATGGAGCGGGCCATCAAGGAGCGGATGAGCCTCCAGGACGTGGCCACGCTGATGCCCCACGATCTGATCAATCCCAAGCCGGTGGTGGCCGCGATCAAGGAATTTTTCGGCACTTCCCAGCTTTCCCAGTTCATGGACCAGACCAACCCGCTTTCCGAGGTGACTCACAAGCGGCGTCTTTCCGCGTTGGGTCCCGGCGGTCTGACCCGCGACCGCGCCGGGTTCGAGGTCCGGGACGTGCATACCAGCCACTACGGGCGGATTTGTCCCATTGAAACGCCGGAAGGGCCGAATATCGGCTTGATCGTCTCCATGACCACATTTGGTCAGGTCAACGCCTTCGGCTTCATCGAAAGTCCGTACCGGATCGTCAAAAACGCTCAGGCCTCCCAAGAAGTGTTGTACATGGACGCCTCCCGCGAGGCCGGGGAGGTCATCGCCCAGGCCAACGCCGAGCTGGACCAGGACGGCCGTTTCGTCAACGAGATCGTCACGGCCCGGGTCAAGGGCGACTTCGCCCTGGTCAACCGGGACGAGGTGACCTTGATGGACATCTCTCCAAGCCAGATTGTTTCGGTTTCCGCGTCCTTGATCCCCTTTTTGGAACATGACGACGCCAACCGGGCCTTAATGGGATCGAACATGCAGCGTCAGGCTGTTCCTTTGCTGCGTTGTGAACGGCCCATCGTCGGCACGGGCATGGAGAGCATCGTGGCCCAGGATTCCGGAAGCTGCGTTCTGGCCGCCGGGGACGGCGTGGTGCGCTACGCCGACGCCGAACGGATCGTGGTTAGCTATGAGGGCGACCTGTTCCCGGAAACCGGAGGCTTGAAGGTTTATGAACTGCTCAAGTTTCACAAGTCCAACCAGAACACCTGTTTTGGGCAAAAGCCGCTGGTCATGGAAGGCCAGGCCATTACCAAAGGGCAGGTGCTTGCCGACGGCCCCGGCATTCAGCAGGGCGAACTCGCCTTGGGCAAGAACCTGCTCGTGGCTTTCATGCCCTGGTGCGGTTACAACTTCGAGGACTCCATCCTGATTTCCGAGCGGGTGGTCAAGGAAGACGTCTTCACCTCCATGCACATCGAGGAATTCGAGTTGGTGGCTCGGGATACCAAGCTGGGTCCGGAAGAGGTGACCAAGGATATTCCCAATGTCGGTGAGGAGATGCTGCGCAACCTGGACGAAAGCGGGATCATCCGTATCGGCGCGCCGGTTCAGCCCGACGACATCCTGGTGGGTAAGATCACGCCCAAGGGAGAAACCCAGCTTACGCCCGAGGAAAAATTGCTCCGGGCCATTTTCGGGGACAAGGCCCGGGACGTGAAGAATTCCTCGCTCAAAGTCCCGCCGGGCATCGAGGGCACGGTCATCGACGTAAGGGTTTTCAACCGGCGGATGGGCGACAAGGATGATCGTTCCAAGGCCATTGAAAAGGACAAGTTGATCCGGCTGGAAGCCAAGGAGCGGCAGATCATTTCCGGGCTGACCGAGGCCATGCGTGAAAAGATCTGGCGGGTGGTGGACGGAAAGCGGCTCGACCAGACCCTGATGGGCAAGCGCAAGGGCGAAGTGCTCGTGGAAGCGAACATGTTCATGACCCGCGACGTTCTGGATCAGGTGCCGTTGAAAAAACTGACCGGATTGTTCGCGGCCAAGGCCGTGAACGACCAGCTTCAGGAATTGATTCAGGACTATGAACGGCAGATCAGCTTTGTTCAGGAATCCTACAAGGTCAAAAGCGAGCGGATCACCGAGGGCGACGATTTGCCCCCGGGCGTGATCAAGATGGTCAAGGTCTACGTGGCCGTGAAGCGTAAACTGTCCGTGGGCGACAAGATGGCCGGCCGTCATGGCAACAAGGGCGTGGTTTCCTGTATTTTGCCCGAGGAAGACATGCCGTTCTTCGCCGACGGAACCCCGGTGGATATCGTCCTGAACCCGTTGGGCGTGCCCTCTCGAATGAACATCGGGCAGATCATGGAAACCCACCTGGGCTGGGGCGCGCTGGAACTGGGCAAACAGGTGGCCCGGATGGTCGAACAAGGCGACGATGTGGCCCATCTGCGCCGGGAGATCAAGGACGTCTTCGACTCGGAGGCCATCTCCTCCTTGGTCGACGAGCAGGACGACGAGGAATTCGTCACCGCCGTGCGGGAACTGCGTAACGGAATCATCACCAAGAGTCCGGTTTTTGACGGCGCCCACGAGGAAGAAATCTGGAAGTGGCTGCGCAAGGCCGGATTGCCGGATGACGGCAAGAGTGTCCTCTTTGACGGCCGCACCGGCGAGGCCTTCCACAACCGGGTGACCGTGGGCAGCATGTACATCCTGAAGCTGCACCACTTGGTGGACGAAAAAATTCACGCTCGCTCCACGGGGCCTTACTCCCTGGTCACCCAGCAGCCGCTGGGCGGCAAGGCGCAGTTCGGCGGACAGCGGCTGGGCGAGATGGAAGTCTGGGCCATGGAAGCCTACGGCGCGGCCCATGTGCTCCAGGAGTTCCTGACCGTCAAGTCCGACGACGTCACCGGTCGGGTGCACATGTACGAGAAGATCGTCAAGGGCGACAACTTTCTCGAGGCCGGTCTGCCGGAATCCTTCAATGTGTTGATCAAGGAATTGATGTCCCTGGGGTTGGACGTCACGTTGCTCCAGGAAGAGAAAAAGAAACGCCGCGGTTCCGCCTAACAGGACGTTGGAAAGCATCCCGGACGCAAAGCCTGCACTGGGATGCCCGACGGCTTACGATGGAGCGGTTTTTCTCGATTGGAGATCATCCGGTCGAGATTGAGAGCGGTTTGCCACAGAGAGTGATCCGAGGACCCAAGGGGGACACGCCATGACTTTAGACGAACTTTTTTCCATGCGGGGAAGTTCTTCAACCACGCCCAACAGCAAAACGCTCAAGGGCATTAAGATATCCATCGCCGCGCCGGAGACCATTCGTGAATGGTCCTTTGGCGAGGTCAAGAAACCGGAAACCATCAATTACCGCACCTTCAAGCCGGAGCGGGACGGTCTGTTCTGCGCCAAGATTTTCGGTCCGGTAAAGGATTACGAGTGCAATTGCGGTAAGTACAAGCGGATGAAGCACCGGGGGATCGTCTGCGAGAAGTGCGGGGTGGAGGTGATCGCCTCCAAGGTCCGCCGGGAGCGGATGGGGCACATCGAGCTGGCCTCGCCGGTGGCCCACATCTGGTTTTTGAAAAGCCTGCCCTCCAAGATCGGCACCCTTTTGGACATGACCATGGCCGATCTGGAAAAGGTGCTGTACTTCGATTCCTTCATCGTCCTGGACCCCGGGCAGACCAACTTGCTGAAATATCAGGTCATCTCCGAGGAACAGTACTATCAGGTGATCGAACACTTCGGCGAAGACGCCATCACCGTGGGCATGGGCGCGGAATCCATTCGCAAGCTGATTGAGGAGCTGGATTTGGCGGCGCTCAGGACCGAGCTGCGTGAAGAGGGCGCCAAGACCAAGTCTCAGACGAAAAAGAAGAAGGTGGCCAAGCGCCTGAAGATCATTGAGGCCTTTCTGGAATCCGGAAATCGCCCGGAGTGGATGATCATGGAAGTCATCCCGATCATCCCGCCGGAGTTGCGGCCCTTGGTGCCCCTGGACGGCGGTCGCTTCGCGACTTCGGATCTCAATGACCTTTACCGCCGGGTGATCAACCGGAACAATCGTCTGAAGCGGTTGATGGAACTGGGCGCTCCTGACATCATCATCCGCAACGAAAAGCGGATGCTCCAAGAGTCCGTGGACGCGCTGTTCGACAACGGTCGACGCGGGCGGCCGATTTCCGGAACGAATGGACGTCCGCTCAAGTCCCTGAGCGACATGATCAAGGGCAAGCAAGGCCGGTTCCGTCAGAATCTTCTGGGCAAGCGAGTGGACTATTCCGGTCGATCAGTGATCGTGGTCGGGCCGAAGCTGAAGCTGCACCAGTGCGGCCTGCCCAAGAAGATGGCCCTGGAATTGTTCAAGCCCTTCATCTACTCCCAGTTGGAGAAGCGCGGCCTGACCACGTCCATCAAAGGCGCGAAGAAGATGGTCGAACGGGAGGAAGTGGTGGTCTGGGATATCCTGGAAGACGTGGTCCGGGAGTACCCGATCATGCTCAACCGCGCCCCCACCTTGCACCGCTTGGGGATTCAGGCTTTCGAGCCTCTGCTGGTGGAAGGCAAGGCCATTCAGCTCCATCCGCTGGTCTGCACCGCGTTCAACGCGGACTTTGACGGCGACCAAATGGCCGTGCACATTCCTTTGTCCATTGAGGCCCAGATCGAATGCCGGGTGCTGATGATGTCCACGAACAATATTCTGTCCCCGGCCAACGGGGTGCCGATCATCGTTCCCAGCCAGGATATCGTGCTCGGCTTGTTCTACCTGACGGTGGATCGGTCCTTCAGCAGGGGAGAAGGCAAGGTTTTCGCCGATACGTGGGAGGTCAGCGCGGCTTATGACGCCGGGGCCATTGATCTTCATGCCCGGATCAAGGTCCGGATGGACGGGAAGCTGGTGGACACCACTCCGGGGAGAATCCTGGTTTCGGAACTGCTTCCTCCGGGAGTCCCGTTCGAACTGGTCAACCAACTCCTGAACAAGAAGAGCATCGCCCGCCTGGTGGGCGAGGCGTATCGCCGGGCCGGGATCAAGGCCACGGTCATCCTTTGCGACCGCCTCAAGGACATGGGGTACGAGTTCTCCACCCGGGCCGGTCTTTCCGTGGGTTTGAAGGACTTGACGATCCCGGAGCAAAAGGAAGTCATCCTGAACAACTCCTTTGAAGAGGTGACCCACATCGAGGCCCAGTACCGCGACGGAATCATCACCAGGACCGAGAAATACAACAAGGTCGTGGACGTCTGGACCAAGGCCACCAACGACGTGGCCAAGGAAATGATGCACAAGATGTCTCATGAGGTCCTGACCGATGAACGTTCCGGGCGGCAAGAGGAGAACATCAGCTTCAACCCGATCTTCATGATGTCCACCTCCGGCGCGCGGGGCAACCCGGACCAGATGCGTCAGCTGGCCGGGATGCGCGGCCTGATGGCCAAACCGTCCGGGGAAATTATTGAAACACCGATCACGGCCTCGTTTCGCGAGGGCCTGACCGTGCTCCAGTACTTCATTTCCACCCACGGAGCACGAAAAGGCTTGGCGGACACGGCGCTGAAGACGGCCAACTCGGGATACCTGACCCGACGGCTGGTGGACGTGGTCCAGGACGTGCAGATCTATGAAAAAGACTGCGGCACAGTGGACGGCCTGGACATCGGACACATGATCAAGGCCGGAGAGATAAAGGAGCGGCTGAGTCAACGCGTTGCCGGCCGGTTGACCATGTTCGACGTCTTTGATCCGGTCACGGATGAGGTGATGATTCCGGCGAACACCCTGATCAGCGAGCAGTACGCCCAGATGATCGAGACCTCGGGCCTGAACTCCATGACGGTGCGCTCGGTGGTCACCTGCAAGAGCCCCCACGGGGTCTGCGCGTCCTGTTACGGCCAGGATTTGGCCACGGGCCGTCTGGTCAACGTGGGCGAGGCCGTGGGAATCATCGCGGCCCAGTCCATCGGCGAGCCGGGTACGCAGCTGACCATGCGCACCTTCCACATCGGCGGCACTGCGTCCAAGGAAATCGAACAATCCTCCATCACGGCCCATTTCGTCGGTCGGGTGATCCTGTCCCGGGTCAAGACCGTGGAGAACTCCGAAGGTCACGCCCTGATCATCAACAAGAGCGGCCAGTTGAGCATCGTGGATGATCAAGGGCGGGAGCGGGAAAAGTACACTTTGCCCCTGGGCGCGAAGCTGTTCGTCCAGGACCAGCAGGAAGTGGAAAAGGGTAAGTTGCTGGTGGAGTGGGACCCCTTCAACGAGCCTTTTGTCGTGGACGTGGAAGGCTCGGTCCGGTTTACGGACATCATCGAGGGCCGGACCTTCCAGGACAAGATGGATGAAACCACTCTGCGGACCACCAAGACCATCATTGAGTACCGGACGACCAACTATCGTCCGGCCATTGCCATCCATGATGATCAGGGCAACCAGGTGATCCGTCCGGGGACCAATTCGCCGGCCATGTTCCAATTGCCGGTGGGCGCGGTGCTCATGGTCCAGGACGGCGACCAGGTCCGTCCCGGAGACATCATCGCCCGAAAGCCGCGGGAGACCTCCAAGACCCGCGACATCGTCGGTGGTCTTCCCCGGGTGGCCGAGCTGTTCGAGGTCCGCAAGCCCAAGGAACTGGGAGTGGTTTCGGAAATCGACGGGCTCGTTTCCTTCGGTCCGGACGCCAAGGGCAAGCGCAAGTTGATCGTCACCCCGGACACCGGTGAGCCGAAAGAATACCTGGTACCCAAGGGCAAGCACATCACGGTGCAGGAGGGCGACCTGGTCGAAGCCGGAGAATTGCTGACCGAAGGCTATCCCGAACTGCACGACATCCTGAAGATCAAAGGTGAGAAGCAGTTGGCCAAGTATCTCGTGGAAGAGGTCCAGGACGTGTATCGACACCAAGGGGTGCAGATCAACGACAAGCACATTGAAGTGATCGTGCGTCAGATGTTGAAAAAGGTCCAGGTCATTGAGCCGGGAGAGACGCCGTTTCTTCTTGGCGAGCAGGTGGACAAGCACCGATTCATGCAGGAGAACCTGCGTTGTCTGGAAAACGGACTGCAGCCGGCGGTGGCCGAGCCGCTGGTGTTGGGCATCACCCAGGCTTCCTTGAACACGGACTCGTTCATCTCCGCCGCGTCGTTCCAGGAAACGACCAAGGTCCTGACTGAGGCTTCCCTGCGAGGCAAGGAGGACTATCTGATGGGACTCAAGGAAAACGTGATCGTCGGGCGGCTCGTTCCGGCCGGTACGGGGTATCGTCGCTATACGGACTGCGACATCAGCGTCCCTGATCAACCGGAACGCGAGGATTCTTTTTTGGAAGGCCTGGAGCAGGACCATCTATTGGTGGACGAATACTAACCGCTATCGGGCGCATGCCCCGGGCATAATCACGGCTTGGCTTCGTGATTGTCCGCGAAAAGTGGAGACCGGCCGTCCGGTTTCCACTTTTTTATGCCCGAAATCGGGGCATGAGATCGGCCCTTGGATCGGAGTTTGAAACAAGGGTTGACAAGCAGAGCTTGAAATAATAAACATCCCCTCTTTTGACGTTCAATCTGGAGACGTATGTATGCCCACGATCAGTCAGTTGATTCGCAATGAGCGAAAGAAAATCGAAAAGCGGAAAAAGACCCCGGCCCTGCAGAGCTGTCCGCAACGGCGCGGCGTCTGCGTCCGGGTCTATACGACCACTCCGAAGAAGCCGAACTCGGCATTGCGAAAAGTGGCCAGGGTCCGGTTGACCAACGGGATCGAAGTGACTTCCTATATTCCCGGGGAAGGCCATAATCTTCAAGAGCACTCCGTGGTTATGATTCGCGGCGGTCGTGTCAAGGACCTGCCCGGCGTGCGTTACCATATCGTGCGTGGCAGCCTGGACACCTCCGGAGTACAGGATCGTCGTCAGAGCCGCTCCAAGTACGGGGCGAAGCGACCAAAATCGTAAAAGGACCAGAGAAACATGCCAAGAAAAGGACCCATTCCGAAGCGAGTCATTCTGCCTGACCCGGTGTACGGCAGTCAGTTGGTCACCAGGTTCATCAATCGGTTGATGTATGGTGGAAAGAAAAGCGTTGTCGAAGGCATCTTCTTTCAAGCCCTGGACTTCCTCTCCGAGAAAACCCAGGAGCCGGCCTTGAAGTCGTTCGAGCAGGCCGTGGACAACGTCCGTCCCCAGGTCGAGGTCAAGTCTCGGCGCGTGGGCGGCGCGACCTACCAAGTTCCGGTGGAGGTCGCTTCCGGTCGGCAAACTTCGTTGGCCATTCGCTGGCTGATCAACTACTCCCGGAATCGAGGGGAGAAGGGCATGGTTCAGCGTCTGGGCGCGGAGCTTCTGGATGCCTACAACAATCGCGGCGGAGCCGTGAAAAAGCGTGAAGACACGCATAAGATGGCCGACGCGAACAAGGCCTTCGCGCATTTTCGCTGGTAAAAGAAGGATTTACTCGTGCCAAGAACCGTACCTATAGAGCGGCAGCGCAATATCGGCATCATGGCCCATATTGACGCCGGAAAGACGACGACCACCGAACGTATCCTGTTTTATACCGGGGTTTCGCACAAGATCGGAGAGGTTCATGACGGGCAGGCGGTCATGGACTGGATGGTCCAGGAGCAGGAGCGGGGGATCACCATCACTTCCGCCGCCACGACTTGCATCTGGAAGGATCACCGGATCAACATCATTGATACGCCCGGCCACGTGGATTTCACCGTGGAAGTGGAGCGCTCCCTGCGGGTCCTGGACGGAGCCGTCGCCGTGTTTTGCGCGGTGGGCGGGGTGGAACCCCAGTCCGAAACCGTCTGGCGACAGGCCGACCGCTACAAGGTGCCGCGCTTGGCCTTCGTGAACAAGATGGACCGGACCGGCGCGGATTTTTTTCGCGTCGTGGAGATGATCAAGGAACGGCTCAAGGCAAAGCCCGTTCCCTTGCAGATTCCCATCGGAGCCGAAGAAAATTTCAAGGGAATAATTGATCTGATTCAAGGCAAGGCCTTGTTTTTTGACGACGGTTCCGTGGTCGTCAAAGAATACGCCTATGTTGATATTCCCGAGGAGTACCAGGAGGAGTTCGATTCCTGGCGTCAACTCATGCTGGAAGCCGTGGCCGAGGAAGACGAGGAACTTCTCGAGAAATACCTGGGCGGCGAAGAGCTGGAGCCCGAATCCGTGATGAATGCCGTGCGCGCGGCCACCATATCCATGAAGATTTGTCCGGTGCTGTGCGGTTCGGCTTTCAAGAATAAAGGGGTTCAGCCGTTGCTGGATTCCGTTGTGGCCTTTTTCCCGAGTCCGCTCGACGTGGCGGATATGAAAGGGACCAATCCTGATACCGGCGAAGAGATGACCAGTCCCTGCGACGACGACTTGCCGCTGAGCGCCTTGACCTTCAAGCTGGCCAATGATCCGTATGTCGGCCACTTGGCGTTTTTGCGCGTCTATTCCGGGAAGATCGAAAGCGGGATGACCGTGGTCAACATCACCAGCGGCAAAAAGGAGCGCATCGGTCGTCTGCTGAAGATGCACGCCAACAAGCGTGAGGAAATCAAGGAAGCCTACGCCGGGGACATCGTCGCCGCCGTCGGCCTGAAGCACGCCTCCACCGGAGATACGCTCTGTGCTCCGGAGCGGTTGATCATGTTGGAATCCATGGATTTCCCCGAGCCGGTCATTGAGGTGGCCATCGAGCCCAAGACCAAGGCCGACCGGGACGCCCTGAGCCAGTCCTTGGCCAAGCTGGCCAAGGAAGATCCGTCCTTCAGGGTCAAGACCAATGAAGAGACCAACCAGACCTTGATCGCCGGGATGGGCGAGCTGCATCTGGAAATCATCGTCGACCGCTTGACCCGCGAATTCGGGGTGAATGCCAACGTCGGCCAGCCCCAGGTGGCGTACCGGGAAACCATTACCGTCCCGACGAAGCAAGAAACGCGGTACGTCAAGCAAAGCGGCGGTCGCGGTCAGTACGCCCACACTGTTATCGAAGTTCAGCCCCAGGAGCCGGGTGGTGGATTTGTTTTCACTAATTCCATCGTCGGCGGCGTGATTCCCAAGGAATACATTCCAGCCGTGGAAAAAGGCATCAAGGACGCCATGAGTTCCGGGGTTTTGGCAGGTTTTCCGGTGGTGGACATCGCGGTGAAGTTGGTGTTCGGGTCTTTCCACGAGGTTGACTCCTCGGAGCAGGCCTTTTTCATCGCCGGCTCCATGTGCTTCAAAGAGGCCTGCCGAAAAAGTAAGCCGTGCCTCCTGGAACCGGTGATGTCCGTGGAAGTGCTGACGCCGGAGGATTATCTCGGCGACGTCATGGGCGACGTCAACGGTCGCAGAGGGAAGATCACCAATTTGGAGTCCCGGCACGGAACGCAGATTATTCGTGCGCACGTTCCGTTGAGTTCCATGTTCGGCTATGCGACGCAACTGCGGTCCATGACTCAGGGGCGGGCCAGTTACAGCATGCAGTTTGACCATTACGAGCGAGTTCCGGCGCAAATCGCCGAAGAAATCATTTCCAAGCGGAAGTAGGGGGATCATATGGCCAAGGCAAAATTTGAGCGGACCAAACCGCACGTTAACGTCGGCACCATCGGCCACATCGACCACGGCAAGACGACGTTGACCGCCGCGATCACCAAGATGCTGAGCATCAAGGGCGGCGCGAACTTCGTCCCGTTCGACCAGATCGACAAGGCGCCCGAGGAAAAGGAGCGCGGAATCACCATCGCCACGGCGCACGTGGAATACGAGACCGCGAATCGGCACTACGCCCACGTGGACTGCCCTGGTCACGCCGACTACATCAAGAACATGATCACCGGCGCGGCCCAGATGGACGGCGCGATTCTGGTGGTCGCGGCCACGGACGGCCCGATGCCCCAGACCCGTGAGCACATTCTCCTGGCTCGCCAGGTCGGCGTTCCCTGTCTGGTGGTTTTCATGAACAAGGTCGACCTGGTGGACGACCCGGAACTGCTGGAGCTGGTTGAGTTGGAAGTCCGCGAACTGCTGTCCAAGTACGGTTTTCCCGGCGACGATGTTCCGGTGATCCAGGGCAGCGCCTTGAAGGCCCTGGAGGCCGATGGCGTGGACAGCCCGGACGCCAAGTGCATCTTCGACCTGATGGACGCCCTGGACAGCTACGTTCCGGAGCCGGTGCGCGACATCGATAAGCCGTTCTTGATGCCCATTGAGGACGTGTTCAGCATTTCCGGTCGCGGCACGGTTGTCACGGGCCGGGTTGAGCGCGGCGTGGTCAAGGTCGGCGAGGAAGTGGAGATCGTGGGGATCAACGAAACCCGCAAGACGGTCTGCACGGGCGTCGAGATGTTCCGCAAGCTTCTGGACCAGGGTCAGGCCGGCGACAATATCGGCGCGCTTTTGCGCGGCGTGAAGCGTGAGGATGTGGAACGAGGACAGGTTTTGGCCGCTCCCAAGTCCATCACCCCGCACCGCAGGTTCGTGGCCGAGGTCTACGTTTTGTCCAAGGAAGAAGGCGGGCGCCACACCCCGTTCTTCAGCGGATATCGCCCGCAGTTCTACTTCCGGACCACGGACATCACCGGCGTGGTGACCCTGGCCGAGGGCGTGGAAATGGTCATGCCCGGGGACAATGCGACCTTCAACGTGGAGCTGATCGCCCCCATCGCCATGGAACTTGGCGTGCGCTTCGCCATCCGCGAAGGCGGCCGGACCGTCGGCGCCGGCGTCATCTCCGAAATCGTCGAATAGGGTATGACTATGAACAGCGATCGCATCAGGATTAAACTCAAGGCCTTTGACTACAGAATTTTGGACAAGGCCGTGGCCGAGATCGTCGACACGGCGCGGAATACCGGAGCCGGACTTGCCGGGCCGATTCCCATTCCGACCAATATCCATAAGTACACCGTGAACAGGTCCGTGCACGTGGATAAGAAGTCTCGGGAACAGTTCGAGGTCCGGGTTCACAAACGTCTCCTGGACATTCTGGAACCGACGCAACAAACCGTGGACGCCTTGGGAAAACTCAATCTTCCCGCCGGCGTCGACGTGGAAATCAAGTTATAACGGGGGCAAGTCATGTCGAATACACTGGGAATCCTTGGCCGAAAGCTGGGAATGAGCCGAATTTTCGGGAGCGACGGAATGGTCATCCCGGTAACGGTGATCCAGGCCGGGCCGTGCCCCATCGTCCAGGTCAAGGAACGCGCGAAGGACGGATACTCCGCTTTGCAGGTCGGCTTCGAAGAGTCCCGGCCCAATAAGTTGAACAAGCCCCTGAAGGGCCATTTGGACAAGGCCGGAAGCGGGTATTATCGGCATCTGCGTGAATTTCGTCTCGAATCCGTCGAAGGGTACGAAATCGGACAGGCTCTTGGGCTGGAGATCTTCACGCCTGGTGAAAAGGTCAAGATCACCGGCAACTCCAAGGGAAAGGGCTTTGCCGGCGTTGTGAAGCGCTGGGGGTTTCGCGGTGGATCAGCGTCTCACGGCGCAGAAAAAATCCATCGTAACGCGGGCTCCATTGGGTGCAACACCAAGCCCGGACGCGTCATCAAGGGAAAGAAAATGGCTGGTCACATGGGAGACCGAAAGACTTCATACAAAAATGTCGAGGTCGTGGCCGTCCGTGCGGGTGACAATTTGCTGCTGGTCAAAGGGCAGATCCCCGGGCCGAAAAACGGGCTTGTGATTGTCAGAAAGCAACAGGCGTAAAGAAGAAAAGGTGGATGAAATGGCTGTGGTCGATATTTTTAATCAGCAGCGACAGGTTGTGGGTGAATTGACGCTGGATCCCGAGGTTTTCGAGGTTGAAGCGCGCCCAGAGATTCTCCATTTGGTTGTACGGTCGCATTTGGCCGCGAAGCGCTCTGGAACCGTTGGCGTAAAGACCAGGTCCACTATTCGCGGCGGCGGGAAAAAGCCTTGGCGGCAAAAGGGAACGGGCAGAGCTCGGGCTGGCTCGAATCGCTCGCCTCTGTGGCGTTCCGGTGCGGTCACCCATGGCCCCACGGCCAGAGATTACTCTTTCAAGGTTAATAAAAAGGTTCAAAAGCTGGCCATGCGCATGGCGCTTTCCGCTCGCCTGGCCGACAAGAATCTGACCGTGGTGGACGGCATAGGACTTGAAGAGGTTAAAACCAAGACGTTTAATCAGTTCGTGCAACTGTTCGACATGCCGAAGGTCTTGATTGTTCTTTCGGAAGTGGATAACAAGCTTACGCTTTCGTCCCGGAACATTCCCGGGGTGTCCGTACGAACCGCCGACGGCGTCAACGTCTATGAAGTGTTGCGTCATCCGCGGCTGATGGTCTCCGCCGCTGCCATCGAATCACTTCAGAAAAGGTTGAAATAACCATGAACTACACGCAAATTTTGCTCCGACCGCATGTCTCCGAAAAGGCGACGCTGATCAAAAGCGCGGCCAACCAGGTGGTCTTTCAGGTCCATCCTTCCGCCAACAAGATTGAAGTCAAGAAAGCGGTGCAGGACGCCTTTGACGTGAAGGTCAGCAAGGTCAACATCGCACGGAAAAAGACGCTCACCCAACGCAAGGCCAATCGTCGACTCGCTCGCGATACCGGTTTCCGGAAAGCTTATGTGACCCTTGCCGAAGGCGAAAAAATCGATTTCTTTGAAGGGGTCTAACCAATGTCTATACGTAAGCTCAAACCGACTTCTCCCGGGACACGGTTTCAATCCGTATCGGAGTTCGCCGAGATCAATCGTGGCAAGCCTGAAAAGTCGTTGACCAAGGGACGCGCCAAAAAAAGCGGACGAAACAACCTTGGGCGGATTACTTCCCGCCGGAGAGGCTCCGGTCACAAGAGGCGTTTTCGGGTCATCGATTTCAAACGAGATAAATTTGATGTTCAGGCCAAAGTGGCCTTCATTGAGTACGACCCGAACCGCAGTGCCCGCATTGCCTTGCTGCATTACGCCGATGGCGAGAAGCGGTATATTTTGGCCCCTGACGGCGTCAAGGTCGGAGATACCATCGTCGCCGGAAACAAGGCGGATATTTTTCCGGGCAACGCCCTGTACTTGTCGAGAATTCCCGTGGGAACGATCATCCATAACGTGGAGATGACGCCCGGCAAGGGCGGTCAGCTTTGCCGCAGCGCCGGGACCTACGCGCAACTCGTGGCCAAGGAAGAAAAGTATGCCTTGCTGCGGCTTCCTTCCGGTGAAGTGCGTAAAATTTTGGCAACCTGTCGAGCGACCGTTGGGCAGGTCGGCAACACGGACCACGAACAGGTTTCCATTGGAAAGGCCGGACGAAATCGCTGGCTCGGCCGTCGGCCCAAGGTTCGCGGCGTGGCCATGAACCCGGTGGACCATCCTCTTGGCGGCGGTGAAGGCAAGAGTTCCGGTGGCCGGCATCCCTGTACGCCATGGGGGAAACCGACCAAGGGCTATAAGACCCGTAATCGCCGGAAGCCCTCTTCGAAGCTCATCGTCAAACGTCGCGGCCAGAAATAGGAGTCACGGATATGCCACGATCAGTAAAAAAAGGTCCTTTTGTCGACGGGCATGTGCTCAAGAAAGTGACCAAGGCCAATGAAACGAATGATCGGAAAGTGATCAAGACATGGTCACGTCGTTCGACGATTGTTCCTGAAATGGTTGGGCTGACCTTTGCCGTGCATAACGGCAAGAAGTTCATCCCCGTCTTTGTTACGGAAAACATGGTTGGTCATAAGCTTGGTGAGTTTTCACCCACCAGGACCTTTCATGCCCATGCCGGTGGCAAAAAGAGCGCTGTAAAAGGCAAAAAGTAGTTCTGGAGGCTTGTGATCATGGAAGCGAAATCTGTCGCGCGGTTCGTGCGCATCTCCTCACAGAAGGCTCGGCTGGTGGCCGCCAATGTTCGGGGAAAGAATGTCGAGGAAGCGCGGAAAATTTTGAAGTTCACTCCGAAAAAGGCCGCCGCCGTGTTGGACAAGGTATTGCATTCCGCCATTGCCAACGCGGAACAGCTCGGCGGTGTGGACGTAGATACGTTGTTCGTTAAAAACATCATTATCAATGATGGTCCTTCATGGAAACGTATTCGCCCACGGGCCATGGGACGCGCCTATCGGGTCCTGAAGCGGACAAGTCATATCACTGTCATTGTTGAGGAAGCGTAGGAGGATAAAGAATTGGGCCAGAAGACGCATCCCATTGGGTTCCGGCTTGGGTACACCAAGAATTGGCAGTCCAGGTGGTTTAGTAAAAAGGATTACGCAGCGTTCGTGCATGAAGATCGCCTGATACGTAATTTTTTGAAAAAGACCTTGTACCACGCCGGTATTTCCAAAATTGAAATTGAAAGAGCCGCCAGTAAGATCAGGCTGATCCTCTTTACCGCGCGACCCGGTATCGTAATTGGACGCAAGGGCGTTGAAATCGAGAACTTGCGGGCAACCTTGAAGAAAAAGTTCCAAAAGGATTTCGCTCTGGAAGTCATCGAAATCCGTCGACCGGAGACCGATGCTCAATTGGTCGCGGAAAACGTCGCGTTGCAGCTGGAGCGCAGGGTGGCTTTTCGTCGTGCCATGAAGCGGACCGTCGGGTTGGCGAGAAAGTTCGGCGCGGAAGGGATCAAGATCAATGTCGCCGGACGACTGGGCGGCGCTGAAATCGCCCGGAGCGAATGGAATCGTGACGGACGCGTTCCGTTGCACACCTTGCGGGCCGATATTGATTATGGGCAAGCCATTGCAAAGACCACGTACGGCGTGATCGGCGTGAAGGTTTGGATTTTTAAAGGCGAGATTCTCGATGAGGTGATTCAGTAATGTTGAGTCCCAAAAAAGTTAAATTCCGAAAGCAACAAAAGAACCGCATCAAGGGTTCGGCCCTCCGCGGCAGTTTGGTGGTTTTCGGCGACATCGGGCTGAAGGCTTTGGAGCCCGGGAAGTTGACCAACCAACAGATTGAGTCTGCTCGTATTGCCATGATGCGGCACATCAAGCGTGGCGGAAAAGTCTGGATTCGGGTTTTTCCCGACAAACCCATTACCGCCAAGCCCGCTGAAACCCGCCAGGGGAAGGGAAAAGGCGCTCCTGTCGGCTGGTGCGCGCCGGTCCGGCGAGGTCGGGTTTTGTACGAAATCAAAGGGGTCAGCCTGGAGCTTGCTTCCGAGGCCCTGCGTCGGGCTTCCTACAAGCTGCCCATCAAGACCAGTATCGTGTTGCGGGAGGCCTAAGTCATGAAATCTAAAGAACTGCGCGAACTCTCCAGCACGGAACTCAACGAAAAGCTTCTTGAATTTCGCAAGGAACTGTTCAACCTGCGCTTTCAGCATAAAACGGCTCAGTTGGAGAACACGCAGCGGCTGCCTTATGTACGAAGGACCGTGGCCCGAATACTGACGGTATTGTCTGAGCAAAACGCTGGAGCAAAATCATGAATGCTGAGTTGAAACAGAAGACCAAACGCACGGAAGTCGGTGTCGTTCTCAGCAACAAGGCTGAGAAAACCATCGTCGTCTCGGTGAACAAGCTGGAAAAACATCCTTTGTTCAAGAAGTATATCCGAAGACGAAAAAAAATGATGGCGCATGATGACCTTAATCAGTGCAATATCGGTGACACCGTCGAAATTATTGAAAGCCGACCCTTGAGCAAGCGCAAGTGCTGGCAACTCAAACAAGTACTGCAAAAGGCTGTCTAAGAGGCTATTATGATCCAGGTTCAATCTTTACTCGACGTCGCCGACAACTCTGGTGCCAAGAAGGTGTTTTGCGTCAAGGTGCTCGGCGGGAGTCACCGCAGATACGCATCCATCGGCGATATTATCGTCGTTTCCGTCAAGGAAGCCATGCCGCACTCCAAGGTCAAGAAGGGCGAAGTGATGCGTGCCGTCATCGTCCGGACCAAAAAGGAAGTCAATCGGCCGGACGGATCCTTCATCCGGTTCGACAACAACTCAGCCGTACTTCTGAACAAGCAGAACGAGCCCGTGGGGACACGTATTTTCGGCCCGGTCGCTCGGGAGTTGCGATCCAAGAATTTCATGAAAATCGTTTCCTTGGCTCCAGAAGTACTGTAGGTAAGTATCATGAAAAATCGAAAGATTCATAAAAACGACAAGGTCATGATCATGGTTGGAAAGGAAAAGGGAAAGATCGGCAAGGTCTTGAAACTTTTTCCTAAAACGGAACGTGTCCTCGTTGAGGGTGTAAATAAGGTCAAGCGGCATTCCAAGGGCAATCCCTACAAAGGGGAGGCCGGCGGGATCCAGGAAAAGGAAAATCCTTTGCACTTGTCCAATGTGACGCTGGTTTGTGATAATTGCGCCAAACCCACCAGGGTTGGGTACAAGATCATCGACACGGACAAAAAAGTGCGTTTTTGTAAAAAGTGTAACGAAATTATTGCGTAAGGTGCGTCATGTCTAGGCTGCAGGAAATATACAAGAGCAAGGTCGCCCCGGAACTGATGAAGGATTTCGGGTACTCCTCTCCGATGGAGATTCCTAAAATCCAAAGCATCAGCCTGAACATCGGCCTTGGTGAGGCTTCTCAGAACAACAAGCTGATCGAAGACGCCGTTTTGGAGCTGACCCAAATTGCCGGGCAGAAAGCCGTCGTCACCAGGGCGAAAAAGTCCATCGCGGCCTACAAGCTGCGCGAAGGAATGCCGGTCGGTTGCCGCGTCACTCTGCGTCGGGAGCGCATGTGGGACTTTTTGGATAAGTTGGTGTCCTTCTCCTTGCCTCGTGTCCGTGACTTTCGCGGCATTCCGGATCGCGGCTTCGATGGCCGAGGCAACTTCACCATGGGCATCAAGGAACATACCATATTTCCCGAGATCAACATGGATCGCGTCGACCGGGTTAAGGGTATGAACATCACCATCGTGACCACTGCTTCCACCGACAAGGAAGGCAAGGCCCTTCTGCAGTTGTTGGGCATGCCATTTAAAAAATAACGCAAGGAGGATGCTTTGGCTCGCACCGCTCTTAAAATCAAGGCCGCAAGAAAACCAAAATTTTCAACTCGCGCCTATAATCGCTGCCCCTTGTGCGGCCGGTCTCGTGCTTTTTTACGGCATTTTGGTATTTGTCGCATCTGCTTTCGCAATATGTCCCTGGCAGGAGAATTGCCCGGGGTAAGAAAATCCAGTTGGTAAACGAGGTCTGCCCATGTTGCTTAATGATCCCATAGCGGACATGCTTACGCGAATTCGGAACGCCCAAAAGGCTCTGCACAAAGATGTCCACTTCCCCGCGTCTCGGATGACGGAGTCCATTGCCGCTATCCTCAAAGATCATGGTTTTGTTTCAGATGTAGCTCGAGAGGAGCGCAATATCCGCGTCGTCCTGAAATATCTCTCTTCCAAGGGTGCTATTTCCGGATCTCGACGGCTGAGCAAGCCCGGTCTTCGAATTTACGTCGGAGCGAAGGAAATACCCGCCGTTCAGAACGGTCTCGGCATCGCCATCCTTTCCACGCCCAAAGGCGTCTTGGAAGGGCGAGCCGCAAGTGCCGAGAATGTCGGCGGTGAACTCCTCTGTGAAGTTTGGTAAGGAGAAGCGATAATGTCACGCATTGGTAAGAATCCGGTTCCGGTGCCCAAGGGCGTCGAGGTCCGTGTCCACAAGGACGTGATCGAAATCAAGGGGCCCAAGGGGGAGCTGAAAACTCCAACCCACGCCAAGATTTCGTATGAGTTGAAGGACGATGCCGTACATCTTTCTCGGGTAGACGATTCTCGGTCCGCCCGGGAACAGTTCGGTCTGCGGCGGACCCTTCTGGCGAATTCCGTTCAGGGAGTGACCGAAGGCTTTCAAAAAATTCTCGAGGTTATCGGCGTCGGGTATAAAGTCGCTGTTGATGGCTCAAAAATCACCCTGAACGTCGGTTTTTCTCATCCAGTCGAGTACAGCCTGCCGCAAGGCATGTCCGCCAAGGTCGAGGGAAATAAGCTGACCTTGCAGGGAATCGACAAAGAGCAGGTCGGCGAAGTTGCCGCGCAAATTCGTCGCTTCCGCCCGCCTGAGCCGTTCAAAGGCAAGGGAATCAAGTACGCGGATGAAGTGATTCGGCGTAAGGCTGGCAAAACAGGTAAAAAGTAGGATTAGTTCATGAAATACACTAAAAATCAAGCCAGGATGCGTCGTAGGCAGCGCATTCGGAAAAAAATTAGTGGTAATGCCCTGTGTCCTCGCTTGGTGGTCTTTCGTTCCAATGCATACATTTATGCGCAATTGGTCGATGACGCCAACGGCCATACCCTTGCTTCATCTTCATCCTTCAATCTGTCGAAGGACGGCGGCGTAAGCGGTTTCACGCGGGACGCAGCCATGCAGGTCGGGAAGGACCTGGCGAGCAAGGCCAAGGAAAAGGATATCCACCAAGCCGTATTTGATCGCGGCGGCTACATCTATCACGGGAAGATCAAGGCTCTTGCCGATGGCGCTCGTGAGGGCGGACTTAAATTTTAATGGGGACCTTCATGGAACAGACGCAGTTAGGGTTCATTGAGAAAATCGTGTATCTGAATCGCGTGGCCAAAGTGGTCAAAGGTGGTCGTCGATTCAGCTTTAGTGCTCTTGTCGTCGTCGGCAACGGCAAGGATTCCGTTGGATACGGCCTCGGCAAGGCCAACGAGGTCCCTGAGGCGATTCGCAAAGCCACGGAAAGGGCGCGGAAGACCATGCAAAAAATCAATCTTGTCGATGGAACCGTTCCGTACAAGGTTGAAGGACAATACGGCGCCGGACGCGTGGTTTTAAAGCCCGCCTCCAAGGGAACGGGAATCATAGCCGGTGGCCCGGTTCGAGCCGTCATGGAAGCCGTCGGCGTGAGCGATATTTTGACGAAAGCCATTGGGACCAACAACCCGCATAACGTGTTGAAGGCCACCGTGCAGGGCCTTGTCTCCCTCCGTTCCGCGGAACAGGTGAGCGCCTTGCGCGGACAGAACGTCAGCCTTGCCCGTTAGGGCGGTTTTCTACGATACCGTCTCCATCTTCAAGCACGTAAACGCGCGGGGAAATTCTTACGCGCGGCCCCTGGAAGGACACTATGCAATTACATGATCTCTATCCGTTTTATGAAGAGCGCAAAAACAGAAAGCGTGTCGGACGAGGGTCCGGCAGCGGCTGGGGATGCACTTCCGGCAAGGGAAACAAGGGACAGAAATCCCGCAGCGGGGGAACCAAGGCGCCCGGTTTTGAAGGCGGTCAGATGCCTCTTCAACGGCGACTCCCCAAGGGCGGATTCAAGAATCCCTTTCGAACGGAATACGCCGTCGTCAATTTGGATCGGTTGTTGGAATTCTTTCCGCAAGCCGAGCATATTTCCCTGGAAGCCATTTATGCCGCTGGATTCGGCAAGCGCGGACTGCCGATCAAGGTTCTGGCTAGAGGGGATATCTCCACCGCCGTTCAGGTAGAGGCGCATCGATTCAGTAAACAGGCCATAGAGAAGATTTCCAAAGCCGGTGGCCAAGCCGTTGCCATGGAAGGCGAACAGAGTGCAGCAAACAACCAGTAAATCCGGTGGTCTGGCGGAATTAAAACGCAAGATCCTGTTTACGTTTTTGCTCTTGGCGACATGCCGGATCGGGGTGCATATTCCCGTTCCCGGGGTCGATTCCAGGGCCATGGCGGATTTCTTCGCCAGCATGCAGGGAACACTGTTCGGAATGTTCGACATGTTCGCCGGCGGCGGGCTGAGCAATCTGTCCATTTTTGCCTTGGGCATTATGCCCTATATCTCTGCATCGATCATCATCCAGCTGTTGACGGTGGTCAGTCCGGAGTTAAAGCGCCTCAAAGAAGAGGGGGCTTCCGGGCGGAAGAAGATAACGCAGTACACCCGGTATGGAACGGTAATGATCGCCGCTGTTCAAGGCTTGGGCATCGCTATCGGGATCGAGAACATGACCAGCCCCGGCGGGGCTGCGGTGGTCATGGACCCAGGCTGGGCCTTCCGCCTGACCACGATCATCACCATGGTCTCCGGGACCGTCCTGTTGATGTGGATTGGTGAACAAATCACCGAATACGGCATCGGCAATGGAATTTCATTGATCATTTTCGCCGGTATCGTCGCCCAGTTGCCGGGGGCGATCATCAATACCTTTCGGTTGATGAGCGCGGGCCAGATTTCGTTGTTCGTCGCTCTGCTCCTGGCTTTGCTTGTCGCCGGCGTATTGATCTTCATCGTTTTCATGGAGCGAGGACAACGAAGGATACCCATCCAGTACGCCAAGCGGATGCTTGGCCGAAAAATGTACGGCGGGCAGACGACGCATTTGCCGTTGAAGATCAATACCGCTGGAGTCATTCCCCCGATCTTCGCGTCCTCCATGTTGATGTTTCCGGCAACTTTGGCTTCTTTTTCTCAGTCCGAGATTTTGAATAGAGTTTCGATGATGTTTGATCCCGCGACGATTCTTTACAATACTGTGTTTGTCGCGTTGATTATTTTCTTTTGTTATTTTTATACGGCTATTATTTTTGATCCCAAGGATATCGCCGAAAATATTCGTAAACAAGGCGGCTTCATTCCTGGTATTCGTCCCGGTTTGAAAACACGAGAATACATCGACACCGTTCTTAGTCGGATAACCCTTTGGGGGTCGTTGTACATTTCTGCCATCTGCGTTTTGCCGATGTTGCTCATTTCACAGTTTAACGTTCCTTTTTATTTTGGCGGCACAGGCGTGCTGATCGCGGTGGTCGTCGCCATGGACACCATGAGCAAGGTCGATTCGTATCTCATTACCCATCAGTACGAAGGACTGATGCAGAAAACACGGATTAAAGGCAGGCGGTAGGTGTGAAGAAGTATCTGGGCATCTATTTGAAAAATGAGAAAGAGATCAACATCCTCCGCGAGGCGAATCGGATCGTTTCCATTATTCTGGATGCATTGCAGGAAAGCGTCAGACCCGGCATCAAAACCATCGATCTTGAGGATATTGCCCTGACGTGGTGCTCACGGTTCAATGTGAAGCCGGCTTTCAAGGGGTATCGTGGTTTCCCATACGCAATATGTTGCTCGGTCAATGAACAAGTTGTTCACGGCTTTCCCTCTGATCGGATACTTCAGGAAGGCGACATCGTCAGCATCGACTTTGGAGTCATATACCAAGGATTTTATGGGGACTCCGCTCGGACGTTTCCCGTGGGCGCGATTTCAAACAGCACCCAGACGTTACTTGATGTTACTCGTGACGCACTGGATATCGGAATACAGTCGGCCGTCGTCGGTAATCAGCTCTATGACATATCTCGCGCTATTCAACGGTATGTCGAAGACCAAGGTTGTTCGGTGGTCAAGCGATTCGTGGGACACGGCATCGGTAGAAGCCTGCACGAAAAGCCTGAGATTCCAAACTTTATTCCGCAACGATATTCCGACATACCGCTGAAGACCGGCATGGTTCTGGCTATTGAGCCCATGGTCACGGCGGGCAAGGACGAGGTTGAGATCCTTTCCGATCGTTGGACGGCTGTGACTAAAGACAATAGCCTCGCGGCTCATTTTGAACATACCATCGCCTTGACTTCCAATGGTCCTGAAATATTGAGCAGGAGTTACGCGGAATATGGTCAAGGAAGAAGCCAATAAAAGAGATGGCATGAAGGTTCGAGTGGAAATGTCTTCGTACGATCTCAAATGAGGTCGGATCACTTATCGATTGAATAACCGTTGGAGTACCAAATGAAAGTCAAACCGTCCGTGAAGAAAGTTTGCGACAAGTGTCAAATCATTCGCCGCAATGGAATTTTACGGGTTATTTGCGAAAACCCCCGTCACAAGCAACGTCAAGGATAATGGAGGAACACCGTGGCACGAATCGCTGGGGTTGATTTGCCCAAGAACAAGCGAATGGATATCGCTCTGACCTACATCTACGGAATTGGTCGAGCTACTGCTTTAAAAGTCCTGGATGCGACGAGCATCGCTTGGACGAAAAAGACCGACGACTTGAGCGCGGACGAGATCAACGACATTCGTAAGGAAATTGAATCCACCTATAAAGTAGAGGGTGATCTGCGTCGTGACGTGACCAGCAACATTAAACGCCTGATGGACATTGGTTGCTACAGAGGTTTGCGGCACCGCAAAGGCTTGCCGGTACGTGGTCAGAGCACTCACGCCAACGCTCGAACGCGCAAGGGACCGAGACGGTCCATCGTCGGGAAGCGGAAAAAGTAGCCGACGATTTTAAGGGCTGTTGAACAATATTCAATCAGGAACATACAGGGACAGGAGCAAGAGAAGATATGGCAAGACCTGCTCGAAAAGCCGGCAAACGGAAAGAGAAGAAGAACATTCCAGTAGGAGTCGCTCACATCCAGGCCAGCTTTAACAACACCATCATTTCCTTTACAGACCAGAAGGGAAACGTCGTCAGTTGGGCCAGTTCCGGAATGGCCGGCTTTAAAGGATCACGTAAAAGCACCCCCTTCGCGGCGCAGTTGGCCGCGGAATCCGCCGCGCGCAAGGCGCAGGAACAAGGAATGCGTACCGTCGGCGTTCTGGTCAAGGGACCGGGGTCCGGCCGTGAAGCCGCCATGCGGGCCATTAACAAGGTCGGCTTTCAGGTGACCTATATCCGTGACATCACGCCGATTCCGCACAATGGTTGCCGTCCGCCCAAACGCAGAAGAGTCTAATTCAGGAGAGGGGAGGTAGGAGATTTTGGCCAGATATACTGAAGCAAAATGCCGATTGTGCCGCCGGGAAGGCGCAAAGCTTTTTTTAAAAGGTGATCGCTGTTTCACCGACAAATGTGCTTACGAGCGGCGTTCATACGCACCCGGAGAGCATGGCCGCGCACGCAAGAAATTCAGCGACTATGCGTTGCAGTTGCGGGAGAAGCAGAAGTTGCGCCGAACTTTCGGAGTTCTCGAGCGTCCGTTCCGAAATTATTTTTCCAAAGCCGACAAGCAGCGAGGCGTGACCGGCACCAACTTGTTGGTATTGTTGGAAACACGCTTGGACAACGTGATTTATCGCATGGGGTATGCCAACTCTCGCGACCAGGCCCGACAGCTGATCCGCCATGGTCATTTCACACTGAACGGCCATAAAGTGAACATCCCCTCCTTACGGATGCGCATTGGAGACGAGATCGTGGTCAAGGAGTCGAGTCGAAAGATTCCCGTGATTCTGGAAGCCCAGCAAGTCATCGCCCGACGCGGAACTCCCGCTTGGTTGGAAGTCGATGGTGCTCAGCACAAAGGCAAACTTGTCTCTGTTCCGACTCGCGAAGATATATCTTTTCAGATCAACGAACAGCTCATCGTTGAGCTGTATTCAAAATAATCTTTGCAGGTGCATAGAATGTTCATTCGTAAAGGCGACAAGCTCCTCAACACCCGCAATTGGACGGAATTGGTCAAGCCCGACCAGCTTGTCAAAGACAAGCGCTCCTCCAATACCTACGGCAAGTTTATCTGCGAGCCGTTGGAACGCGGATTTGGGACAACCATTGGCAACGCCCTGCGTCGCGTCCTGCTGTCGTCCATGCAGGGGGCGGCCATCGTCGCCGTACGCATAGAGGGCGTCCAGCACGAGTTTTCGACAATTCCAGGAGTTCTGGAGGATGTCACGGATATTGTGCTCAACCTGAAGCAAGTCCGATTGGCCATGACCACCGACGAGCCGCAACGTCTTCAGCTCACGGCGAACTCGAAAGGTGCCGTCACCGCCGCCGCCATCCAGGAGAATCAGCGGGTTAAGGTTTACAATACGGATCAGCTCATTGCCACGTTGACGGAGGACATCGATTTTCGCTTGGAACTGGAAGTCCGGATGGGCAAAGGATATCTCCCTGCGGAAATGCATGAAGGGGTGGACGAAGAGATCGGGTTGATCGCGTTGGACGCGAATTTTTCTCCCATACTCAAAGCCGCCTATTCCGTGGAGCAAGCGCGAGTCGGCCAGATGACCAACTATGACAAGTTGGTCATGGAAGTCTGGACCGACGGGTCGTTGCGTCCCGATGACGCCATTGCCTACTCCGCCAAGATACTTAAAGATCAACTCTCCGTGTTCATCGCCTTTGACGACAGCGAGGATGAACAGGGAACAACGGACGCCGCGGACCAAAACATCGATCCGCTTTTGTTCAAGTCCATTGAGGACCTTGAACTATCCGTAAGGGCAACCAACTGCCTGAAGAGCGCCGGGATTTCCATCTTCGGGGAATTGGTTCAAAAGACGGAAAACGAAATTTTGGAAACGCGGAATTTCGGTCGCAAGTCGCTGGAGGAAATTCGGCGCGTGGTCAATAAAATGGGCTTTGATTTTGGGACCGACGTTCCCAACTTCGAAGAGAAATATCAGGAATGGCTGAAGAAGGAAGATACTCATGAGACACAGGAAGAGCGGTAGAAAGTTCAACCGGACCCCGGCTCACCGAAAGGCCATGTTTCGGAACATGGCCAGCGCGTTGATCCAGCATGGCCGTATTCAAACCACGGAAGCCAAGGCCAAGGAACTCCGCGGCGTGGTCGAAAAACTCGTGACCAAGGCAAAACGCAATGACCTGCATTCCAGACGGCTTGTGTACAAGGTATTGGGCGATCATGCGCTGGTTAAACGCTTGTTCGACGAGGTTGCTCCCTTGTATAGGGATGTTCCCGGCGGATATACACGCGTATTGAAGCTTGGGGCTCCACGCCCGGGAGATTGCGCGCCTTTGGCTTTTATCGAATTTACGAAGCATCAGGCCGTGACTGGGCAAGCTGAACAGGGAGTAGCCCCCGCGACCACTGCTCCGCAAAGCGCGGCTCCACTGAGTCCTGCGTCCGAGGAAGCCTCTCCGGCTTCTCGGGAAAAGTCCGCTGAGTGAACCGTCGAGATGCATGATAAAGGCAGAGCAATTGCTCTGCCTTTTTTTTGATTTGGTTGATAGTTAAAAGCTATTGTTTGGATCGTGAATATGGATATGCGTCAACTGCGAGCCTTTGCCAAGGTCTATGAACGCAGGAGCTTTTCCCGGGCGGCGGAAGATATGGCTTTGTCCCAACCAACCATCAGCGCGCATGTGGCCTCGTTGGAACAGTCCATCCAGGTTTCGCTGTTTGATCGCTTGGGGCGCAGTATTTTACCGACCCAGGCCGCTGATATTCTCTATGGACACTGCGCGTCCATCTTCGCCTCCCTGGACCGAGCCGAGTCCGAAATTCGTCTACTGTCCAACGACGTATCCGGCGAGTTGAAGCTGGGAGGAAGCACTATTCCCGCAAACTACTTGTTCCCCGAATTGCTCAGCCGTTTTTTGCGAAGATATCCCAATGTGCGCATCTCGCTGGCCGAAGGCGATTCCTTGGATATCCTGGACTTGATTTCACGGGGCAAGCTTTGTGTCGGCGTGGTCGGCGCCAAGGACGAATCGTCGGAACTGGAATTTCAGGCCCTGGTGGACGACTCGCTTGTGGTCTTGGCGGCGCCAAGTTTTTTATCCGGACGTCGTCCACCCTTCAGCGTTGAATCCATTGTTAAAATGCCTTGGGTGGTGCGCCAACCCGGATCCGGTACGCGACTTGCCGTGGAGCAGGCTCTGGAAAAAGCAGGATGTCCGCCCAAGGAACTAAACGTGGTGAGCGTCGTGGACGGCACGGAAGCCTTGTTGCGTTTCGTGCGTTGCGGCATGGGAATTTCCGTCAGCTCCCGTCTGGCCGCTCGGGAATACCTTCAACGCGGAGAATTGACCGTCGTCAGTATTCCGGAACTGCACTTCGAGCGCAGTTTTTTCGTTGTCCACCATCCCTTGCGCCACCAGTTTCCGGTTGTACGGTATTTTTTGAAATTCGTCACCGAAGCAGCCGAAACGTTAGAACAACCCGAGGCGAGCCAGCATCAGGCCGAAGGGAACGTGTTCGACTTGGTGCGCCGATCCGGTGGCCACTTTGGTTCACTCCATCATCAACAAGGGTGAGATTATGATCAATCTTGATGCATGCGCTCTGGTCCGCGGCGTCAGTGCCGCCGGTTGAGCCTCTAAAATATCTCCAGGGGACCTGGAGAGCGTTTTGAAAGACCTCGCCATTCGTTCGGACGAGCGCGTACTTTCAGGAACGGCACATGCCGAGGACGCGGCGATACTGCGTTTTCCGCCGAACATGGCGCTGGTTCAGACCGTTGATTTCTTCACGCCCATTGTCAACAATCCTTATTGGTTCGGGCAAATAGCCGCGGCAAACTCCCTTTCGGACGTCTATGCCATGGGCGGGACCCCGTGGTGCGCCATGAACATCGTCTGTTTTCCGATCAAAAAGCTTTCCAAGGATATCCTTAAGGAAATTCTGCGCGGCGGATTGGACAAGATTCAAGAGGCCGGCGCGGTGTTGGCCGGCGGTCACAGCGTCGAAGATCAGGAGGTTAAATACGGTTTGGCGGTCACCGGCTTCGTCGCTCCGGAAGGCTTCGCGACCAATGGCGGTTTGCGTCCCGGCGATCAGCTGATCCTGACCAAGCCGTTGGGCTCCGGCGTTTTGGCCACGGGGCTGAAGGCCGAATTGTCCGGCGCGGAAGAGCTGGAAAAGCTTTTGTACCACTGGGCCGGGCGACTGAACCGAATTGGTGGGGAAGTCATTGCCAAGCTGGGATTAAAAGGCGCCACGGACGTGACCGGATTCGGCCTGGGCGGTCACCTGCTGGAAATGGCCAATGCCTCGGATGTGCGGATTATCCTGGAAGCCGAAAGCGTCCCGGTTCTGGATCAGGCCATGGAACTGATCGCCATGGGCATGCTCCCGGCCGGGAGTTTCGCCAACAAAACACATTGCGCCCGGCAGGTGAAAATCAAGCCCGGCGTGGACGCTCTGCGCGCGGATTTGATCTTCGACGCCCAAACTTCAGGAGGCTTGGTGTTAGGGGTTGCCGAGGAGCAAGTGGCCGAGGCCCAAAGGATGCTCCAAGAGGGTGGTGATCTGAGCGAAGTCATCGGGCGGGTCGTTCGGCATCAGCCCGGGGAGCCACGCCTGGAGATCGTGTAGTTGCTCGGCCCCGGGAGCGACGAATCAAACGCCGTTCGTTCCGCCCGGGTTCAGGGATGCGCGTCTGTCAGCCCTCCACGACAGTCCTTGCAGCGTCCGAACAGGAACACTTCGTGGTCCTCCAATTCAAACCCTTCCGGAACCATGCGGTGCAGGTCGGCGGGACATTCGTGGACTTCGAAGACGCGGGAACAGACACGGCACTGAAAAAAATGGTGGTGCGAACGATGCGCGTCTTCGTATCTTGGGATTTCACCCGGAATGCCGATTTGTAAGATTGCGCCCTGTTCCAGCATGTCTCGAACGGTTCGATAGACCGTGGCAATGCCCAGGCCTGGCGAGTAGTGTAAGGCCGCCCGGTGAATCTCGGGGATGGTCAGCGGTCCCATGGCCTTGCCAAGGGCCGATTGAATGGCTTGGCGTTGTTGCGTTTTTCGTTTCATTGTCGGCCTTTTTGCGGTCGCTTCCGCTCGGGGCGTTTTTGTCGTGGTCGCCCTCTCCTCTCTCTTTCTCCTTCACCATTAGCCCGGAAGGCTATCAATTGACTCTCAACAAAGCCTGTTGCTTGCCATTGGTTTGATGATATCGCAAGATCAATATCATCGAAAGGTAAAGAGGATAGGCTTACCGTATTGCGTACCGTAACCGGGAGGATGTGAATATGCGCAATTGGAGTTCAAGGTTGGGGATTGCTTTGATCGCGTTCTTGTTCGTGACGCTGGGCGCGGAATCGGTTCGGGCACAGCCTTTTGAGGTGTTCGTGAGCATTGCGCCGCAAAAGTACTTCGTGGAACGCGTCGGAGGACGATTCGTGAATGTGTCCGTCATGGTCCCGCCGGGAGCCAGCCCCCATGTTTACGAGCCGAATCCGGCCCAGATGCGGACCTTGGCCCAGGCCAAGATATATTTTGCCCTGGGGGTGGAATTCGAGAAAAATCTTTTGCCTAAGATAGCCGCGCTTAACCCTGAACTGCAGCTCGTGCACACGGATGCGGGCATCGATAAACTCTCCATGATCCCCCACCATCAGCACCGTGATTACGGGCACGACCAGGGAAAGAACCACGATCACGGACCCGAAGATGCTAACGGAAAGAGCCACGGCCATGATCATGGGCATGGGCATGGCCAGGGGCATGAACACGCTCACAACCATGGTCATGGCCAAGACCGCGGCAACGAGCACCAGCATCACGGCGGACTGGACACCCATATCTGGCTTTCACCGGACTTGGTCCGCATCCAGGCGCGGCACATCCTCGAGGCCTTGACGGCCCTCGACGGTGCTCATGCTCCGGTATATGAAGCCAACTTCAAGGCGTTCATGGCCGACCTGGACGCCCTGGACGCGGACATCCGCCATACCTTGGCTGGAAAGCAGGAGGCGGCGTTCATGGTTTTTCATCCCGCCTGGGGATACTTTGCCCGCCATTACGGGCTGGAGCAGATCCCGGTGGAGCTGGAGGGCAAGGAACCCAAAGCCCAGGACCTACAGCTACTGATTCAGCGGGCCAAGGCAGAGGGGATTCGCGTTGTCTTCGTCTCCCCGCAGTTCTCCACCCGTAGCGCGGAAACCATTGCCTCGGCCATCGAAGGCCAGACCATCGCCATCAACCCGTTGGCCGAAAACTGGATGGAGAACATGCGCACCGTGGCCGAAAAGTTCAAGCAAGCGATGCAGTAACGGAGTTTTCCATGTCCTCCCCAGTCGTGCATGCCCAGGGCGTGTGTTGCGCCTATGACGGACATCCCGTCCTGGAAGACGTGGAATTGCGTGTGCGCCAGGGAGACTTTTTGGCCGTGTTGGGGCCCAACGGCGGAGGCAAGACCACGCTGCTCAAAGTCTTGCTGGGCATCCTGAGGCCACACAAGGGCGTCGTCTCCGTGCTTGATGCGGCCCCTGGGAAAATGTCCCGCAAGGTGGGGTACGTTCCGCAGCACACCAATGTTCACACCCAGTTCCCCGTTACGGTTGAAGATGTGGTGCTGCTTGGTCGTCTGCCTCACCGTACCTTTTGGCGCGGTTTCGACGCTGCAGACCGGGGGGCGGCGCGCCAAGCCCTGGAGCGGGTGGGCATGTGGGATTTGCGTGGTCGGCGCATCGGCCGGCTTTCCGGCGGTCAGCGGCAACGTGTATTTATCGCCAGGGCGCTGGCCAACGCACCGGAATTGCTCTTCCTGGACGAACCCACGGCCAGCGTGGACCGGGACTTTCAGACCGCGCTCTACGATTTGCTCAAGGAATTGAACGTCTCCATGACCATCATCGTGGTCAGCCACGACCTCTCCATTCTCTCCAGTTACGCCACGTCCGTGGCCTGCGTGAACAAGACGCTGTATTACCACGACCGGGCCGAGTTCACCCAGACCATGCTTGAATCCGTCTATCACTGCCCCGTGGAGCTGGTGACCCACGGGCCGGTGCCCCACCGGGTGCTCAGGGAACATCGCTGCTCATGACGCCGGATTTTTTCCAGTACGAGTTCATGCGCAACGCCTTGACGGCCTGTTTGCTGATCAGCGTCTGTTGCGGGGTGATGGGGGCCCTGGTGGTGGTTAATCGTTTGGTTTTTCTTTCCGGCGGGATCGCCCACGCCTCCTATGGCGGGGTGGGGGCGGCAATCTATCTGGGCGCTTCGCCGTATCTCGGGGCCGCGTTGTGCGCATTGCTGGCTTCCCTGGTCATGGGCGGGGTCAGCCTGGGCGCGAAACATCGCAGCGACTCCACCATCGGCGTGATCTGGGCCGTGGGTATGGCCGCGGGGATCATCCTGGTGGACATGACCCCCGGGTACAACGTGGATTTGATGAGTTACCTGTTCGGGAGCATTCTGTTGGTGCCCGATACCAACCTGTGGCTGATGGCCGCGTTGAATTTGGTGGTGCTGGGCTGGGCGCGGCTTTTCTATCACGACCTGCTGGCCATGTCCTACGACGAGGAACACGCCCGGGTCATGGGCGTCCCGGTACGCGGCTTGTATTTCAGCCTTCTGGCCCTGGCCGCGTTGACCGTGGTCACGGTCATCCAGGCCGTGGGCCTGATCCTGGTCATCGCGCTGTTGACCATTCCGGCCGTGATGGCGGAAGGGTTCGCAAGGTCACTGGGAACCATGATGGTTTGGTCCGTGCTGCTGAGCACAGTGTTCTGCGTGAGCGGATTGCTTCTGGCCTACTACCTGAATCTGACCGCCGGCGCGGCCATCGTCATGGTGGCGGCCGGTGGGTTCTTCATATCTCGTTTTTTTGGAAAAATGAGAGGAACAACTTAAAACCATTGACACGCTCCTCAATAAAATATCCCCTCAGCCCTCAGCCCTCAGCCCTCAGCCCTCAGCCCTCAGCCCTCAGCCCTCAGCCCTCAGCCCTCAGCCCTCAGCCCTCAGCCCTCAGCCCTCACTCCACCGTCACGCTTTTGGCCAAATTGCGGGGTTGGTCCACGTCTTTGCCCAGGTAGACGGCCATTTCGTAAGCGAACAACTGCAAGGCCGGCAGGGCCAGAAAGGTGTTCAGCGGGCCGTAAACCTGAGGGATCTCCCAGGAGTGGTCCACGGTCAGATCGAATCCGGACTGGCACAAGGCGATGACCCGACCGTTGCGGGCCTGGACTTCAACCAGATTGGAAACGACCTTGGGCAGCAAGGCGTCATTCAAGGCCAGGGCAAAGGTGGGGAATTCCGGCTCGATCAGGGCGATGGGGCCGTGCTTCATTTCTCCGGCCGCATAGCCTTCGGCGTGGATGTAGGAGATTTCCTTGAGTTTCAAGGCGCCTTCCAAGGCCAGCGGGTAGGCCGGGCCCCGGCCGAGGTAGAAAAAGCTGTGCGCCGTGCTGTATTCCGGGGCCAGTTCCTGGGCCTTGCCGCGCAGGCGAGGCAGTTCGGCTTCCAAAACTTGGGGCAGGCCGAGCAGTCCGGTGATGATCGAGGTCTCCACTTCCCGAGCCAGTGTTCCCTTGCGTCGGCCCCAGTACAGGGCCAGCAGGGTCAACAGGACGAGCTGGCTGCACATGGCCTTGGTGGAGGCCACGCTGATTTCCGGCCCGGCCTGGGTGTAAATCACGCTGTCCGCCTCCCGGGCTACACTGGATCCCACCACGTTGCACAGTCCGAGCACGGGCACCCCGTGCTCCTTGGCCAGACGCATCCCGGCCAGGGTATCCGCGGTTTCTCCGGACTGACTGATGGCCAGGACGAGATCGTCCGGCATGAAAAGCGGGTTGCGATATCGGAATTCCGAGGCGATTTCCACGCGAACCGGAATTTTCGCCCACGACTCCAGCAAGTGTTGGCCCCACAGCCCGGCATGATAGGACGTGCCGCAGGCCACGATCTGGATCTGGCCCGGGACGGGTACGGCCTCCAGCTCCGGCAGGGTCACGGACAAGGCTTTGGCGTCCACGCGTCCGGCCAGGCAATTGGCGATCACCGCGGGCTGCTCGAAGATTTCCTTGAGCATGAAGTGACGGTAGCCGCCTTTTTGCGCGGCCTGAAAATCCCAGGTGATGTGGTGGACCTTCTTTTCCAGGGGTGCCAGAGTGGCGGCATCAAAGACCTGCCAGGAAAAAGGCTCCAACTCCACCAGTTCGCCGTCCTCCAGAAAGACGACGTCCCGTGTATAGCCCAGAAACGCCGGGATGTCCGAGGCCACGAAGTTTTCTCCCACGCCCACGCCCAGCAACAGCGGGCTGGATTTGCGGGCCGCCCAGATTTTGTTCGGCTCATCCAGGTTGAGAAAGGCTGCGGCATAGGTGCCTTCAACTTGAGCTAGAGCCTTGCTGAACGCCTCGCGTAGAGTGACGTCGGAGGTCCAGAGCTCGGCGATAAGCTGAACCAGCACTTCGGAGTCCGTATCCGAGAAAAACGTACGTCCTTTGTCTTTGAGCATTTTTCGAAGCGACTGGTAGTTCTCGATGATCCCGTTGTGCACCAGGGCCAGGCGGCCTCCCGGGTCGCGATGGGGATGGGCGTTGCGTTCCACGGGCAGGCCGTGGGTCGCCCAGCGGGTATGGCCCAGGGCCGTGGTGGCGTGAAACATGTCCTGGCCGTTGAGACGGGTTTCCAGCTCGCACAGCTTGCCCTCGGCCCGAATGACGTGCAACTCGTCGTGCTGCGCAAAGGTTACGCCCGCGGAATCGTAGCCGCGGTACTCCAGACGCTTCAGTCCTTCCACGATGATGGGCACGGCCGGTCTGTGCCCCGCATAACCGATGATTCCGCACATGGTTGATGGTCCTCGCGACGTTTGCTGGTGAAGGGAGACGATTCGACCCTGGGACGTTCTACCAAAACGCGTTTTGAAAGCGGTTTCTTCTTAGCCTCTGAACCATGAAAAGTCATCCGGAAACAGATACGAGGGACCGGGACTCGTCCTGATTCGTGCGGCCTCTTCGCGGTCTTGCTCCCGGCATCGGGGTCATGTAGGTATGGGCTGTTCGGCGATGTGGCTCTGACCCATGGTCGTCGGACTGGCCCCGCACAATATCGCCGCTGATCATTTCCTGCCGGTTGTTTCAGAGCTATCAGAAGTACTTTTCAGACCTCGCATAGGCGGTACATCGAAATAAGGCACTTCGTCGGAACGGAGGGAAGACCGCATGGCCGGCAATTGGGCGGAGCAGTTCCGCGTTACGACATATTCCATCTCCTGGAACCTGCTGTTGATCACGATGGGGGCTTTGATCCTCGCCTTCGGAGCCAAGGCCATCGTCGTTCCTCAGGAATTCATCAGCGGCGGCGTGACCGGGGTCGGCTTGATTCTGAGTTACGTGGTCGGAATTTTCCCGCCCGGTGTTTGGCTGCTGATCCTGAACATCCCTATTTTCATTCTCGGCTGGATCTGCGTCAGCAGGCGGTTTTTCTTCTACAGCCTGTACGGCATGCTGCTGCTCAGCCTGGGGCTTGATACCATCCCATGGACCCTGATCATTGAGGACACCCTGCTGGCCGCTCTGACGGCCGGAGCCATTATGGGAGCCGGGTCGGGCATCGCCTTGCGGTCCTTGGGATCCCTGGGCGGGCTGGACGTTATCTCGGTCTTCTTGAGCCAGCGTTTTAATCTCGGGATCGGGAAATTTTCCTTCGGCTTCAACATGGTCCTGTTTTTCGGGAGTCTGTTCTTCATCGGTCTGGAGCAGATGCTGTACTCGGTGTTTCTGGTTTTCGTCCACGCCATGGTTATGGACTACTTCCTGGGCATGTTCAACCAGCGCAAAATGGTGCTCGTGGTCTCGGAAAAGCCCGACGAACTGGCCAAGGCCATCTTGAGCACCATCAACCGGGGCTCGACCTTTCTTTACGGTCGCGGCGCCTACACCGGTAAACGCAAGAAAATTCTGTTGACCGTGGTCACCAGCTTACAGCTCAAGCGTCTGGAAGAAGTCATCTTCACCATCGATCCCAAGGCCTTCACCATCGAGGAAAATACCCTGAACGTCATCGGCCAGGGTTTTTCCCGGCGCAAGGTCTACTGAGCATGACCCTCGTGCGCGAAGATATATGAAAACAAAGCTCATGGAGGGCAATCTGTTGTCGGCCAGCCGACAGACGCACTCAGGTTTTGGTGCTATGGCTTCTTGAAAAATTCTTCCCGCATCCGTCACCCACAACAAAGGAGAGCGCCATGGCAGAGAAGCTACCCCGAAGAGCAGAGGACCTTTCCATTTGGCCGGACGCCCAAAAAATGATCGAGAAGGCCAGACGCGACAACGTGGAAACCGTCTGGGACAGGCTGGCGGAGCAGCGGCCGGCCTGCACGTTCTGTAAGCAGGGCCTGAGCTGTTCCAAATGCGTCATGGGACCGTGCCGGATCACCCCGGGCAAGGGCAAGCGGGAGCGCGGCGTGTGCGGAGCGGATGCGGACTTGACCGTGGCCCGAAACTTCGGCCGGTTCGTGGCCGCGGGAGCGGCCTCGCATTCGGACCACGGACGGGACCTGGTGGAGACGCTGTTGGCCGTCGGCCAGGGCAAAACATCGGACTACGGCATCCGCGACCCGGAAAAACTGCGTCGCATCGCGGCTGAGGTGGGCGTGACCGTTCAGGGCAAAAGCGACAAGGAGATCGCTCGGGCCCTGGCCGAAACGTTCATTGAGGACTTCGGCTTTGCCACGCCCTCGGTCTCCTTTGTCGCCCGCGCCCCTGGAAAGCGTCGGGAGTTATGGGAAAAACTGGGTATCACCCCCCGGGGGATCGACCGGGACGTGGTGGAAATGATGCACCGCACGCATATGGGCGTGGACAGCGACGCGGTGAGCCTGTGCCTGCATTCGGCCCGGGTGGCTCTTGGAGACGGCTGGGGCGGCTCCATGATCGCCACGGAGCTGTCGGACATCCTTTTCGGTACCCCTACTCCCAGGAAGGCCCAGGTCAACCTGGGCGTGCTCAAGGCGGATCAGGTCAACGTGGTGGTCCACGGCCACAGCCCCATCGTCTCGGAAATGATCCTGGCCGCGGCTCGGGATCCAGAATTGATCCGGAAGGCCAAGTCGTCCGGAGCGTCCGGGATCAACGTGGCCGGCCTGTGCTGTACGGGCAACGAAGTGCTGATGCGCCAGGGTATTCCCATGGCCGGCAACCATCTGATGACCGAACTGGCTCTGGTCACGGGCGCGGTGGACTGCATCGTCGTGGACTACCAGTGCATCATGCCTTCCCTGGTGACCATCGCCGGCTGCTACCAGACCCGGTTTATCTCCACCTCGGACAAGGCCAAATTCACCGGGGCCGAACATGTGGAGTTCAACTACGCCAACGCCCGGCAAAAGGCCGTGCAGGTGGTGGAGGCGGCCATTGAGGCGTTCACCAAGCGCGACCCCGGCCGCGTGGATATCCCCGCCGAGCCGGTGGAATTGATGACCGGCTTTTCCAACGAGGCCATCCTCGGTGCGTTGGGAGGCACTCCCGGCCCGCTCCTGGAAGCGATCAAGGCCGGACAGATCCGGGGAGCCGTGGGCATCGTGGGCTGCAACAACCCCAGGCTGAAGCACGATCACGTCCATACAGAGCTGTGCAAGGAGTTGATCAGGCGCGACATCCTGGTGCTGATCACCGGCTGCGCCACCGTGGCCATGGGCAAGGCCGGGCTGATGGTACCAGAGGCCGCGGACAGAGCCGGAGAGGGCCTGAAGGCCGTGTGCACGTCCCTGGGCATTCCGCCGGTTCTGCATGTGGGCAGTTGCGTGGACAATTCGCGGATCATTCATCTCTGCGCCATGCTGGCCGACGCCCTGGGCACGGACATCAGTGACCTGCCCGTGGCGGCCAGCGCCCCGGAATGGTACTCCGAAAAGGCCGCGGCCATCGGCCTCTACGCCGTGGCCAGCGGGATATGCACCCACCTGGGCCTGCCGCCGCATATCACCGGCAGCGAAACCGTGACCAATCTGGCTTTGAGCGGCCTGGAAGGCGTGGTCGGGGCCTGCTTCGGCGTGGAGGCCGATCCGCACAAGGCGGCGGAGGCCATTGACGCGCGGATTTCGGCCAAGCGGCAGAGCCTGGGGTTGACGCCGTAAGTTGAACCTTCTCGGGGGATGGACGCCCGTCCCCCACATCATCCCCATGGGAGCGAAGCATGAAAATCGCGGTCGCCGGCAAGGGCGGGGTGGGCAAGACCACCATCGCGGCCTGGCTGGGAGACTTTCTGGCCAGAAGCGGTCATGACGTCTATTTGGTGGACGCGGACACCGCCCTGTCCTTGGGCCAGGCCTCGGGCCTGGAGCGGGAAAGCCTGCCCAAGCCGCTGGTGTTGCGCACCGATCTGGTGGCGGAACGCATCGGCTCCGGCTTCATGCACCTGAACCCGGACGTGGGGGATTTGTCCGGTGATTTGGCCGTGGAATTGCCCGCGGAATTGGCTGATTCCGGTCGCGACGGCGCGGGGCGCAAGCGACTGCTGGTCATGGGGACCGTGACCGGCGCGGGAGGCGGTTGCGCCTGCGGAGCCAATTCCCTGCTCAAGGCCCTGCTGGCCCATTTGGTGCTGGAAGCTCGGGAATGGGTGGTCGTGGACCTGGAGGCCGGAGTGGAGCATCTGGGCCGGGGCACGGTTGCGGCCGTGGATGGACTGGTGGTGGTCAGCGAACCGTCTCGCCGCGGGCTGGACACGGCCGCGGAAATCGCCCGACTGGCCCTGGGCCTGGGGCTCAAGCGCCAAGCTCTGGTGCTCAACCGTCACCAGGAGCGGGACGAATTGCCGGACATTGCCGGGCTGCCGCCTCTGGCCGCGTCCATCTCCGTCCTGCCGAGCCTCACGGCCCGGCAACTGACCTCCGGAAGCGTTCTGGGCCTGGAAGAACGCTCATCTCTCGTCGACCCTCTGTGTCGGAACATTCTCGCCGCGTTGCGGTAGAATGTTCACGGGCGTGTAGTCCCGCGGGAGATGGTGTGCGCGGGATCGGCACTACTCCAGGGTCGTGTACTATGAATTCTCTTCGGGGATACAACGACGCACCAGCTCTGGGCAATGGGTTTGCCGGTCAAAAAGGAGGAAATATGGCCACCGACAGGCGACATGCGATGCGGGGCGGGCGTTTTCCGGGAGGGCGGAGGAGGGGGGGTAGGCCGACCGTGGCCCTGCTCACGGATTTTGGACTGGACGATCCGTACGTGGGACAGATGAAGGGCGTTTTGGCGGGCCTCGCGCCCGAGGCCTCGGTCGTGGACGTCAGTCACCAGGTCCGGCCCTTTGACGTCATGCAGGGGGCCTTTTATCTGGCGGCCAGTTGGCGGTTTTTTTCGGAAGGCAGCGTGCTGGTGGGCGTGGTGGACCCAGGGGTGGGGACCGAGCGTCGTCTGGTGATCGGAAAACGGGAAGGCCGTTTTTTCCTGGGGCCGGACAACGGCCTGCTGGCCCTGGTTTTCGGGCCTGAGCCCAAGGGGCTGGCTGGGGAGGAGCCCGGAGAGCGGGCCTGGGAACTGACCATGCCGTCCGCTTCGGGGGCGCGTTCCAATACCTTTCACGGTCGGGACATCCTGGCCCCGGCCGCGGCCCGGCTGGCCCTGGGCGTTGATCCGCGGCGACTGGGACGACCGCTGGATACGGAGACGTTGCAGCGTCCGGCCTGGGCCTTGCCGGAGCAGCGGGGCCGGGAGATCACGGCCCATGTCCTGCATGTGGACCGGTTCGGCAACTGCCTGCTCAACCTGCCCGAACGTCTTTGGCCCGAAGCAGGGATGGAGCGAGTCGAACTGCTCGCGCCCCTGCTTCAGCCGCTGGTTCCGGTGCAGACCTATGCCCAGATTCCGGCGGGCGGAGTCGGGGTGCTGGTTGGAAGCCAGGGCTATTGGGAGCTGGCGGTCAACCAGGGCAGCGCCGCCGCGGTGCTCGGACTCGCGCCCGGAAAGCGGGTCGTCTTGGACTGCACCGGCACCGCTTTTCCGCCTCACATGTCGTAAATCGTCTCATCCCGGGCCGGCGCGCGCAGGGCGCGGCGCAGCTTTTTGGCTCCGGCGGGGCTGAAGTCCATGTTTTCGAACATGTCGCCCATTTCCGCTTCGACCTGTTCAGGGTCTTCCCCGGCTTCCATTCTGGCCAAAGCCTCCTCCATGCCCTCCCCGAAATGCATGCCCGTGACGTCGCAGAGCTTGCGCATCAACTGGGCCGCCTGACGGGGATCATCCTCGTCCATGCCTTCGGCCTCCCGGGCCATCATGGCCATGGCCCGTTCCAGCTTGGCCTCGTCCAGGCCGGAAAGGTCGGGCATCCCGTCCATGCCGTCCTCACCGTCTCCGGTATCCGGACGATTTTTGGAAATGGCGAACACGGAAACCTGTCGCTCCAACTCCGGGCGTCCGCACTTGGGGCAGTCCGGCTGCTTTTCCGTGTTGATCCGCAGAGAGAAAAAGTTGTAGATGGTGTGGCAATCCTGGCAGTAAAACTCGTAGAGAGGCATTGTTTCTCCATGTATCCTGTTCAAATCCCATCGCCACCGCTGAACAGCTGCGAGCTGGGGCGTTGTTGGATCAGGCGGGAGCCTGGGGGGACGCTTTCGGTGACCCAGACGTTGCCGCCGATGACCGAGCCCTTGCCGATGGTCACTCGGCCCAGGATGGTCGCGCCGGAGTAGATGATCACGTCGTCCTCCAGGACCGGATGCCGGGGCAGGCCCTTGATGATCTGGCCGTTGGCGTCCTTGGGGAAGCTTTTCGCGCCCAGGGTCACGCCCTGGTAGAGCCGGACGTTGTCGCCGATGATGCTGGTTTCGCCGATTACCGTGCCCGTGCCGTGGTCGATGAAGAAGTGGTGGCCGATTTCCGCGCCGGGATGGATGTCGATGCCGGTCTTGGAATGGGCCATTTCGCAGATGATCCGGGGGATCATATCCACGCCCAGATGATAGAGTTCGTGGGCGATGCGGTAATGGGTCAGGGCCAGGATGCTGGGATAGCTGAAGATGATCTCTCCAGGCGTTTTGGCCGCCGGGTCCCCGGCCAGGGCGGCCTGAACATCCGTGGCCAGGAGACCGCGAATCTTGGGCAGGGTGGTGATGAACTTGGTGGCCAGATCCACGGCCAGATCCTGGCAGTCTCCGCAGTCCTCCTCCTCGTTGATCCGGCACAGGAAACAGTACCCGCGCCGGATTTGTTCCGTGACCAGTCGGTAGACCCGGTCCAGCCCGGCCCCGATGTGGTAGCTCAGGGACTCCGGGGTGACCTCGGAGTCGCCGTAGTAGCCGGGAAAGAGGACGGCCCGCAGTCGCTCCACGATTTCCGTGATCGCCGGAACCGAAGGCATGGGCTGGTCGTGGACCGGGGCGCGGCAGACGTCCTTGCAGGAGTCGGGGGCGCACAGCTGGCGGACCACGTCCCGCAACGGGGCGATGCTCAGTTCCATCATCTCTGGGGTATTCATGCAATTACTCGGCGGTTTGGAGTCAGAAAAACGGCGACAGCCGCGTCCGGCTCGTCTTCTCAGCAGGCGCAGCCCGCCGCGGTCTCGTCGTTGCCGGTGAAGGGAGACATGGCCCGCAGCCTGGACACGATGCCGGGCAGTTCGCGCAGGACCAGATCGATTTCCTCGTCCGTGGTGTACCGGCTCAGGCTGAAGCGGATGGAGCCGTGGGCAAAGGTGAAGGGCACGCCCATGGCCCGGAGCACGTGGGAGGGCTCCAGACTGCCGGAGGTGCAGGCCGAACCGGAACTGGCGCAGATGCCGTGCTGGTCCAGCATCAGCAGAATGGATTCGCCCTCAATGTACTTGAAGGCCAGGCTGGTGGTGTTGGGCAGGCGGCTTTCCGGGTCTCCGTTGCGGCGCACGTCCGGCACCGTGTCCATGATCCCCTGCTCCAGGCGGTCGCGCAGGGCCTTGACCCGTGAGTTTTCCTCGTCAATCCCGGCTGCGGCCATTTCCATGGCCTTGCCCAGGGCCACGATTCCGGCCACGTTCTCGGTTCCGGCCCGCCGCCCTTTTTCCTGGTGCCCGCCGAGCATGAAGGGCCGAAACGGCACGCCCCGGCGGACGAACAGCGCGCCCATGCCCTTGGGGCCGTGCACCTTGTGGGCGGAGAGGGCCAGGAAGTCCACGGCCAGCTTCTGCAGGTCGATGGGCAGCTTGCCCACGGTCTGAACCGCGTCGGTGTGCAGGAGGATGCCCCGGCTCTTGACGATTTCGGCGATCCGCTCCAGAGGGAAGATCACGCCGTTTTCATTGTTGGCGTGCATGATGGAGACCAGGGCCGTGTCCGGGCGCAGGCTGTCCTCCAACTCCTGCACGTCCAGCCTCCCCAGTTCGTCCACCTTCAGATGGGTGACCTCGTACCCGGCGATTTCCAGGTGGCTGGCCACGTTCAGGACTGCGGGATGCTCCACCCGGGTGGTCACAACGTGCCGCTTTTCCGGTTGGGAGCGGACAGCGGAAAAGATGGCCGTGTTGTCGCTTTCCGTGCCGCAGGAGGTGAAGATGATCTCTTCCGGGGAGCAGCCCAGCCCCTGGGCCGTGCGTTCCCGGGCCTCACTGATGAATTTGCCAACGTTGCCGCCAAAGCCGTGCATGCTGGAGGCGTTGCCGTAGGCCTCCCGCAAAAAGGGCAGCATGGCCTCCAGAACTTCCGGGGCGACCCTTGTCGTGGCGTTGTTGTCCAGGTAGATCACGGTCATGAGCGGACCTCCTCGACGATGATGTCCGGGTCCACGGCATCGCGCAACCGGCGTTGGACCAGTTCCTTGATGGTCAACTGGCTGGAGGGACAGCCCGAACAGGCTCCGCGCATGGAGACCAATACCTTGGCGCCCTCGATGTCCAGCAGCTCGATGTCGCCGCGGTCCTTTTTCAGGCTGGGCCGGATTTCCTCGTCAATAACCTTGGTCACCAGCTGCATCCGCTGGAGGTTGGTCAACTTGCGCTTGGGCGCGGCGGGCTTGGGTTTGGCCGGCTCCGTGCCCCGGGTTTCGCCCAGGATGCGCTCCAGGTCCAGGACGCATTCGCCGCACCCTCCGCCGGCCTTGGTGTAGTCGGTGATTTCCTCCACCGTGGTCAGATCGTTTTCGGTGATGGCCCGGCGGATCTGGACGTCCGTGACGCCGAAGCACTTGCAGACGATTTCGCCCTCGGGTTTGACCAGGGGCTCCAACTCGCCGCGAAAGCGCTTCAGGGCCGACTCCAGGGCTTCCTGGCCCATCACGGAACAGTGCATCTTTTCCCTGGGCAGGCCGCCTAGTTCCATGGCGATCTCTTTATTGGTGATGGCCGCGGCCTCGTCCACGGTTTTGCCCTTGAGCAGCTCCGTGAGCACGGAACTGGAGGCGATGGCGCTGGCGCAGCCGAAGGTCTGAAACGTAGCGTCGGTGATCCGTCCCGTGTCGTCGATTTTCAGAAACAGCTTCAGCGCGTCGCCGCAGGCCAGACTGCCCACCTCGCCCACCACCGTGGGGTCGTCCATCGGGCCGGCGTTTCGGGGGTTGAGAAAGTGGTCGCGCACTTTGTCGGTATAATCCCACATGGCTGGAACTCCTGGAAAGACTGTTCGTGTTTGCTGTACACCATGAACCTATGCTTTTTGGACGTTGTGTTCAATAGGCTTGTCATGGTCCTTTGATCCGGCTATATTTAGATATTCCGGGATGTAACATGCTGTTATTTCGAATTGTGAAAAAGTCTGAGTAAATCAATCGGCAATGAAGAAGTCGGTCAACCAAAGGGAGTGGTCATGAACAAGCGTTTCGTGATGGGCGTGGTGCTGGGTTTGCTGGGAGTCGCGATGCTCGTTTGCGGGCCGGTTTGGGCTGGTCAGGACGAACGTGATTCCGCCGTCGAAAAAATTCTTGGCGGTCGGGCCACGGACATCAGGAATTGGCCCTGGGTCGTGGGCGTGCTGCATGCCGGAGTGGACGACGAGTTCCGGGCCCAGTTTTGCGGCGGTACGCTGATTTCCGATCAGTGGGTGCTTACTGCGGCGCACTGCGTGGCGGACCAGAGCGGGGCGGTGAAATACAACCCCGGCGACCTGCACGTGCTCAGCGGCCGAACGGACTTGCGCGGTCAAGGAGGGGACCGGATCCCCATCGCGCGGATCGCCGTGCATCCGCGATACAACGGCAACACGAATGAATCCGACCTGGCCTTGCTCCAACTGGCCAGGGTGCCCGCGGATGGAACCATTTGGGGCGCTTTGCCGCTGATTCCACCCGGAGACCCGGCGGGTCTGACCAATCCCGGCGCTTCGGCCTGGGTCGCGGGCTGGGGAGCTTTAGGGCCGAGAGGCGGCTTTCCTTCGGTGCTCCAGGAAGCACAGCTGCCCATTGTCAGTCAAACCGCCCTGATTCTGGCCTATCCGCCGCCGCTGTTCTCTATCACCGACAACATGATCGGCGCCGGTCCCGGTGACGGTTCGAAGGACACCTGTCAGGGGGACTCCGGAGGGCCGATGATTGTCCGCAATGAGACGGGCAACGCCTACTTGGCCGGGGTGACCAGTTGGGGATTGCAGTGCGGAACCTCGGGGATCTACGGCGTCTATGTCCGGATGGCCAACTACTGCGGCTGGGTCAAGGGCGTTTCCGGTGTGGGCGATTGCGCCGGGGACGACGGAGGCGGCGGTGGATGCACCGTTGCGCCGGGCCGGGGCCTTGGCGGAGAGTGGCTGATCCTGGCGGCTTTTTTCGTGGTCTGGACGGTTGGGCGACGCTTCAGGGAAACTCGCCCCATGTCCCTCAAATCGAGGGCGAACTCGCGTTAGTCGCATTGCGAAGAGGGTTGGAAATGCAGGAAGTGGTTCGTGTGACGGTGATCCCACGACGAGAGATGGTCGTGGTGGTCAATGCCGGTTTGGAAGCGCTATGTCGGTTGCGGAAGACTCCGCAAGAGGAGGCCAAGCGTTTGCAACTGGCCGTGGAGGAGGTCTTTCTCTATGCCCTGAGCACCATCAAGACCTCCAAACACAACGCGGACATCTCCGCCCGCTTCCGGGTTCATGATGATGGATTTCAGGTGGTGATCGAGTATCCGGGGATACGTGGTCCGCTGGACCACTATCTCCGGGCCGATCACCTGCATCTGTTGCAGGTCAAGACATTCGAGGCGTTGGGGTTGTGCATCGCGCGCAAGCTGATGGACTCCCTCGAGGCCCGCTACTGGCCCCAGGAAGGCATCAATAGTTATGTTCTGTCCTTGAACGCGCCAGCCGGTAAGGGAGATACCGCACCCACCGAGTCCTGACGCTGACCCTCCTTCCTCTCTTTTCCCTTCCCAAACGCGGCGGTCACGTCTTTGAGCCCGCGGCCAGCCGTTTCTGAGCCAGCTGAAGCGCGGCGATGCGGCCCAGGGTCCAGACCATGCGCTCGTACAATCCGGTCAGTTCCAGAAACGCCGTCCGATCCCGGATGTCCATGTTCTGCTCGCCGCTCAGGTAGACGTTGCGGATGGACTGGAACACGTCCCCTTTGTCCTGGGTCAGCAAGACCAATTGCTCGGCGTCCGTTGCTTCGTCGGAGGATTCCGCTTCGCAGACGGTGTGCAGAAGAAAGTCGAGGCCCTGGAGGAAGGTGCCCTGGAAGGTCGAGCGCAGGTTTCCGGTCCACTCCCGGCAGCACAGGGAAAACTGGAGGAGCAGGCCCTCGAAGGCTTCCAGTTGTTTCTGCTTGTTTTGCAGGACCAGCAGCAGTTCGAGGCCGTTATGGGACAGGGGGCGGCTGACCAGCTCGCTGCTTTGAGCGTCGATCTCCTTGGATACGGCCAGAAAGGAAGCGTGCAGGGCCTCCAGGACTTTGCCGCGGTCGTCCCGGATCTGATCCAGGAGGATGGCTGAATATTGCGGCAGGCGGCAGGTCAGGCGGGCTTGCTCCCTGGCAAGGAGCCCGAGGTGCAGTTCCGGAGCGTCCGTGAGGTCGTCGCGCAAAAAGCGGGTTCGAGACCATTCCTCTTCCCTCGTGGCCGGCCAGACGCGCTCGATGCTCCGGGCAAAGGGCGTCAGGAGCAGGGACAGGACCACGGCCCCGCCCCAGTTAAAGAGCAGATAGACAAGGGCCGCCTGCTGTTCCAGGGGCAGGGCCAGACTGTTCACCAGGGCCCGGACCAGCGGGATGCCTGCCAGATTTTCCAGATAGAACAGCGTGACGAAGACCACTCCGGCGAAGAAGTTGAACAGGACCTGGGACATGATCAGTTGTTTGGGGGTCCCGCGGATGGCCGTGGCCAGCAGCCAGCTTATGGCCCCGGAGCCCACGTTGGTGCCGTAGATGATCATCATGGTCTGCTCCATGGAGAACAGCCCGACCTGGGTCATGGCAATGGCCAGGATGGATACCGCAGTGGAGGACTGGCAGAGCGCCGTGAGCAGGACTCCGGCCAGAAAGGCGAGCAGGTAGGAGGAATGGCCGGCCATAAGCACGCTCTCGAACCAGGGCATTTGCGCCAAGGGCTCGGCCCCGGCCCGGAGCATGATCAGTCCGTAGAAGAGCATGGCCCCGCCGAACAGGGCCTGGGACAGGGCCTCTAGACGGCGCGGGCGCTTGAAGGCGAAACTGATCCCGGCCAAGCCCAGGAGCAGCAACACCACGATCTTGATGTCCAGCACGGCCAGCAGGATCATGATTCCGATGCCGGCATTGGCCCAAAAGATGATCAGCATGCCCAGCCGGACCTGAATCATTCCGGCCCCGGCCAGGCTGCCGGCAATGAAGGACAGGGCGGACATGGACTGGGTCAGGAACCCGGCCACGAACCCCACGAGTCCGGCCCGGCCCGGCGTTCCCACCCATTTCGCGAAATGCAGCCGGAACCGGCGTCCGGCCATCTGCTTCAAGGCCGTACTGAGCAGATGCAGGCCGACGAAAAAGACGCCGATGCCCCCGATGAGGTTTCCGATCCCTTCCATTGTCGGCCTCGTGGTCAGATAGGGTTTAGTAGAACCCGACTCCCCGAATATTGTGCGCGGTCATGGCCATCATGATTTCCCGGATGGCCCGGTCCACTTCCCGGCCGATCAGGTCCAACTGGGCCAGCTTGGTCAGCCGGGGCATGACCTGGGGCAGTTCCTGGTCCGAAAACAGGGTCTCGACCATGCCGCAGGAGTGGACGAGTCCGACGAGCACCGCGTCGCGGTACTCCGGGATGTCTCCGCCAAAAAGCAGGTCCCGCAATCGGGCCCGGACTTCCTTGACCTCGCGGTCGTCCAGCAGCGGGTAGCGGCGTTGCGGAAAGACCCAGAGAACTTTGCGGTCCTCGATCTTGAGCACGCCTTTTTCCACCAGGCCTTGGACGACGCGGTCGCGCAGGTTGTCGATCTTCCAGGCGATCTCATTCAGCCAGAAGGCAGCGGGCTGGTCGGCTTCTCCGGTTTGAATGCGTTGGAGAACGTCGTCCAGCAAGGGGTCTCCGGTGGTATCGGGCGTGGGATCCGGGGCGACCACGAACAGGGCGTGCAGGTCCGTGTCGATGCGGTTCATCACGGCCAGTTCCATCAACAACGCCCCGGCCAGAGCGGTGCGCAGGGCCTGTTCCGGTACGGAGGAGAGAAAGGAACCTTTCTTATCGTCCAGGCTCAGCAGCAGGATTTCTTCGGCAAATGTCAGCATTGGAGGTCTCCTTGCGCAAAAGTGGAAAACGCGCATCAGGGGCTTGAAACGAGGTTGACGCAGCGTACTTGAGGTGCTTCCGTACAGTCACAAGGGCTTTCAGCGCAAGTCCTTTTTGTAAGTCGCCCAAAAGCCCTGGGAACAGAGCGGTGCAAAAATTTCTCCGGGGGGGATTTGCGCTAGAGCGTCTCCATGGGTAAGAAGCGCGACCGGTATCCACACATTCCATAAAAAGGGCAACACAACATGACCAACGCCATCATTTTTACGTATTTGTTCGCGGTTCTGCTCATCGGAGTCCTGGCCGGGCGGGGCATTTCGAACCTTTCCCAGTATGCCGTGGCCGGAAAATCCTTCGGCTCGATGGTGATTTTCGCCACCTTGTCCGCCTCGTTTATCGGCGGCGGGTTTTCCATGGGCAACGCGGAGAAGGTGTTTTTGTTCGGCGTCGTGAACATCGTGGCCCTGTGGGGCTTCAGCCTGAAGGAAATCCTGGTGGCCGCCTTCATCGCCCCGCGGATGGGCCGCTATCCGGACGCCATTTCCGTGGGCGACATCATGGAGGTCCATTACGGCAAGGCGGCCAAGGTGTTTTCCGGGCTGTTCGGCTTCATTCTCTGCGCCGGAATCCTGGGGGCCCAGATCGGGGCCATCGGCTACGTGACCAATCTTTTTCTGGGCATTGAGCGGATCTGGGGCATTTTGCTGGGCTGCGGCATCGTGATCACCTACGCCACCGTGGGCGGGATGCGGGCCGTGGTCTGGACGGACATCGTCCAGTTCGTGATCCTGGCCGTGGGGCTGCCCCTGACCCTGTATTTCGGCGTGCAGTATGCCGGCGGGTGGGGCCTGGTCCTGGACAGCGTGCCCGCAAACCACCTGACCCTGCCCGCCGAGCCCCTGGCGCTGGTGGCCCTGGCGTCGCTCTTCCTGACCTTTGTGTTCGGCGAAACCCTGGTTCCGCCGTATCTGCAACGGCTGCTCATCGGCCGAAGCACCCGGGACGTGGCCAAGGGCACCTTGTACAGCGGGTTGTTTTCCATTCCGTTCTTCGCGGTCACCGGGCTGATCGGCCTCGTGGCCCTGGTCCTCGATCCCACGATCAACCCGAATCTGGCCTTGCCCTTCGTCATTCAGCAGGCCCTTTCCCCGCTGTTGCAGGGGATCGTCATCGCCGCGGTGATCGCCATCATTATGTCCTCGGCGGACTCCTTCCTCAACGCCGCGGCCATCTGCTGCATCAACGACGTCATCAAACCCCTGCGCAAGATCCCCATCCCCGAGAATCGCGAAGTCGCCCTGGCCCGGGCCCTCACCTTGATCGTGGGGATTCTGGCCGTGATTTTCGCCGTGTCCATTGAAAGCGTTCTGGACATCCTGATCTACTCCTACAACTTCTGGGCCCCGATCATTCTCGTGCCCCTGGTCATGGCCGTGACCGGGCGAAAGGTCAGCCAAACCCGCTTTCTGAGCGGCGCCGCGGGCGGCATCCTGGCCTTGCTGATCTGGAACTACGCTCTGGGCGCTCCCTGGGGCATCCATGGCCTGGTGGTGGGCGTGCTGGCCAACTTGACGGTTTTCGTCCTGGTGGACCGGAACGGACGGGAAGGGGTATGAGGCGGCAATTGAAGCCAAAAACTGGAGAGTGAATAATGGACGTACAATCTGTTTATCCCGAAAAACGGCTCAGCTTTCCCGAAGCAGAAGCCAAGCTGACCTGGTTGACCCTGCTTTTGGACGCCTATTCCATCGTGGATCAAGGCGTGGACCTGGAGCTTGCCGGACAGGCCAAGGCCGAGGGCCGTAAATTGGCCTGCCGCAAGGGCTGCGCCAACTGTTGCCGGATTCATGCCGCGGTCCCGGTCTATCCATTGGAAATGGCCGGCATGGCCTGGTACTGTACCGAGGAAACGACGAGCGAGACCCGGGAGACCCTGGTCAGGCAGTTGGAGGATTTTCAGGAAGGAGGCCCGTGTCCGTTTCTGGTCGCCGATGCCTGCGCCGTCCACGCCCTGCGTCCCATGGCCTGCCGACAGTTCAACGTGTTCGATACGCCCTGCGCCGAGGACGAGGACCCGTTCTACAATCGCCGCCAGGACGTGCTCACCCCTTCGGAAGCCTTCAAGAACAAGGCGTTCTGGGTAACGCTGCCGTTTTACGGCATTGTGGACGAAAAGGACAAGGACATCGCGATCAAGGAAAACCACATCCATCGCCAGGTCCGGGTGCTTCAGCAGTGCAACTGGAAGGAGCTGGCCAAGAAAATGCGCTGGTTCGATGAGCAGCGGCGGGGATAGATGAACCGCCCGACGGGAGCGGGTGGTTCTCTTTCATCAAGTGTAGACAGGTTTGAACCATCCCGGAGAAAGCATGCAGGAATTTCACGAACTGATGAATGATTTTTTGGAGATCGATTGGTGGGGGTTGGGAACGTCCGTGACCGTGGTCGTGGTGGCCCTGGCGTTCGGTTTGATGCTGCACGCGGTGCTGTTTCACGTCTTGCGCCGGGCCGCGCCCGACCAGTCGGATCAGTCAGGCCAGTCGGGCCAGCCGGACAGGGTGCTGGCCCTGATTCCCCGGCACATGGCCGCGCCCTCCCGACTGCTTTTCCCGCTGCTGATCCTAACGGTGGTCGCGCCGACCCTGGTCATGTCCGAGGAACTGCTGGAGACCTTTCGGCACTTCCTGAGCATGGCCTTTATCATGGCCGTGGCCTGGTCCCTGATCCGTTTCACGGCCTTGCTTCAGGACTTGGTGCTACGCCGGTTTCAGATCAACATCCGGGACAACCTGAAAGCCCGCAAGATGCACACGCAGCTGGGGATTTTGCGGCGGATTTTGATTTTCGTCATTTCCGTGATCGCCGTCTCCTCCATGCTGATGACCCTGGAAAACGTCCGCCAGATCGGGGTCAGCCTGCTGGCCTCGGCCGGGGTGATCGGCATCATCGCCGGTTTCGCGGCCCAGCGCAGCATAGCCACCCTGTTCGCCGGAATCCAGGTGGCCCTGACCCAACCCATCAGGCTGGACGACGTGGTCATCGTGGAAGGGGAATGGGGGCGAATCGAGGAGATCACCCTGACCTACGTGGTGATTCGGATCTGGGATCAGCGCCGGTTGATTGTGCCCATCACCTATTTCATGGAGCGGCCCTTCCAGAACTGGACACGGGTTTCAGCGGACATCCTGGGCACGGTGTTCCTGTATGTGGATTACACCGTGCCGGTGCAGGAGGTGCGCCGGGAGCTGCAACGGATTCTGGAGGACAGTCCGGGCTGGGACGGACGGGTGGCCGGACTGCAGGTCACCGACGCCAAGGAGCGCACCGTGGAACTGCGCGCCCTGATGAGCGCCGAGGACGCCGGCGTGGCCTGGGACCTGCGCTGCCATGTCCGGGAGAAACTGCTGGAGTTCATCCAGCGCGAATATCCTCAGGCCTTGCCGAAGGTCCGGGCTGAAGTCGAAACAGAGGGCAAAGCATGAACTTTTTTGACGTGCCGGGAATCACCTGCCTCGTGGCCTCACCCGGAGGCGATCTGTCCGTGACCCCGGCAGCGATGAACATCGTTCTGGATGGATGCGACCAGGGCACGACCTACGGCGACTATTTCGCGGCCATCACCCGGATGCTTGCCCGCGACGACAGGGCGGTACCACGGTTGTTGGCCGGGAGCCTGGATCGCCCGACCCCGCCGGACGAGATGGTGATCCGCGCGGAAAAGCATGGCGCGTTGTACCACCCCGCGAGTCTGGAGCTGGTTTGGCCCCAAGGGGCAGAGGGCAAGGCCGGGGACGGCTTCAGGGCCAGGTTCGCGGTGCTGACCGCGATGTCCCCGCGAGGACGAGACGCCCTGCGCCGGGAAGCCCTGGTTCTGGAAAGCCTGCAATGGACTCCTGGCGGGGCGTTCCTGCCCCGGCCCCTGGCCTTCCGGGATGACGAGGCGGTGACCTTTCTCACTGTTCCCTGGTTTGCGGGGTTTCACGAGTTTCATGTCGCCGGGGACGGTGGTTTTTCGCTCTGGGATCATGACCAGGGAATCCGGCGGCTGGGTGCCGAGCAGGCCCGTGAGGTGTTTTTCCAGGCCGGTCGGATTCTAACCCTGTGTCTCGACCCGGCCACCGGAGCCTGCGTCCACCCATGGAGCCATGCCGCCGGCGATTTCATCGTCCGCTGGGATGATAACGGCGTGCAGGTCCGGCTGACCACGGCCAGGAGCCATGATCCGTTGATCGAGACGGAAAATTCGCTTTCGGCTTTGCTGGCCTTTGTCCTGGATCTGGCCCTGCGAATGCGCCTGGACCGGGTGGAGGGCGTCGGGGAGTGGGCCTGGCTGGATCAGGAACTGATGCAGGCCGCGCTCTGCGGGTTTTATGCCGCGGTGGGAGATCGTGGAACGGACGCAGGGGCCTTGCGCGGCTTGGCCGATCTGCTGCCGTCGTTTTCCGCCGAGGAACTCTGGGAAGGACACGAGCCGCTGCTGGGCCTGTTCTCCCGCGCCGAACTGGAAATTATTCTGCCCCGGCTGGAGGCGCATTGCCGTGAGCTGGCAACGGCAATGCGTTTCGCCGACACATCTACACGTCCAGCAGCATCTCCAGATCATTGCGGGTGATGTTCTTCCAGACGTCCTGGCCGGGGATGATGGATTCGGCCACGTTGCGTTTCTGGTCCTGCAGTTTGAGGATCTTTTCCTCCACCGTGTTTTCGCAGATCATCTTGTAGGCAAAGACCTGCTTGGTCTGGCCGATGCGGTGGGTGCGGTCGATGGCCTGGCTTTCCACGGCCGGGTTCCACCACGGGTCGTAGTGGATGACGTAGTCCGCGGAGGTCAGGTTCAGGCCCGTGCCGCCGGCCTTGAGGGAGATCAGGAACAGGCGGATGGATTCGTCGTTGTTGAACTTATCCACCTGCTCGAAGCGGTCCTTGCTGGAGCCGTCCAGATAGGTGAAGGGGATGTCCGTGGTTTGCAGCCAGCCGCGAATGATGTGCAGCATTTGTACGAACTGGGAAAAGACCAGTACCTTGTGTCCGTCCTCCACGATGCCCGTGGTCAGATCCTTGAAGGCTTCGAACTTGCCGGAGCTGATGTTCGTGCTCACTCCGGGCATGTCCAGGCGCAGCAGCCGCGGATGGCAGCAGATCTGGCGCAGTTTGAGCAGGGCGTCCAGGATGGACATCTGGCTCTTGGCCATGCCCTGTTCGTCGATGTTTTTGAGCACCTGGTCCTTGAGCTTCCTGGCCACGGCCGAGTACAGTTCCATCTGTTCGTCTTCCAGGGCGCAGTAGTAGACGTTCTCCACCTTGGGCGGCAGATCCTTGGCCACGTCGGCCTTCTTGCGGCGCAGGATGAAGGGTTTGACCCGCATCCTGAGCTGTTCCAGGGACTCCTCGTCCCCGTCCTTGATCGGTCGGACGAATCCGCTGTGAAAGGCGTGCTGGGACCCAAGAAATCCGGGCATCAGGAATTCGAACAGGGACCACAGTTCCAGCAGGTTGTTCTCAATGGGCGTGCCGGAGAGACAGAGCCGGAACCGGGCGTTGAGCCGGCGCACGGACCGGGCGGTGATGGTGTTCGGGTTTTTGATGTTTTGGGCTTCATCCAGGATGACGCTGTTGAATTCGTGCTTCATCAACTCGTCCATGTCCCGGCGCAGCAGGGCGTAGGTGGTGATGACCAGGTCGGCTTCCGGGATCTGTTTGAACAAGGGTTCCCGGTTGATGCCGTAGATCAGCAGCCGTCGCAGATTAGGCAGGAACTTCTGGGCCTCCCGGTCCCAGTTGGGCAGCACCGAGGTGGGCACGACGATCAGGTTCGGGCCGTCGTGCTTATTGGAGATCATGTGCTGGATGAAGGCCAGGGTCTGCACGGTCTTGCCCAGCCCCATCTCGTCGGCCAGGATTCCGCCGAAGCCGTACTTGCGCAGAAAGTTCAGGTAGCTCAGTCCCTGGAGCTGGTAAGGCCGCAAGTCGGCCTGAAGTTCCTTGGGGGCCTCGATTTGTTCCACGGATTCGAAATCGTGGATCTTCAGCCGCAGATCCTGCCAGAAATCGTCCGTAGAGGCCCCCGGGATATCTTCCAGGATTTTGTCCAGGACCGGGGCCTCGAACTGCTTGAACTTGCGCTTGAGCGGCTTGTCCGGATCAATGCCCAGGGTTTCCAGGCGATGACCCAGGCTTTTCAGCCAGGACTCGGGCAGGCGGGTGTAGGAGCCGTCCTTGAGCTGAACATAGCGTTTGCCCTGGGTCCAGGCCTTCCAGATCTTCTCGATGGGCACCCGTTCGCCGTCGTAATCCACGGAGATGTCCAGGTTGAACCACTTGTCCTCGGCCTTGTCGTCCTGGGTTTCCAGAATGGCGACCACCTCCGGATCGGCCAGCCGGACTTTGTAGCGGTTCAGGCTCTGCTCTCCGAACATCCGGTATTCCTGAACCATTCCGGGATAGGCGTCCAGGAGAAAGGTGATGGCCTCTTCCGGCTCCAGAAACCAGATATCCGGACTGCGGGCCTGGAAATTCATGGAGGTCAGCTTGCTGATCAGCGCGGCTTCCTTTTCCTGGTCCCGACGCATGAGGTAGGCCTTGCCTCCGTGTTGGTAGCTTCCGGTCTGCAAGTCCGGGTTCGGGGCGTCCAGGGTGATTTCGCCGTGCTCCGTCATGTAGGTGTTCTGGATTTGTAAGGTCAGGAAGCTGCCCTCTTCGTCCAGGAAAAGCTTCGGGTCGTGGGTGGCCGGGACGAAGATCGGCTGCATCCGTTCCAAAAAGTCTTCCTGCCCGATGAGGTCCGAGGAAGGGATTTTGGTCCAGACCCGGTCCAGGAATTCGGCGATATCCCCATGCGGGACGATGGGCTGCTGTTCCACGAGATCCTGGACCAGTTGCGGGTCCAGGCCGGTCTGGACGGGCAAAAACTGCTGCCGCCAGCAGACCCAGAGGGGAAACTGACCGTAAAAGTAGAGTTCCTGACCGGTGATGGAGAACGGGATTTTTCCTTCCCGGCCCAGCAGGAGGTCGAAGTTCAGGCCGTCCTCGGAAAGTTGGGGCCGGACTTGCAGGCGCAGGGTCTTGCTTTCCACGCGCACCGGCTGGTCCGTGTCCTCCCAGCGCAGGTAGTATTCGTTTTTAATCCCCCAGAGAAACCAGGTCAGCAGGCCTTGGGGAATGTCGACCCGATGGCCGAAGTATTCCAGATGCTGTCCGATGCGTTCCGCGATTTGAGGCAGTTCCGGAGAGAGTTCGGACCATTCCGGGTTGCGGATCAGCTGTTCCAGGGTGACCGGGACAGTGACCTGGGAGATGCCGGATTTGTTTTGTCTGGCCCGGAAAAAGGCCACCTGCAGGCGCTTGGGTTCCGGATAGAAGCGCATGATGAAGTACTGCTTGCCCGGTTCGGGCTCCACCTCCATGGCGAAAAACTGGCGAAACGTCTTGCGCCACTCGGTCCGGGGCTTGGGCATGTCCTCTTGATTGTCGCTTTGCAAAGAGGCTACAAGATGCAAGGCCGTGGCGGCCACATGCCGACAAACGCCGGAAAACGAGTCCGGGCAGTTGCAGAAAAAACTGGCGTTGGGGTCGTTGAGGTTGATGCCCAGTTCCGCGTTGTAGACCTGGAAGTCGTCCGTCTGGAACTGACCGGAGACGTCCCAGTGGTCGTCGATTTTTTTCAAGGAAACCTTGTAGTCCCCTTCCTCCGCGATCAACGCCTGTGCGCCGGAGGCAATGTACTCAGGGACGTTTTCCTGGATAAACCGTTTCGCGGCTTGCAGCACCTCGGCTTCTTCTCCTTTAACCATATCAGATCCAAGCTCCTTCATGATCATACTTGAATAATTGATCAAGATCCTCGCCATTGAACGATGATCTGATCAGGGTTGGTCCATTTAATCAAAATGAGGGAATGTCGCAAGGGCGGCGAGAGAATTCCCTCCCAATGTGCATGGAGATACAGCGTCGCGACGCTGAACGAGCAGGAGGCTGCTCGGCTATTTTAACGAATCATCCATTCGGAATGAGGCAGTAGAATATTCTGCTTCTTTTTTCCGGGGCAGGCAGTCCATAATGATCCGTATTCACGAAATTCTGGATAAAGTCTCCGGGTACATGTCCCCGGAAGACATGAACCTGATCCAAAAAGCCTATGTCTTTTCCGCCGCGGCCCATGCCGGGCAGACCCGGCTCTCCGGCGAGCCGTATCTTTTCCATCCCCTGGAAGTGGCCAATTCCCTGGCCGAAATGAAGCTGGACAAGGCGTCCATCGCCGCCGGCCTGCTCCACGACACCGTGGAGGACACCAAAGTCACCATCAAGGAGGTCGCCGCGGAGTTCGGCAACGACGTGGCCAAAATCGTCGCCGGGACCACCAAGATCAGCAAGATGAGCTTTCATTCCAAGGAGGAGGCCCAGGCCGAGAATATTCGCAAGATGATCCTGGCCATGGCCGACGACATCCGGGTGCTGATGGTCAAGCTGGCGGACCGTCTGCACAACATGCGCACCCTGGAGTTTCAGAAAAACATCAAGCAGCGCCTAATCGCCAAAGAGACGTTGGACATTTACGCCCCTCTGGCCAATCGACTCGGGCTGTATCGGGTCAAGGTCCAGTTGGAGGATTTGAGTCTGCGCTATCTGAAGCCGGACATATACCAACAAATAGCCAGCGGCGTCCAGCAGCATCAAAGCGTCGGTCAGGAGTACATCGGCAAGGTCATCTCCATGATCGACGAATTGCTTACGGCCAACAAGATTTCCGGGCGGGTCAGGGGGCGGATCAAGCACATCTACAGCATCTATCATAAAATGCTGCAACAGGGACTGAACCTGGACCAGGTTTACGACCTGATCGCGTTTCGGACCATCGTCGGCTCCATCAAGGACTGCTACGCCGTGCTGGGGCTGGTCCACTCCTTGTGGAAGCCCGTGCCCGGACGGTTCAAAGACTACATCTCCATGCCCAAGAAGAACATGTACCAGAGCCTGCACACCACGGTGTTCGGGCCGGATGGAGAGCGCATCGAGATCCAGATCCGCACCGAGGACATGAATCGGCTGGCCGAGTACGGGGTAGCGGCTCATTGGCAGTATAAGGAGGGGGGAAAAGGCAAGGACAAGGACGCGGATCGTTTTTCCTGGCTGCGTCAAATCCTGGACTGGCAGCAGGATCTGGAAAATCCGCGTGAGTTCATGGCCTCCTTGCGTATCGACCTGTTCCAGGACGAGGTCTACGTGTTCACGCCCCGGGGTGATGTCAAGGAGCTTCCGGAAGGCGCGACACCGGTGGATTTCGCCTATCTGGTGCATACCGAAGTCGGCAATCACTGTACCGGGGCCCGGGTCAACGGGCGGCTGGTCCCGCTCTCCACTCCGCTGCACAACGGCGATACCGTGGAGATCATTACCGATCCCGGACGCCATCCCAGCAAGGATTGGTTGAAATTCGTCAAGACCGCCAAGGCCAAGGCCCGGATCAAGCATTGGGTGCGCACCGAGGAGCGGGACCGGAGCATCGCCTTTGCCCGCGAGGTTCTGGAGAAGGAAGGCCGCAAGGTCGGCGTGAACATGGCCAAGGCCATGAAGGACGGTCGGTTCGACAAGGTCATGGAGGAACTGTCCTTCAAGACCCCGGAAGACCTGCTGACGGCGGTGGGCTATGCCCGGATCACGCCCAGACAGGTGCTCAACCGGATGCTGCCCGCGGAGCAGAAAACGACCGAAGCGCTGGAGGAACGTCCCGCCTCGCGGGCGGAATCCGCCAAGTCGACCAAGTCCAGGGGGATCAGCATCAAGGGCGTGGACGACATCCTGGTCCAGTTCGCCAAGTGCTGCAACCCGTTGCCCGGCGATCCCATCGTGGGTTTCATCAGTCGGGGACGGGGCGCCATCGTACATACGATGGACTGTCCCAACGTGGGGCTCCTGGAGCCGGAGCGGATGCTGGACGTGTATTGGGAAGGGGACCAGAGCAAACCCTTCCCGGCCAAGATCCGGATCATCTGCAAGAACGTCCCCGGCGTCCTGGGCGAGATCAGCACCCTTATGGCCGGAGAGGGCGTGAACATTGATTCCGGCTCCTTCCATTCCAGGCCGGACGGCAAGACGGAGATGCTGTTCCAGGTCGAAGTGCGCGACTCTGCCCAGCTTTACGGCGTCATCGAGACGATCAGCAAGCTGGATTCCGTGGTCGAGGTGGTTCGCCTCACGGAAAAATGAGCCCGCTCATACGCTCATCCTTCCAGCTGATGGACGGCCACCCGCCCTTGGGGCAGGCTTTGTTTGGCGATGTCCACCAAATGTCCGTGATGCGTGAAGAAGATCACCTGGGTGGACGCGGCGATGTCGTGGAGGAGGTTGAGGGTGGCGGCGCAGCGGTGGTCGTCGAAGTTGACCAGGATGTCGTCGGCGATCAGGGGCAGGGGCGGATTGGTTTGCAGGTAACGGGTCAGGGCGCCCAGCCGCAGGGCCAGAAAGAGCTGGTCCCGCGTGCCTTCGCTGAGTTGGATCATCTCCAATAACTGCGCATCGTCCGCCGCGGAGCCGCGGGCGGCCTTGACCACCGGCTCCCCCTTTTCGTCGTAGTCGGCCAGGAGGCCGCTGAAGGATCCCAGGGTCATGTCCCGGAAAAAGCGGGCCGCGGCTTCCAGCACCGGCCCCTGGTTGGCCTCCCGATAGCGCTCGATTTCCGTGGACAGCACCCGTGAGGCCAGACGCAGTCGGACGTACTCCTGAACGTCGCCTTGGAGCCGGGCCTTTACGTAACACATCTGCTGATGCACGTCCGCGGCCTGAGAGGAGCCGTCCAGTCCGCGCAACTCGGCGTTGACCCGGCCGATCTCGGCCATGCACGCATCTCGCCGGGCGCCCAACTCCTCTTTGCGGGTTCGGATGCCTTCCAGTTCCGCGCTCAGTTCGTCGAATCGGTGCTCCCGGGCCGCTGCGATGAATTCGTCCAGGGAATCGCCTCCGGCCAATTCCGACAACCGCTCCTCGATTTTTCGCTCCTCGTCGATCATCCGGGCCTTGGTTCGAGAGGCGCTTTCCCGGGCTTGCAGGTCCTGGGGCGAAGCGATGCCGGCCTCGGCGCAGAGCGCGTCGAGTTCACGTTCGCTCTCCTGGATGGTCCTGGCGGCGTCGTGCAGCTCCTGCTCCAGGCGACGTTCCTCGTCCCGCAGGGCCTTTTGACGGTGGGCCTGATCCAGCTCTTGTTCCAGCCGTGCATGCAGCTGACCGATGATTTCCAGGGCTGACGGTTGATCGTCGTCGGGCGAAGCCGTGGCGAAACTCTCGTCGCCGACGCGTTCCGACAAGGGCGAGAGGGGCGCGACATGACGCAGAGCCAGGACCTGTCCCGCGAACAGGCGGTGGTCGTCGCGGATGTTTTGGATGCGTTGGCGGATGTCCGCGAGTCGGATTTGGGCCTGGGCGATTTCTTCCAGGGTCAGGGTCAGGGCCGTTGCCGCTTCCGGGTCGATCCCCTCCGGCAGGCCGGCGGCGCGAATTGTCTTCGTCCATTGCGCGGTCCACGCCTCCATGGCCAGGACCGCCTTTTCCCGAAGGCGGGCCGCCGTATCCAGGGAGCGATTCAGCTCCTGGAGGCGATCCTCCATCTCAGCGCGTTCCGTAATCTGTTTTTGCAGGTTTTTCAGCGTGTTTCGGGCTCTGGCCAGGACGGCGGCATAGTCCGTTTCGGCCGAAGTCGGATGGCCGAGGTGCTGGAGAGCGTGGACCAGTCCAGCGGTCACGGAGTTCATTTCCGCTTCCATGGCCGCATGGGCGGCCCGGCGTTCCCCAAGTTCCTCAAGCTGTCGGCGCAAACCGAGGACCTTGATCGACCAGGCCTGCATCTCCCGGGGGGAGAGAGGGGCGATGTTCAGAGGGCGCCACAGCTCGACCCACTGTTCCTGAAGATGCGCCCAGTCTTTTTGGAAATCTTCCAGCCGTTCAGCATTGACGCGCAGTTCCTCGTCCAAGCGGGCGGTTTCTCGGCGGAGTCCCATGGCCTGAGCCACGCCGGAGGCGTTGGCGTACAGTTTGTCCGCCAGGTCGTCGGCCATGTCCATGGCGGTTTCAAAACCTTGGGCCAGCGAGGCCGCCGAAGGAACCTGGTCGATGAACGCGGCTTCCCGATCCGGGTCAACGTCGCCCTGAAGCCAGGCGTTTTGGATCAGTTCCCAGCCAAAATCACGCGTTGTCCTGGCCTGGGTCAGGGCCGCGGGGGCCGGCAGCTCTCCGTGCAGCTCCAGACGCTCCAGCGCGGAGGTCTTTTCCCGGCGGGCCTTTTCCAGGCGGGAGCGGTCCTGTTGAAAAGTTTCGATCCGTTCACGCAGGGACTGGAACTGGTCCGCGAAGCGTTCCAAGGTTTCCGGCATGGGCAGGGTCAAATGTTCCAGATCGGTCAAAGGGCCTTGCCACGGTCCCAGGGACTTCGCTTCCTGGTCCACGCGGCGGGCCAGCTTTTCGACCTCGGACCAGGCTTCGCGCAGACGTTTGGTCGGGTTGCCCACTTCCGCGGCCCGATCCTGGGCCGCTTCCAGGGCCAAAAGGTCGGGTCGGGGCGGCAGGTTTTCCAGCCGCTGCCGCAGATCGGCCGCCGCGGCCTGGGCGTCCTGCTCACCCCGGGCCGTGGAGGCCATGTCCGCCCGCAGGGCCCCGTGTTCCCGGCTCAGAGCATCCATCCGAACCTTCAGTTGTCTGGAAATCGGGGCCGTCTGCTCCCCAGTCGTTGCCTCCGGCCCCAGGGAGTGAATTTTTTCCTGGGTCTGGGCGTGCAGGACGGCTTGGTCGGCTTCCAGTTGACGGGCCTCTTTCAAGGCTTTGCGCAGGGCCGTGGTTTCGCCGTACAGTCGCCGTACGTCCTCGGCCGCGCCCAGCAGTTCCCGGTTGACGTTCCGTTCTCCCAATTCTCGTCGCGCTTGCTGGAGACGAAAGTCCAGGGCGTCTCGGTCATGGCGGGCCTTGGTCAGGGTTTGCTGGACCCGGGTTCGGCGCTCGGTGAAGTCCTCGGCCAGTAAAGGCACGTCCGCGATCTCTCCCAGACGGCGGATCAGGGCTTCACGGGGATCAATATGGCGCAGGGCCTCCCGGTACCGTTCCAGGCGAGCCTTGGTCGTGTCCAGGCCAAAGAGTTCGGCTTGCAGTTCCCGTTGCTCGGCCTGGAGCTTTTTGAACTCGCTCTGGAGTTTTTTCCACTGCGACGGACGAACGGAGAGTTCCCGGAGGCGTTTGGTCAAAGCGGACAGTTCCCCGACCTGCTGGTGAATGGCGGAGGTCGGGGCGCGGGGCCGAAACAGCTTGTCCCGGCGGGCCTCCAATTCGGCCAGGATTCCTCGCAGGTCGGCGATTCCCGAGGCCGCGGCGAACAGGGCCTGGCCCAGGTTGCCCTCGGCCCGCAGCAGACCTTCGGCGCCGAGGCGCAGTTTATCCTGATCCAGCCCGAACATCCGGCCGAACATGTCCTGGGAGACCCCGCCCAGCAGCCGGGTCAGCCGGGCCTGGTCCACCGCCTGCCCCGCGGCGTCCAGCAGGTCGTTCTTGCGGCGCTTGAAGCGTGTCAGGTCCAGAATTTCGCCGTTGTCCAGCCGCAGGGTCGCGCCCACGCACAGGTTTTTGTTCGGATGCAGATGCGCGTCCGGACTCTGATGCGGAAAACCGAACAGCAGGCAGGTGATGGCCCGCAGGATGGTGCTCTTGCCCGCCTCGTTGGGACCATGGACCAGGTGCAGTCGGTGCTCCGGCCCGTCGAAGCGCAGTTCCTTGTCCGTGAACCCGCCAAAAGCCTTCAGTTTTAAGGTTTCAATGCGCATGAGGAATATCCGCTCGAGATGGGGAGGCGGAAATCGTCGTGAGCATGGGCAGGAGCAGATCCCGGGCATCCCGGATCAGGGTCGCGCGGACCCGAGGGTCGTCCATATCCGGCGGCTCCACGCCCGTGGTGACGAGTTTGGCCGTCAGATCGCGCAGATCGGCTTTGAAGTCGTCCAGCCCGGCGGGGTCCTCTTCCAGGTCTTTCAAGGCTTGAAGCAGGGCGGCTTGAGGGGTGTCGCCCTCGGCGATGTCCTCGATGTTCACGTCCGGAGTCGTGTCCAGAATCACCTTTTCAACCCAGACTCCGCGGCGGGAGACGTCGGTGGCGGTCAGTCGGATCTGGGCGACGAGCCGGTCCGGGTCGCGCACGGCCTGGGCGTGCAGCGGGGTTTGGCCGTAAAGGCGCAACCGGATGGCGGTCAGGCGGTCGTCCGGTCGGGCCGTGAGCGCGTCGCGCAGCCCGCTGGTCACGGCCAGGCGGAGGTCGTCCAGGTCGCGGGCCCCGGTCAGGTCCAGGTCCAGAAGCATCCAGCGCAGCACATCCAGGATCACTCGTTCGGTCCGGACCGAGCCGTCCGGATGGACGTCCACCCGGACGCAGCCTTTGGCCCCGGCTTCCCGAATGTGCCGACCCTGGATGCAGCCGCTGTAGACCACGTGCGGATCGCGGTGGACGATTTCGTGGTCGTGGACGTGGCCCAGAGCCCAATACTGGTAGCCTTTGGCCGTCAGGTCGTTCAGGGAGCAGGGGGCGTACCTGGCGTGACCGGCTCGTCCGGTCATGGCCGTGTGCAAGAGTCCGATATTGAACAGGTCGGGCAAGGGGGCGGGGTAGGTCGCGGCCAGGTTGTCCAGGATTTCCCGCCCGGCGTAGGAGCGGCCGTGCACGGCCACGGGGAGATACGGAGAACGCCAGGTGTCGGCTTTGGTCGAGGACAGAACGTGGACGTTTTCGGGCAGGCGCAAGGAAGCCGTCATGGGGTTGTCCGCGTCGTGGTTGCCCCGGATCATGACCACTTGAATGCCGTGCCCGCCCAGCCGGGACATCTGCTCGGCGAAATGGAGCAGGGTCTGGTAGTCCGGGCAATCGGCGTCGTACACGTCTCCGGCCAGGACGACCAAAGGAACGGCGTTGTCCACGGCGTAGTCCACCAGGTTGGCCAGGGCCTGACGGGTCGCTCCCCGGATTTCGTCCACGGGCGCGCCTTCATATCTGGACAATCCGTGCAACGGGCTGTCCAGATGGATGTCGGCGACGTGGAGGAAGGAAAACATGCGGCAGGGATATGGGTGAAGCTGCGAGTAAAGCGTCTCCGGAGCGGTAAAAACTCACCCCTTGACGCCGGGATCCGTCTTGGCTCTGGCCCACCAGGTCAGCAGGCCCAGGGTGAAGAAGGCTCCGGGGGGCATGATCATGATGGTCCAGGAGTGCCACCAGAGATCCCTGGCCGGGAGGGGAAAGCCGAGGATGGTTCCGAAGCCGAAGGGCTCGCGGATCAGGGCGATGGCGATGAGTACGAAGGAGTAGCCCAGGCCGGTGGCCAGGCCGTCCAGGAGCGAGGGCCAGGGGCGGTTCTGGCTGGCAAAGGCCTCGGCCCGGCCCATGATGATGCAGTTGGTGATGATCAGACCCACGTAGGGGCCGATGAAGCGGTGAATGTCCGGGGCCCCGGCCCGGATCATGATGTCCACCATCATCACGAAGCTGGCGATGATCAGCACCTGGACCATCATCCGGATGCGCTTGGGAATGTAGTTGCGCAGGATGGAGACGGTCAGGTTGGACATGGCGGTGGTGAAGATCACCCCGGCGCACATCAGCAGGGTGTTGGTCAGCAGGTTGGTCACGGCCAGGGCCGAGCAGATGCCCAGGACCTGGCGATAGACCGGATTTTCGGACCAGATGCCTTTCTCGAAAATGGTTTTGGATGTCTCGGCCATGGCTTAGCCCTCGGGGTCGGCGGCGTGGGAAGCGTCCTGGTAGGCCTGCCGAAACCGGTGCAGGTCGTTGTTCAGCATGTCCATCAGCGCCTGGGAAGTCCCCGTGGCGCCGGTGATGGCGTCAACACGGTTGGGAGCGTCGGGATCCAGGGCCTGGCCGATGATCACCCGACGGTCCCGGGGGCGGTCCCAGGCAATGCTCAGGCCCTGAAATTGTTCGAGAAACCAGTCCTCCTCAATCCGTCCTCCCAGTCCAGGCGTTTCCGCGTGCTGGAGAAAACGGATGTTGCGCACGGTGGTCAGGTCCGGGCTGAGCACGATAATGCCGCGAATCAGGTCCCAGACGCCCTGGCCCTGGAAGATGAAGCCCACGTCCGCGTCGTGGTCGCCCGCTTGGTCGCCCGCTTGGTCTCCGGTGTCCGTGATCCGTTCGAAAACCGTCCAGGTGCGTTGATCCGCGGGCAGGGTCTTTTCCCGGATATGTTCCTGTACAGCGGCGGCATAGGCTTCCGCGTCCCGTCCCTCGACGTTCAGGTCAAAGGCCTGGGCGATGGTCCGGTTGCGGTGGAGCTGTTCATTGCGGGCCAGCATGTCCTTGGTGCCGTGATGGACCAGGGATACTCCGGCACCGAAAAAGACGCTGATGGCCAACATGAAACCAAGCACATAGGGGAGGGAGTCCTTTTTCATGCCTTTCCCCCTCCTGACGCGACTTTCGGCTTGGGAGCGGGCGTCGTGAAGCGCTTGATCCACAGGTCCAGGGAAGGAGCGATCATGTTCCCCAGAAGGATGGAAAAGGCCACGGCCCCGTAAAATATGCCGTAGGAGCGGAAAAAGACGATCATCATCCCGATGAACAGGCCGTAGATCCACTGCGACTTGGGCAGCTTCGGGGCGCTGACCGGCTCGGTGACCATGAAGACGGCGGCAAAGAGCAGGGCCCCGGAGAACAGTGTGAAATGCAGGGGCGGGACAGTTTCCACGCCGAGCCCGTAGCGGAGGAAAAGGCACAACGCGCTCGCGCCAAGGATCGGCGGGATCATCAACCGCCACTGGGCCGTCTTGGTGTACAGCAGGTAGGCCGCGCCGAGCAAAATGGCCGCAGCGCTGACCTCGCCCATGGAGCCGGCCCCCAGGAGCAGGGTCTGCTCCCCGGCCTCGAAGAATCCGCCGATGGCGCCGGTGAACAGATCCAGGAAACCGACCTCGTAATCAAAACTCTTGCTTGCGACCATGGGCGTGGCCGAGGTCATGGCGTCCACGACATCTTGTCCGCTTTGGCGCAGATATTCCGGCAATTCGCCCGCCGCGGTCATGCTCCAGTGGACGAACCCGCCGGGAAAGTCCCGGAACACGGGAACGAACTGGTTGGTCATCTGCAGGGGAAAGCTCAGCCAGACAAAGGCCCGGCCGACAATGGCCGGATTGAAGACGTTCTTGCCGAACCCGCCGAACAACTCCTTGCCGAACAGGATGCCCACGACAATGCCCACGGCCGTGATCCAGAAGGGAATGCTCGGGGGCAGGGACAAGGCGTACAGCGCCCCGGTGACGAAACAGGCCTGGGTGACCTTGCCGCCCCGGCGCGAAGCCATGAACCATTCGGTGAGAAAGGCGAAAAGCATGGAAACGGCCAACACGGCCAACACGCGCAGACCGAAAAAATAGGTCGCGGTCACGATCACGGGCAAGAGCGCGTAGAGCACTTTGACCATGATTTTTTGTTTCTGGATATCAGGGAGTTTGATGGGCATTGGAGTAGCGGTTGGGGATCAGGGAAGGCGTCCGGGTTGGAAGGAATATCCGGAATGGCGCATCATCACATGTTGCTTCCCTTTGAGGGGTTTGCCTATCAAATCCACCCGGAAAAGAAAACCGTGAACAGCACGGCGAAGACCAGGGAGGGGAGCATGTTGGTGACGTTGATGGTCTTCAGTTCCAGCAGGTTGATGCCGATGCCCATGATCAGCAGGCCGCCGGTGGAGGTGAGCTGGGCGATGATCGGCTCGGTGAACAGGCCTTGGGCCTGCCCGGCCAGAAGGGTGATGGAGCCCTGGTAGAGTAGGATGGACAGAAAGGAGAACAGGACGCCGATGCCGTAGGTGGAGGCCAGGGGGATGCAGATGAAGCCGTCCAGGATGGATTTGGTCAGCAGGATGGTCCGGTCGCCGCGGATGCCTTCGTCGATGGAGCCGAGAATGGCCATGGACCCGATGCAGAAGAGCAGGGAGGCGGTGACGAAGCCGTCCGTGAACCGGGCGTCCTTGGAGCCGAGGCGGCGTTTCAGGGCGTTGCCCGCCGCGGTCAGGCGGTCGTCCAGGCGGATGAGCTGGCCGCAGAGCGCGCCGCAGAGCATGGAAAAGACCAGGATCAGGATATTGGTGAAGCTCAAAGCCATGTGCAGGCCGATGACCAGCACGCAGAGCCCGATGGAATGATAGACCAGGGTCCGATAGCGGTCCGAAAATCGGCCGCCGAGCATCAGGCCGAGCAGGCTGCCGAGGATGATGGCCCCGGCATTGATCAGGGTTCCGATGGGCATGGCCGCGTTGTCTACCGCGAAGGGCCGCGGAAAACAATCGGGAACTCTCCCGGATCACGCGAGGGTCGCTCCGGGTGAAAGCTATTTGTCGTCGGGTTGTTCAACGTTCTGGCCGATGGAGAATGCCGGTCCGAGATACTCGCCGAGCCCATGATAGGTGCGGATTACCGGGCCGAAGGCCACGGGGCGGAGCTTGTCCAGGTCCGGCAGACCGTCCGGGCCGAGGATCGCTTCGTCGGCCTTGATGTCCAGAATTTCGCCGATGAACATGGTGTGCAGCCCCAGTTCCACGGTCTGGAGCAGCCGACACTCGGCCGCCAGGGCGAATTCTTGGATGTACGGCGCGTCCACCAGGGTGCTTTTGACCGGGGTCAGGCCGGTGGCGGCGAACTTGTCCGCGGTTTTGCCCGAAGCGATGCCGCAGTAGTCGGCGAGCATGACGTCCTGTTCCGTGGAGACGTTAACAGTGAAGGCCTTGCGGGCGGTGATGCAACCGTAGGTATAGGTGGCCTTGCGCAACGAGATGGTCAGGCACGGCGGCTTGGAGCAGCAGACGCCCCCCCAGGCGATGGTCATGATGTTTGGTTTGTCCTGCTGATCATAGGACCCGACAACCCATACCGGGGTCGGGAAAACAAGGGGCTTTGCTCCGAGTGACTGCTTCATGGGGACCTCCAGGAAACGAATGTTGGCGAACGTTTCAGATAGCATGCTTACGTGCGTGATCGCACTTGATTAACGCATTCCGGCTGATCTGGAAAGGGCGCGAGGATTGACCCTTTGTGCGTATTTGTGGGAACATCCCGCTTTTGCTTCACTGGAGGATATTGGTGGAAAGGGTGGATGGCTCGATTCCTTCATCCTGCGCAGAGAAGCGCTTGAACGCTCTCATCACAAGGGTTGGATCATGGAAAAACACCTGCTTCTGGCTGTCGGCGATGATCAGAGTTCCTTGCAGGCCGTTCGGTTCGTGAATCATTTCTTTGGCCAAAAGCACGCCGTTCGATTGACCTTGTTGTATGTGGCACCTCAGCCGCCGGCGGTGTATCTGGACGACCGCGACGTCTATCACCGGAAACGATGGACCGAAGACTGGAAGCGGGGACACGAGCATCGCGCCGAGGAATTGCTTGCTCAGGGAAAGACCGCGCTGGTGGATTCCGGTTTTTCCGCCGACCGTGTCTCGACGAATTTTTTTTTCAGCCAGTACGGTTCGGCCAAGGACTTGATCCAGGAATCCGCCAAAGGTCATTTTGACGCCTTGGTCCTTGGACGTCGCGGGCTTTCCCGTTTCGAGGAGCTGTTCGTGGACAGCGTCACTAAGCGGATCATGAACGAGGAATTATCCTTTCCGATCTGGGTCTGCCAGCGCCCGGAACGGAGGCGGAAAAACGTGCTCGTAGCGGTGGACGGCTCCGAGCCCTGCGTCCAGATCGCCGACCATGTCGGCTTCATCGTGGCCGATCAACCCGAGCAGAACGTCGTTCTCGCGCACATCCCCAACAGCCAGATTCCGGAGTCCGAATACCAGGGCTTTTTTGAGCACGCCCTTGCTTCCCTCTTGGAGAACGGTGTTTCCAGGGAAAGAATTCAGACCAAGGTGCTGAGTGGGGCAAGCCCTGCTTTTGCCTTGCAGCAGGAAGCCGATACAGGACGATATGCGGTTGTCGCCGTGGGCCGCACGGGGGCTTCGGGGCCGGGTTATTTTTCCATGGGTTCGGTCAGCAGGACCCTTTTGGCCAAGCTTGAAGGGGCCGCTTTGTGGGTCAGTCCCTCGTTGTGTCGCCTCAAAAGCTGAATAGGTGATTCCGATAATTTTTAAGGGTCTTGAGAAATACTTCATGGCATCAGAAAAAGGCACGGTTAAGCAATCCTGGCACTCCTTGGATGTTTCGGAAGTGCTCCGGCGGCTGGAAAGCGACGAAAAAGGACTGAAAGGCTCTGAAGCAACCCAGCGGCTGGAGCGGTACGGGCCGAACGAACTGCCCATGGTCAAGGGGCGCGGCGCGCTGATGCGGTTTCTGGCCCAGTTCAACAACGTGCTGATCTATCTCCTGCTCGCCGCCGCGGTGATCACCGGTCTGCTCGGCGAGTGGCTGGATATGGGCGTGATCCTCGGCGTCGTCCTGATCAACGCCCTGATCGGGTTCGTTCAGGAGGGCAAGGCGGAAAAATCCCTGGACAGCATCCGCAACATGCTCGCCCCGTCGGCCGTGGTCTTGCGAGACGGCAAGAAGCAGGACATTCCGGCCACGAACTTGGTCCCTGGAGACGTGATCCTGCTCAGAGCCGGGGACAAGCTGCCGGCCGACGTCCGGCTTTTCAACGTCCGGGATCTGCAGATCGAAGAAGCGGCTTTGACCGGGGAATCTGTTCCAGTGGACAAGATCGCGGACCCGGTGGAGCAGGACAGCTCTCTGGGGGACCGTTCCGGGATGGGCTTCTCCGGAACCATGGTCACCTACGGTCAGGGACGAGGCGTGGTGGTCGGCACGGGCAAGGATACGGAGATCGGACGGATCAGCGAAATGCTCTCGGGCGTCCAGTCCTTGACCACTCCGCTGATCAAGCAATTGGCCCGCTTCGGTAACCTGCTCAGCGTGGCCATTATCGGCATGGCCGCGGTGACCTTCGCATTCGGCTACCTGTTTCAAGGGTTTGCTCCGGGCGAGATGTTCATGGCCGCCGTGGGTCTGGCCGTGGCGGCTATTCCCGAGGGGCTGCCGGCCATCGTGACCATCACCCTGGCCATCGGGGTGCAGCGCATGGCCCGGCGCAACGCCATCATCCGCAGCTTGCCCGCGGTGGAGACCTTGGGCTCGGTGACCGTGATCTGTACGGACAAGACCGGTACCCTGACCCGCAACGAAATGACCGTGCAGACCGTGCGCACAGCGGATCGCACCCTGACGGTTTCCGGTGTGGGGTATGCGCCGAAAGGTCATTTTCAGCAGGACGACGCCGAGATCGATCCGCACAAGGACGATCAGGACGTGTTGGCACTGCTGCGCTACGGGTTGCTCTGCAACGAGGCCGAGGTGGCGGAGGTCGAAGGGCAGTGGAAGGCCCAGGGCGCACCCACCGAAGCGGCTCTGGTAACCGCGGCGATGAAGGCCGGGCTTATCCAGAAGGAGGAAAACGACCGCTCCCCTCGCGTGGACGTGATCCCGTTCAGCTCGGAGCATAAGTTCATGGCCACCCTGCACCGTGATCCGGAGGGCGGGGGGCTGATCATTCTCAAGGGGGCTCCGGAAAAAGTCCTGGAAGTGTGCGACACCCAATGGACCGGGAGAGATCAGGCCAAGCTGGACCCCGAGTTTTGGGCGCAGGAAGAGGAACGGATCGCGTCCCGGGGGCAGCGTCTGCTGGCCCTGGCGGTGCGTCGGGTGGACGACGGCAAGGACCGATTGACCATGGACGACGTCCAGGACGGGTTCACCATGCTGGGGGTCTTCGGCATCATCGACCCACCGCGGGATGAGGCAGTGGAAGCCGCGGGCAAGCTGATCGGCGACTGTGAAACCAGGGTGAACTGCTACAGCGCAGGGATCAACGTAAAGATGATCACCGGCGACCACGTGGTCACTGCCAAGGCCATCGGTCTCAAGCTGGGCATCGGGGACGGCGAGACGGCCCTGACCGGCAAGGACCTCGACGCCATGAGCGGCGACGAGCTGCGTCAAAGGGTTACGGACGTGGACGTGTTCGCCCGGGTCACTCCGGAGCACAAGCTGCGCATCGTTACGGCGCTGCAGGCCAGAAACAAGATCGTGTCCATGACCGGCGACGGGGTCAACGACGCTCCGGCCCTGAAACGGGCGGACGTGGGCGTGGCCATGGGCCGGAGCGGCACGGAGGCGGCCAAAGAAGCTTCGGACATGGTCCTGGCGGACGACAATTTCGCCTCCATCGCCAATGCCGTGGAAGAGGGCCGTACGGTCTACGACAATATCAAGAAGGCGATTCTGTTCATCCTGCCCACCAACGGCGGCCAAGCCCTGGTGGTCATTGCCGCGATTTTTCTGGGCCTGGGCATGGCCGACACGGTGAACGGGTTCAGTCTGCCCATTTCGCCGCCCCAGATCCTCTGGATCAACATGGTCACCGCCGTTTCCCTGGCCCTGGCCCTGGCCTTCGAACCGGCGGAACGCAACGTGATGCGCCGACCGCCGCGCCAGCCGGATGAACCCCTGGTCTCCAGGTTCTTGCTGTGGCGGATCTCCTTCGTGTCCGTACTGTTGACCATCGGCGCCCTGGGCCACTATCTGTACATGCTGGACAGCGGCTCCTCCCAGGCACTCGCCGCCACCGCGGCCATCAACACCCTGGTTTTCGGGCAGATCTGCTACCTCTTCAACAGTCGGTTCATCCATGAAAGTTCCCTGAACTGGACTGCGTTTTTGGGCAGTTCCGCGGTGTTGTGGTCCATCCTGGTGCTGGTGATGTTGCAACTTGCCTTTACCTACGCCCCTCCGATGCAGTTTCTCTTCCGTACCGAGGGACTGGGTTTCGGGACATGGCTGCGAATTTTCGTATTCGGCAGCATTCTTTTTTTGCTGGTCGAGGGGGAGAAGTTCCTGTGGCGACGCTCCGGGGCCGTCCATTGACCGCATCAATTGGAACAGTCGTCCGGCTTTTTGAAGACATTTTTTGTTTCAAGGCGGAAGCTGCGCGTGTACGGCCCACAGGCACGTCTTTCTTCCGCTCGCCATATCAACCCAAGGAGTACGCATTATGACTCGCTACCTGCTTACGTTGGCAACGGCTGTCGTTCTCGGCGCGGCCTCTCCCGCCTGGGCCGCCGATCCCATCAAGATCGGCGCGATCCTTTCCGCCACCGGCCCCGCTTCCTTTCTCGGCGAACCGGAGCGCAACACCCTGCACATGCTTCAGGATCAAATCAACGAGCAGGGAGGGCTGCTGGGTCGGCCCCTGGAAGTGATCATCTATGACGATGAAACCGAGGTGAACAAGGCCGTGTCCGCGGCCAACAGACTGCTCAGCCGGGACCGGGTCGTGGCGGCCATCGGCGCGACCACCTCCGGCAACACCCTGGCCGTCATGCCCCGATTCTCCTCGGCCCGGATTCCGCTGGTCTCCATGGCCGCGGCGGAGCGGATCGTCAAACCCATCAACCCCTGGGTCTTCAAAACACCCCAGTCCGACCGCCATGCCGTGATCAAGATTCTTGAGCACGCCAAGCTCGAAGAGTTCGGCAATATCGCCATCCTCACGGTCTCGGACGGCTTTGGTCAGGCCGGGCGGGAGGTCTTGCAGGAACTGCTGCCCGCGTACGGAATGAATCTGGTGGCCGATGAGATTTACGGCCCTCGGGATACGGACATGACCCCGCAGCTGACCAAGGTTCGCGGCCTGAATCCGGACGCGATCATTGTCTGGGGCACGAATCCCGGTCCGGCGGTCATCGCCCGCAATCGCGTCCAACTGGGCATGCAGACGCCCATGTACATGAGCCACGGCGTGGCTTCCAAGCGGTTCATCGAGCTGGCCGGAGAGGCGGCGGAAGGGTTGATCCTGCCCGCGGGACGGCTGGCCGTGGCGGATCAACTGCCCGAGGACCATCCCCAGAAGGCCTTGCTCCTGGAGTACATCCAGGCCTATGAGGCCCGGTTCAACGCCGAGGTTTCCACCTTCGGCGGCTACGCCTACGACGCGTTGATGCTCATCGTCGAGGCCGTCAACCGAGCCGGGGAGGCCACACCGCAGGCCATTCGGGACAATCTGGAACAGGTCAGCGGGTTCGTCGGCACCGGCGGCATTTTTGAAATGTCCCCCGAAGATCATAACGGTCTGGACGAACGGGCCTTCGTGATGGTCCGGATCACGAACGGAGACTGGGAGCTGCTGGTCGAATAATGGATCTGGGAACGTTTCTTCAATTCTTGGCGGCGGGCCTGACCGTGGGCAGCACCTACGGTCTGGCCGCCCTGGGATTCACGATTATCTTCAACACCACGGGCATCATCAATTTCGCCCAGGGCGAGTTCGTGATGCTGGGCGGTCTGTTGGCCGTGGTCTTCATGCACTGGCTGGACCCCGGCCTACCCGCGGCGGTGGTTTTGGCCGTGCTGGCCACTACCCTGGTCGGGCTGGTCATGGAGCGCCTGACCATCCGGCCGGTCCAGCACACCTCGGTGATCAACCTGATCATCGTGACCATCGGCGTGTCCATCACCATCCGCGGGCTGATGATGCTGCTCTGGGGCAAGGACACCTACGTGCTCCCGGCCTTTTCCGGCACCACGCCCATTCCACTCCTGGGCGCGACCATCGCGCCGCAGAGCCTGTGGATCCTGGGCATCACCCTGCTGGTTCTGGCCGCAATGCGCTACTTTTTCAGTCAAACCATTTTCGGCCGGGCCATGCTGGCCTGCTCCTTCGAGCCCAAGGCGGCCCGGCTGATGGGCATCAGCGTGGAGCGGATGGTCATGGCCTCGTTCATGCTTTCGGCCTTCGTGGGCGCGGTGGGCGGGGTCATCCTCACCCCCCTGACCATGACCTCCTACGACGTGGGCGTGCTCCTGGGGCTGAAGGGCTTTGCCGCCTGCATCCTGGGCGGCCTGGGCAACCCCTTCGGCGCCGCGGCGGGCGGACTGCTCCTGGGCGTGCTGGAAGCCTTCGGCGCGGGCCTGATCTCCTCGGCCTACAAGGACGCCATCGCCTTCGTGGTCATCCTGGCCATCCTGCTCTGGCGGCCTTCCGGGTTGTTCGGGGCCCCGGACACGGAGCGGGTGTAGGGCCATGAAGTCTTCAACCCTTCGCCAACTGGCCCCGGTGGCCGCGTTCTACGTCCTGGTTCTAGCCACGCCGACCCTTTTGTCCCATGATTATTACTATCTGAGCATCCTGAACATGGCCGGGATCATCGCGATCATCGTCATGGGGCTGAATCTGCTGTTGGGCTTTGCCGGGCAGATTTCCCTGGGCCATGCGGCCTTGTTCGGGATTTCCGCCTATACCTCGGCGGTGATGACCGCCACCTACGGATTGCCCCTGGCCGTGGGCATGCTCTCCGGGGTGGGGCTGGCCGCCGTGGTGGCCCTGGTGGTGGGCATGCCCGTGCTCAAGCTCAAGGGCTACTATCTGGCCATGGCCACCCTGGGCTTCGGGCTGATCGTCTACATCTTCTTCAACGAAGCCATTGCCCTGACCGGCGGGCCCTCGGGTTTCGTGGGCATTCCCCAGCTTCAGGTCGGCTCGTTCGTCTTTGATTCGGATTTGTCCTACTTTTTTCTGGTCTGGACCACGGTCACCCTGGTGCTGCTGATCTCCCTGAACCTGATCCACTCCCGGGTCGGTCGGGCCCTGATGGCCCTGCACGCCAGCGACAAGGCGGCCCAGTCCATGGGCATCAACGTGGCCCGCTACAAGCTGTTCATCTTCGTGCTTTCCGCCGTGTTCGCCGGAATTGCCGGGGTGCTCTACGCGCACTACCTCAGCTTCGTGGCCCCGTCCTCCTTTGGGTTCCATTTTTCCGTGCAGCTGATCACCATGGTCGTGCTGGGCGGCATGGCCAGCTTGTGGGGCGGCATCGCCGGGACGGTCTTCCTGACCGCCATGCCGGAGTTTTTGCGGGCCTACGAAAACATGGAAGTGATCATCTACGGGCTGATCCTGATCCTGTGCATGATGTATCTGCCCCAGGGCATGGCCGGCGGCGTCTCCAAGCTGATTGCCCTGATTCGCGGGAGGTTCGGGCATGCCCGGTAGCAATGGAGCTGAGCGGATCTCCGCGGGCGACGTGATTCTGAACTGCCGGGAAGTCCATGTCCGTTTCGGCGGGGTGATGGCCTTGACCGACGTGGATTTTCAGGTCCGCGAAGGAACGATCACCGCCTTGATCGGTCCCAACGGCGCGGGCAAGACGACGTTGCTGAACGTGGTCAGCGGGATGGTACCTTGCTCGGAAGGCACGGTAAAACTCCTGGGCCGGGACATGACCCGAAGCCCGGCCTGGGAACGGGCCAAGGCCGGAGCGGTGCGCACCTTCCAGAACCTGGAAGTCTTCACCACCATGAACGTTCTGGAAAACGTGATGACCGGAGCGCATCGGGTGGTCCGCTACGGAGCGCTCAGCGCCCTGTTCAAGACCCCCGGTTTTTTTCAGGGTGAGCGTCGGTGCCGGGAATTGGCCGAGGAAAAACTGGCCTTCGTCGGCCTGGGGGACGACTGGACTCTGCCCGCCGGGGAATTGCCCTATGGTCGACAGCGCCTCCTGGAACTGGCCCGAGCCCTGGCCGCCCAGCCGCGCATCCTGCTCCTGGACGAACCCGCAGCCGGCCTGAACACCACCGAAACCCGCGCCCTGGCCGAGCTGATTCGCCGTATCCGCGACGAACTGGGCATCACCGTGGCCATCGTGGAGCACGACATGGACCTGATCATGGGCGTCAGCGACGCCATCACCGTCCTCCACTTCGGCCGGGTCATCGCCTCCGGCACCCCGGCGGAGATCCAGAAGAATCCGGAAGTTGTCGCGGCGTATCTGGGCGAGGAGGCGGAGTGAGTTCAAAGAGCCATTGGAACCGGAAGCCAGGAGCCATGCTGATTTTTTCTTCCAACGCGAACAGTTTGTTCTTTGTCTAAGGAGCGCTGGTATGATGAATTTGGATATCGCTAAAATGACCGTTCCGGAGAGAATCCAGGCCATGGAACAACTTTGGGATTCTTTGTCACCTCAGGAGAGCGAGATCGAATCACCGCAATGGCATTGGGATATTCTCGACGAAAGAGTGCGGAAAATTGAAAACGGTACCGCCGAGTTTATTACCCTTGACGAGCTTGCAAGCCTCAAAAAATGAAAAAGATTCAGCAAGTCATTGCGTTACGGGAAGTCAGTGGAGATCTTGTTGATGGGAAACATTTTTATGATTTCATTGAGCCGGGGGTCGGAGATTATTTCTGGGACAGTATCATGGCTGATATGAAATCTCTTCTTCTGTATGGTGGCATTCATCAACGCATGCACGGCCTTTATCGCATGCCCGCCAAGCGCTTCCCCTATTCGATATATTATACGATGGAACAGTCGAATGTTTATGTAGTCGCCGTTTTGCCGATGCGCCGGAGTCCGCACGGGATCGTGCAAACACTGACGGGTAGAACAAAGAAATAAGGCCACGTAATCCATGCTCGTTCTGAAAAACGTCGACGTCTTTTACGGCAGGGTGCATGCCATCCGGCGGGTTTCCCTGCATGTGAACCAGGGGGAGATCGTGGCCTTGATCGGTGGCAACGGGGCCGGGAAGACCACCTTGTTGACCACCATTTCCGGATTGCTCCGGGCCAAGGGGGGCAGTCTGGCCTTCGAGGGCCGGGAGATTACCCGGGAGCGTCCGGAACGGATCGTGGTCGCGGGAATTTCCCAGGTGCCGGAGCGGCGTCTGGTGTTCAAGCCCATGAGCGTGGAGGACAACCTGCTCCTGGGCGCGTACCACCGTTACAGCCTGAAGAACAAGGCCGCGATCCGCAAGGACATCCAGGGGATCTACGAGATGTTTCCGGTCCTGGGGCAACGCAAGGATCAGCCCGCCGGGAACCTTTCCGGCGGGGAGCAGCAGATGCTGGCCATTGGCCGGGCCCTGATGGCCAAGCCTCGGATGCTGCTTCTGGACGAGCCGGGCATGGGGTTGGCCCCGGCTCTGTCCCAGATGATTTTCCGCCATGTGGCCGAGTTGCGCGATGCCTTCGGTCTGACCGTGCTGTTGGTGGAACAGAACGCCAAGAGCGCCTTGAAGATCGCGGATCGGGGCTATGTGTTGGAAACCGGGCGGATCATCCTGCAGGGGCCGTCCGAGGAATTGCTGCTGAATCGGGACGTGCAACGCGCCTATCTGGGGCGGGATGTGGAGGTGCAATGATGTTTGAGCCGGAACTGGAGAGCATGGGGCGGGAGGAACTGGAGCAGCTTCAGCTGGAACGGTTGCAGTCCACGTTGACCAGGGTTTCGCGCAACGTGCCGTTCTACCGTAAGAAGTTCGAGGAACTGGGGCTGGACCCCTACGACTTTACCTCCCTGGACGATGTCCGCCAGCTGCCGCTGACCACCCGCCAGGACCTGCGGGACAACGCTCCTTACGGCCTTTTCGCCGTGCCCTTGCGCGAGGTCGTGCGCTTGCAGACGTCCTCCGGCTTTTCCGGAGGGACCACGGTTTTCGGTTACACCCTGAGCGACATCCGGAAGTGGTCGCGGCTCACGGCCCGGGTCCTGGCCTCCGGCGGGGCGAACAAGGAAGACGTGGTCCATGTGGCCCATACCTACGGCTTGTCTACCATGGCCTTTGGCATGCATTACGGCGCGGAGACCCTGGGGGCCACCGTGGTTCCGGTCTCCAGCGGCAACGCCCGCAGGCAGGTGGGGATCATCCTGGACTACCGGGCCACGGCTCTGGCCTGCATCCCCAGTTACGCCCTGTTTTTGGCCGATGTGATGGACGAGATGGGCGTGAACCGCAACGCCCTGCCCCTGCGTTGGGGCTTGTTCAGCGGGGAGGTCTGGTCCGAGGCCACGCGGCAAGCCATCCAGGAGCGGCTGAACATCACGGCCACGGACAACTACGGGGTCAGCGAGGTCATGGGGCCGGGCGTGGCCGGAGAATGTCTGGAGCGGCGGGGTATGCACATCCAGGAGGATCATTTCCTGGCCGAGATCATCGACCCGCAAACCCTCCACCCGGTCCCGGCGGGGCAGGTGGGCGAGCTGGTGTTGACCACCTTGACCAAGGAAGCCCTGCCCATGATCCGCTTCCGCACCGGAGACCTGACCCGGCTGATCCCGGATCCCTGCTCCTGCGGGCGAACCTTCACGCGCATGGAGCGCATCCAAGGCCGCAGCGACGACATGCTGATCATCCAGGGGATCAACGTCTATCCGGAACGGATCATGGCCATCCTGGCCGAAACCCACCATGTCCAGCCGAACCATCTGATCGTGGTGGACCGCCATGGCGGACTGGACAAGGTCATGCTCCTGGTGGAGGCGGACATGGTCGAGCCGGATCAGATCAAGACCCAGCAACGTTTCATTGAGCTGACCCGGCAGCAGCTGGCCATGGAATTGGGGCTGGTCTTCGAAGTGAAGCTGGTGGAACGCCAAACCATCGCCGAACTGGAAACCGGTACGGGGCGGGTGGTGGATCGGCGACACCCGTAGTCAATTACCCGAAGGCAATTACCCGTAGTCAATTACCCGAAGGCAATTAACAGATACGCGGCAGTTGCTCGCCTTCGAGCATGTCCAGCAGACGTCGGCCTCCCAGCGGGGTTTGCAGGACCACCCGGCCGGGGTGGTCGGGCTGGATGTCGCCGATGTGGGCGGCGTTGGCGCCGAACTCGTCCTGGCGCATGATCTCCAGGGCCTGTTCGGCGTATTGGGCCGGAAGGATGCAGATTAGTTTGCCCTCGTTGGCCAGGTAGAGCGGGTCCAGGCCGAGGAAGGAGCAGCCCGCGGCCACTACGGGGTTCACGGGCACGGTCTCCTCGCGGATCAGGCACTGCACCCCGGACTGCCCGGCGATTTCGTTGAGCGTGGTGGCCAGGCCGCCCCGGGTGGGGTCGCGCAGGACGTGGATATCCGGGATGGCGCTCAGCAGCTTGGCGATGAGGTGATTCAACCCGGCGCAGTCGCTCTGGATCGGGGCTTCGAAGCTCAATCCTTCCCGGGTGGCCAGAATGGTCAGGCCGTGATCGCCCATGGTGCCGCTGATCAGGATCGCGTCGCCCGGCGCGGCCCGGTGGCCCTGGGGGCAGGGCTGCACCAATATTTCACCGATTCCCGTGGTGTTGATGAACATCCTGTCCACCGCGCCCTTGGGCACCACCTTGGTGTCGCCGGTAACGATCTTCACCCCGGCCCGGTTCGCGGCCTCGGCCGTGGACCGGACCACCTGCTCCAGCACGTCCAGCTCCAACCCTTCCTCCAGAATAAATGCGCAACTCAAATAGAGCGGTCGCGCCCCGAGCATGGCCACGTCGTTGACCGTGCCGTTCACGGCCAGTGAGCCGATGTCCCCGCCGGGAAAGATCAGCGGGGTGACGGTGAAGCTGTCCGTGCTCATGGCCAAAGGGCCCGTGGCCTGAATCAAGGCCGCGTCGTCCAGGCGGTCCAGGACGTCGTTGCTGAAATGCTTCAAAAACACGTCCTTGATCAAACGATGCGAAGCCTTGCCGCCACTGCCGGTGTCGAGGAGGAGTCGTGGTGTGGTCATGATTTGATGGGATGAGGTGGTGTAGTATTTCTGTGCTTCCAGTAATCGGGATCTCGGTGGAGGTGCATGACCGCTACGACGATGATTTCATCGGGACGTTCCCGGAAAAGGACGCCAAAGGGAAATGTCTTGGTGAGACATCGGCGGACATCAAGCTCCACGACGGGGTAAAGACGAGGATTGACAACGACACGGTTGACTGCGTCCTGAACGGCCGTCAGGAATCGCTTGCCGAGATCGGGTTGCTGCGTTTCGTAATATGCAGCCGCTTCGGTCATCTCGATTTCCGCATCGGGGTAGAACCTGACTTTTTTCATGTTAACGAAGAGTAAGCTTTGGCGAAGACCTTTTCCGCATCGCGAAGGTCTAGTGTTTCGCGATCCATATGGGCGCAACGCCGTCGAACCTCTTCCTTCCATGTGGCGGACAAAGGTGGAGTGTCGGGCACATCAAGACTCTCGATCAGTTTCTCGGCCACAAAGGCGCGTTGTGCCGGGGGGAGGGTCATTGCTTCGGTTACGACTCTTTCAGCGGTGGTAGCCATGATGTGTTATGTCTCTTGTTGGAGAAAAGTAAATGGATAGTGATAATTATGTTGCTTCCGCGAGCTTCTGCAAGATGCCTCAGTTATAAGACAGGCAGGCTCGATATGCGGTGGGGATAGAGAGCTCCTGTTTTCATTCGGCCAGAAATTTTTTTTGACAGAGGACATGGTCCGTAGGCTTTAGCGCTTTCGTGTAACATTACGGCTAAGCTGTGGAGCGCAAGCCGCAACGCGGCGTAGCGTCCCCGCACGAGCGCATTGTTAGCAGAATTTTTAAGCAAGAGTTACCTTAAATGAGCCTTTTGGATATTCTGATGGCTTCACAGGGAATGAGGCACCACATCCAGTACAGTCATACGTACCAGACGCAACCCGCCTGTCTTGTAGTGGGTGTATCTGTCTCCTAGTTACACAGCTTGGACAAATGAAATGGTGAGTACCTTCTTTCGACTGATAAACAATAGCTCCACCTACTGTTGCTACTAACTGATAATTACTAATTTTTTCTTCCCAATTAGCATTTTCTGATAATTTTTGCTTTAAGTTATTGTTTTCTTCTTGAAGTCTAAACATCTGTTCTCTTAATTCATAGAGAGCATCTTGAGCTTCACCAACTTTTTTTACAGCTTCGTTTACTTTGCCGAGTGCATCAGCTTCGTTCTTTAACTCGTTGTAAGAAGAAAAGACGTCTTTTGCGATTTTTAAACCATCGTAGGCCGACTTAATTGTTGCCAAGTCCATCGATGTCTCCTCTTAACCAGCTAACAGTATGATCTTTTTAGCCCCACGACATCCCACACACGTTTCAGAAAAGGTATGAGTACCCCCTTCCAATTCAAAGGCTGCCTGCCCGCAAAGTTCAGCGTTTAAAAAACATCATTATGCGAGTACTTCACAATACGCAGGGTAAGAGCGGGGAGGGGGGGCTAGAAAGCCGTCTTCCTTTAACCCTTCAAGGTGGAATTGTATTGCATCTTTCATAGTGTTCTCGACATCTTCACGCGTTTTACCTGTTGCAATACAACCATCCAAGTCCGGAGAGAAAGCTGAGAAACCTGTTTCCGTTTCCTCAACAACTATCAAATATTTTTTCATTTTACCCCCGATTGCTTGTAGATACTGCCAAGAGTCCCAACTGCCACATCATCACCCGGCTTTCCTGAAATTGTCACTCGTCCAGGTTTGACCGGGTGTTTAAACTGACGATGGCTGCCTTTGGTCGCAACGAGAAACCAGCCATCACCTTCTATCAACTTGATTACATCCCTGACTTTCATTGTAAATTTCAGGTTTTAAGCCTTGTCATTACAGCGCATACTTATAATACGCCGCACAACTTCCTTCCGTGGACACCATACAGGGGCCGACGGGGGTGGCGGGGGTGCAGGATTTGTTGAAGAGGGGGCAGTGGTTGGGTTGCATTTTGCCTTTGAGCACGTCGCCGCAGCGGCAGCCGGGCAGGGGGGGGAGGTCGTGGACCTCTACGCCCAGGGTCGTGAGGGCGTCGAAGCGTTGGTATTCACCGGCCAGGGCCAGGCCGCTGTCCGGGATGCGGCCCAGGCCGCGCCAGAGGGCGTCGGATACGGTGAAGACCTCGGACATGACTTCCCGGGCCTTGGGGTTGCCGTCGTCGGCCACGGCTCGGGAGTATTGGTTGACCACCTGGGGCCGGCCGGTCTTGCGTTGGTCGATGACCAGCAGCAGGGCTTGCAGGATGTCCAGGGGCTCGAAGCCGGTGACTATCGAGGGAACGCCGTGCTGTTCGGCCAGGAAACGGTAGGGCTCGACGCCGATGATCGTGGAGACGTGGCCGGGGAGGATCAGGGCGTCCAGGTTGACCTCGGGATCCTGGAGCAGGGCGGCCAGGGCCGGGGGGACGAGCTTGTGCATGGCGAAGACGAGGAAATTGTCCAGGCCTTGCTCTTTGGCGACCTTGATGGTGGCGGCCACCGTGGGGGCGGTGGTTTCAAAGCCGACTCCCAGAAAGACGATCCGGGACTCGGGGTGCTTGCGGGCCAGGGCCAGGGCGTCGAAGGCGGAATAGACGATCTCGATCCGGCAGCCTTCGGCCTGGGCCTGCTTCAGGCTGGTTCCCTTGGGGCCGGGCACGCGCATCAGGTCGCCGAAGGTGGCGATGATTACGCCGTCCTTGCGGGCCAGTTCGAGAAAGGCCGCCACCTCGCCTTCATGGGTCACGCAGACCGGACAGCCGGGGCCGGAAAGGTGGCGGATCTCATCCGGGAGCAGGGAGCGCAGGCCGCTTTGAAAGATGGCCACGGTATGCGTGCCGCAGACTTCCATGAAGGCCAGGGGGCCGGGCAGCTCGGCCCGAATCCTGTCCAACAGGTTGCGGCACAGGGCCGGGTCCTTGAACTTGGCCAGCATGTCCGATGCTGTATTCGAGGCCATTGTCTCGTCCCCCTCAATGGACTTGAAGGTTTAACCCTTCCTGAAACAGCTTCAGGGTCTCCAGGGCGTCTTCCCGGTCCAGGCGGCGCAGGGCGAATCCGGCATGGACGATCACGTAGTCGCCGACCGAAGCCGGGTAGTCGATGATGTCCAGGCGCACCTGGCGCTTCACTCCGGAGATCTCCACGTCCGCGACGTTCAGTTCAGTATTGATGCTTTTTACTTCCATGGGTACGGCTAAACACATGAGGTGTCTCCTTTTGCATTTTCATTGCGCTGTTGATAAGCTCGATAACTTGGCCTGTCAAACCAATAGCGGGTCGGTAGAGGTCCGTAAGGGAGCGCCATGAGCTTGGACGTCGTCAACAAAACTGAGGGTGCCCTTGTTCCGTTTCCGGACGGCTCCGAATGGACGGAGCGGGCCCGGACGCCCTCTGTTGAACAGTGCCGGGAAATGTGGGCGCTTTGGGAGATGCCGGAGCACATCCAGACGCACAGTTTGCTGGTGACCCGGGTCGCCCTGGGCATCGCCGAAATGGTCAGGGAGAAACTCATCACGTTGTTGGATATCGATCAGGTCCTGGCCGCGGCGATGCTCCATGACGTGGCGAAGCTCTACACCATCCGCCACGGCGGCAGCCACAGCCAGATCGGGGCCGCGTGGGTCCAGGAACGGACCGGAAACCCGGTGGTGGCCAGGGCGGTGCTGCATCACGTGGACTGGCCCTTTGCCATGGATGTGCACCGCTATCCGGTTTCCCTGATCGTCTGCTACAGCGACAAGCGGGTCCGGCACACGGAAATCGTCACCCTGGACGAGCGGTTCGCCGATCTTCAGGAGCGCTACGGCGTGAACGCCAAGGCGCGGCAACATATTCAACAGTCCCTGGAGCAGGGGCGGGCCATTGAGCGCCTGCTCGGCGAGGGATTGAAGGTGGAACTCGATGCGTATTCTTTTGATTGCCGGCGGATGGTCTGACGAACGCGAGGTTTCCCTGAGCGGGGCTGTGGGGATAGAGGCCTCGTTGCGCCGCCAGGGCCATGCGGTGACGCTCTTTGATCCGCGTGACGGCCTGACCAGGCTGCCACAACTGGTGGAGGATTTCGACTTCGTTTTTTTGAATCTGCACGGGGCCCCCGGAGAGGACGGCCTGGTGCAGGCCATGCTGGACCGCCTGGGCAAGCCTTACCAGGGCAGCGGGCCGGCCGGCTCGATCCTGGCCCTGGACAAGGCAGCCTCCAAGGCTTTGTTCGTCCAGAACAATCTGGCCACTCCTCCGTGGTTTTTCGTGCCCGTGCGCTTTGGATCGAACCATGGCGATCGCCCGGGTTCCGGCCTGCTTGCCGATATGCCGTGTCCATTCGGTCCGCCCTACGTGGTCAAGCCCAATCTCGGCGGGTCCAGCCTGGGAATCGAGGTGGTGCGCGAGCACGGCGGTCTGGCGCCTGCCGTGGAAAAGATTTTGAGGGAGGGACGCGACGTGCTGGTGGAGCAATACCAGCCCGGAGTGGAGGTCACCTGTTCGGTCCTGGGGGACGAGGCCTTGCCGCTGATCCTGATCCGTCCCGGCGAGGGGGCGACGTTTTTCGACTACGACAGCAAGTACGTTCCCGGCCGGGCCGAGGAAATCTGCCCGGCTCCCTTGCCCGGAGACGTCAGCCGGGCCATCCAGGCCGTGGCCCTGCACGCGCACCGGGCTCTCGGCCTGCGCGGGTACAGCCGGGCGGATTTCATTTTGCACGAGGGGCAGGCCCATCTTCTTGAAGTGAATACCCTGCCGGGAATGACCGCCACCAGCCTACTGCCCCAGGCCGCGGCGGTGCATGGCCTGGACTTCGACCACCTGCTGGCCCGGTTGATTGAGCTGGGGGTGCGGGGGTGTTGAGCGCTGGAAACGACAAGGAAAGAGAAGAAGGCATGAACGCGAGAAAAACCGTTTTTTTGATCGCCGACGGCATGGGTGACTGGCCCGTGGACGAATTGGGCGGCAAGACGCCCATGGAGGCCGCGGACACCCCGCACATGGACGCCCTGGCCCGGGAAGGCATGGTCGGCCTGTGCCGGACCATTCCTGAAGGCATGCCGCCGGGATCGGACATCGCGAACATGGCCCTGTTGGGCTGCGATCCGGCCATGCACCATACCGGGAGAGGACCCATCGAGGCCGCGGCTCAAGGCTTGGTGCTGGAGGCGGAGGATCTGGTCTGGCGCTGCAATCTGGTCCGGGTCAGCTCCCTGGAGCCGGACGGCGTCATGCAAGACTACTCCGCCGGGCACATCGACACGCCCACGGCCACGGCCCTGGTGGAAATGCTGCAACGCGAGCTGGGCGGGACGGACGCGGTTTTTCATCCAGGCGTCCAGTACCGTCATCTGGTGGTGCAACCGGGTCGGGTCAGGGCCGCGGAAGCCGCGTTGGCCATCCGTCCGCCCCACGACATCCTGGACCAGACCCTGGGGCCGGATCTGGCCGCGTACCAGCACTGCCCGGAACTCTGGCGCGTGGTGCGCGAGGCCGCGGTTCTCCTGGGCAATGCCGAACGCAACTCCTCCCAGGCCAATGCCGTTTGGCTGTGGGGCCAGGGACGCCCGCTGCATCTGCCGGACTTTCAGGACCGATTCGGACTGACCGGAGCGGTGATTTCCGCCGTGGATCTGGTCAAGGGCCTGGGCCGGGCCATGGGTATGGCGGTTCTGGACGTACCCGGCGCCACCGGGTACCTGGACACGAACTACGCCGGGAAGGTGGCCGCGGCCCTGGATTTTTTAAAGCAGGGCGACTTCGTCTTCCTGCATGTGGAGGCTCCGGACGAGTGCGGACACCAGGGCGGCCTGGACAACAAGGTCCGGGCCATCGCGGACTTCGACGCGCAGGTGGTCGGGCCGATCCGGGACGGGCTGCGAGGTCTGGACGCCGCGATCCTGGTGGCCTGCGACCACTTCACGCCGCTGATCAAGCGGACCCATGTTTCCGATCCCGTGCCCTTCCTGTTCTGGCACGCGGACGCCAAGGCCTCGGGCGTCCCGAGTTTCAGCGAAGCCCGGGCCGCGTCATCCGGGTTGATGCTGGAACGGGGCGAGGATCTGCTGCCCTGGGCGCTGCAACGATCCGCACTCTAATCCGTTCTTTTCGCCTCTTTCCTTGCTATGCTCCTTGACCAACTTCCGCAATTCCTGCTGTCCGGCCTGACCTCCGGCAGCATTTACGCCCTGGTGGCCGTGGGGTTCTGCATCATCTACAACGCCACGGGTTTGGTGAATTTCGCTCAGGGTGAGTTCGTGATGCTTGGGGGCATGCTGATGATCGGGCTGACCCAGGACATGGGCTTGGCCATGCCGGCGGCTTTTGTGACGAGCATCGCGGCGGCCATGCTGCTGGGCGTCTTTCTGGAGCGGGTTCCGTTGGGCTTGGCCAGATCCCGGCACATCCTGATCCTGGTGCTGGTCACCGTGGGTTTTTCCATTGCCGCACGCGGGGCGGCTTCGTTGATTTGGGGCAAGACCGCCCGGGCCTTGCCCGCGTTTTCCACCGAGGCCCCGCTCTTACTGGCCGGTGCGGTGATCTCTCGTCAGGCCCTCTGGATATTGGCCGTGACCATGACCTGCGTGGCCCTGCTGCATCTCTTTTTTCAGCGTACCTCCGTGGGACAGGCCATCCGGGCCGTTTCCGACAATCGTCACGGCGCGGTCCTGGTGGGCATCCCCGTGGCCCGGATGGTAATGGTTTCCTTCGCCCTGAGCGCGGGTTTGGGGGCCACGGCCGGGATGCTCATCGCGCCGATCACGGGCATGCACTACAGCGCCGGGGTGATGCTCGGGCTGAAGGGCTTTGCCGCGGCCATTCTCGGCGGATACGGCCATGTCTGGGGCGCGGTGGCCGGCGGGCTGCTGCTGGGCGTCCTGGAATCCCTGGCGGCCGGATTCATTTCCTCGGCCTACAAGGACGCCTTGGCGTTTCTGATCCTCCTTTGCGTCCTGTGGGTTCGACCAGCGGGATTGTTCGGCCAGGCCGCGACGAGACGGGTGTGAGGGGGAAGGATGAGCGAAGCGAAACCAGGACATTGCGGATGAACAGGAACGAGAGGGGGCGTCGAGAGGGAGGCAGGGCGCGGTTGGCGTCCTGGACGCCGTATGCGGCCCTGGCGGTGGCCGTGCTGGTTACGCCCTGGGTGGTCACGGACACCTATTTGCTCTCTTTGGGCAGCCTGATCGGGATTTTCGCCCTGGCCGTGACCGGCCTGAACCTGCTCATCGGCATGGCCGGGCAGGTTTCCCTGGGCCAGGCCGCTTTCTTCGGTCTGGGGGCGTACGGTTCGGGCGTTCTCAGCGTCCATTTCGGGCTCCCGGTGGGAGCGGCCATGCTCGTCGCCGTGGCCGTCGCCTGCCTCGTGGCCCTGGTTTTGGCCGTGCCCACGCTCAAACTGGAAGGCCATTATCTGGTCATGGCCACCCTGGGCTTCAACATCATTTTTACGATCGTTTGCATCCAGTGGGAAGCCGTGACCGGAGGCACTTCCGGGCTGTTCGGCATTCCCGGCATGGAACTGGCCGGATTGAACCTCAGCGACGACCGCAATTTCTTCTATCTGGTCTGGGCCGTGCTGCTCCTGGTGCTCTGGCTGTGCGCCAACTTTCTGCGCACCCGCCCGGGCCGGGCCTTGCGCAGCCTACACCAGGGCGATCTGCTGCCGGCTTCGCTGGGCGTGCCGGTGACCCGCTACAAGGTCGGCCTGTTCGTGGCCGCGGCCCTGCTCACCGCCCTTGCAGGAGCCCTGTACGCCCACTATTTCCAGTTCATCAGTCCGCACAGCTTCGACATGTTCGTCTCTCTCCAACTGGTGACCATGACCGCCCTGGGCGGCCTGGGCAACCTTTGGGGCGGCATCTTCGGCGCGGCCTTCCTGCTCCTGCTCCCGGAATGGCTCCACGCCTGGCCCGACCTGATGATCCTGCTCCACGGCCTGATCCTGATGCTTGTCCTGATGTTTTGCCCCAAGGGACTCTTGCCGGCGGTGAGCGCAGCAATGGGGAAAGTAGTTCATGGCACCCGGAGGACTCGGAGATAATTATGAATATTTGTATTGTTTCGCCTGGAACAATTCCCCGTAAGTTTTATGGAGGAACTGAAAGAGTCATTTCTTGGTTGGCGACCGCCCTCAGCAAGGCAGGCAATCGTGTTACTCTTGTCGCTCCAAAAGGCTCATCTCATCAGCATGTGTATTCTCTCCTGGAATATGATCTTCCTTCTGGAAATATCAATTCCAATCCACCAGAAATATTGTCATTGATTCCGAAAGATACTGATATTGTCCATATCCACTTTGCTTTCGGAAAAACCATTCCTTGGCCGACGTTAAAAACAGTACACGGCTATCCGTTTCATTATACTGGAAGAGAGGTTTATGCTTCTCCTGATGAATTCGATCAACTGACAAGTTTTGTCAGTGATTCGCACCGCAATGTCTGCGGTTTGCCGAATAATCCTTTTGTTTATAACGGCCTCGAACCGGGTGAGTACATTTTTCGTGATAAGAAGCAGAATTATTTTCTTTTCTTGGGTAAAGTTGATTGGAACGTAAAAGGACTTTATCCTGCCCTGGATATTGTAAATAAGACGGGAATTGAGCTTGTAATTGCTGGCGATTTTCTTGATCCGGATTTCTACAAAAAAGAGCTTCGCTCACGTTTGACTACAAAAATTCAATACATTGGTCCTGTTGGAGGTAAGGAAAAGGCTGAATTGCTAGCAGATGCAAAAGCTTTGCTTTTCCCTACACTTTGGCCAGAACCTTTTGGCCTTGTTAGCATCGAAGCTATGATCAGTGGAACACCTGTCCTTGGCACACAGAATGGAGCGCTGCCTGAAGTTATCGTGCATGGGAAGACTGGGTTTCTAGCCGATAGAATTTTAGAATCCATTGAACATATTTATAATATAGATAGAATTGTGCCTAGTGATTGCCGATCGCATGTTCTTAAAAATTTTACAAGTTCACGAATGGCAAAAAATTATGTCTCTTTGTATAAAAAAATACTTTCACTATATGTGAAGTAGTTGTAAGAATTTTTCCAAAATAATTTATCCGCATATCATATTTTATAATTAGAGATGCAAAGAATGAAAAGAAATAAAAAGCATTTTTTTCGTTGCCTGGTAGTCAAAAAAGATTATGTTGACTATTTGTATTCCCATAAGTGGAGATGTAAGTTTTTCTCGAATACCCCTGCTGAGATATGTTTGAAATGCGGCATGATTTACTATGATGCTGAAATTTTGAAGGCCATTGAAAATCATTTTTTTTCTGTCTATCCAAAACAATCCAATATATATGAAGATCCAGTAGAATTTCTTGGGTATGGCAAGAAGTTCGGAATGTCAGGCTCTACAGATGGATGGATGCGTGAAATGCGTGATGGTGAAGAAAATGATACGGTGTCCACAGGGAATACGTCTTGATCTATATCTCAGCACTACTATATCAAGATAGAGTTCCATGAGCGCCAACGAATCCTTTCTCCTCTCCCTGCGCGACATCTCCCTGCGTTTCGGCGGCTTACAGGCGCTTTCGAACATTACCGTGGGCGTGTCCTCGGGGTTGTGGACGGCGTTGATCGGGCCTAATGGGGCTGGGAAGACGTCGCTTTTGAACGTGATCTGCGGGCTGTACGCGGCTCAGCGCGGGGAGGTGGTTCTGGGCGGGCGGCCTTTGGACGGGTTGGGCGTGCATCAACGGGCCGCGCTGGGGTTGGCCCGGACGTTTCAAGCCGTGCAACTCGTGCTGGAGATGCACGTTCTGGACAACCTACTCCTGGGGCTGCATTGTCGCGGTCAGGTTGGATTGTTTGGCCATTTACTGGGCAGCCCTGGCAGTCGGCGGGAGGAGCGGGCCTTGCGGGAGACGGGCTTGGCCGTGCTGGAACGCTACGATTTGGCCGACGTTTGGGACCGGCCGGTGAGCGAGCTGTCCTTGTGGCAGCGCAAGCTTCTGGAGCTGGCCAGGGCCGTGGTGGGCGAGCCTCGATTGCTGCTTCTGGACGAGCCCATGGGCGGACTGACCATGGCCGAACGGGAAGCCATGGCCGAGCTGCTGCACGATCTGCGCGGCCGGGGGCTGAGTATGGTCATGGTGGAGCACGACATGGATATGGTTATGACCCATACGGATCATGTCCTGGTGCTGCATCATGGCCGGTTGCTGGCCCAGGGGCCGCCGCGAGAGATTCAGGCTGATCCGGACGTGATCGCGGCCTACCTTGGGGAGTAGAGGGGAGTAGGGGAACATGCTGCGTATTCGCAATGTGAGCGCCGGATATGCCGGGATCGCCGTGCTGCACGGGGTCAGTCTGCACGTGGCCCAGGGCGAGACGGTTTGCCTGGTGGGGGCCAACGGGGCGGGGAAAAGCACCCTGTTGCAGGTGGTCAGCGGGTTGATCCGGCCCTTTTCCGGCGAACTGCGGTTCGAGGACGTTGATCTGTCGACCCTGCCGCCCCACCGGATCGTGGCCGCTGGACTGGTCCAGGTTCCGGAAGCCCGGGAGCTGTTTCCGTCCATGACCGTGCGGGAGAATCTGGATCTGGGAGCCTTCGCCCTGCGCCGGGCGGCCCAGGCGGAGATTCGGGCTAATCGTTCCAGATTGCTGGAACTGTTTCCGGTTCTGGGGCAGCGTCTGGAACAGAAGGCCGGCACCTTGAGCGGCGGCGAGCAGCAAATGCTGGCCATTGCCCGGGCCCTGATGGCCAAGCCCCGGCTGCTGATTTTGGACGAACCGTCCCTGGGGCTGGCGCCCCTGGTGATCAAGGAGATTTTCCGGACCTTGCGGGATCTGCGGACTGAAGGCCTGACCATCCTGCTGGTGGAGCAGAACGCCCTGGCGGCCATGCGCATCAGCGACCGGGCCTACGTCCTGCAGGCCGGAAGGATGCTGCTCAGCGGCACGTCCGAGGAACTGCAGGGCAACGATGATTTTCGCCGGGCGTACCTGGGCCGGGACTACAAGGCAAAATGGGAGCGCTGATCATGGAGCACGCCATCTGGAATCCGCAAGCGGAATGCATGGATCGGGAGAGCCTGGGGCAGATCCAGTTGGAACGCTTGCAGATGACCCTCAATCTGGTTGTCCGCAACGTGGATTTTTACGCCAAAAAATTTCGGGAGATCGGGCTGCTGCCCGAGGATGTCCGGGACGTGAGCGACCTGGCCGGGCTTCCGTTCACGACCCGGGACGACCTGATCCGGGCCTATCCCTACGGCCTGTTCGCCGTGCCGCTGCGCAACGTGGTCCAGTTGCGGCTGGCCGCTTCCAGCGTCGAACCCATCGTGGTGGGCTATACGCGGCAGGACCTGCGGATGTGGACCGAGCTGATGTGCCGGGCCATGACCGCGGCCGGAGCGGGGCGCACGGACATCATCCAGGTGGCCTTTCACTACAGCCAGTTTCCCGGAGCCTTCACCTTCAATCAGGGCGCGGAATCCCTGGGTGCGGTGCTTACCCCGGCGGCCACGGTGTCCGGGGCCTTGCAAATCAAGATGATGCGGGACTTCCGCTCCACCGTGCTGGCCGGCACCCCGGCCTTTGCCCTGAGCCTGATCAAGACGCTTCAAGATGTGGAAAGCCGGACATCGGCTGAAGGCTCAGGCCAAGGGGAAAGCGGCTCCGGGCTGCATCTGCGGGTGGGCCTGTTCGGGCCGGAGGCGCTGCAACCCCAGGTGCGCGGGCTGCTGGAGCGCGGCCTGGGGCTACGGGCGTATTCGGTCTACGGCGTGGCGGAAATGGTCGAGCCAGCCCTGGCCGCGGAATGCGTCCAGCAAAGCGGCATGCATCTGGCCGAGGACCATTTTTACGTGGAGATCGTGGACCCGGAAACCGGCCGGCCACGCGCCCCCGGCGAGGAAGGCGAGGTGGTGGTGACCAGCCTGACCACCCAGGGCTATCCGCTGATCCGTTTCCGGACCGGGGACATCAGTAGGCTGCATTTGGCGGCCTGTCCCTGCGGCAGAACCTCGGCCCGGCTGTCCCCGGTTTTCCGGCGCAGCGACGACGCTGTTTCGGTTCGCGGCATCCGGGTCCATCCCGGGGTGGTGGAGCAGGTGATCCGGGAAGTCGCCCCCCAGTCCCCGGATTTTCGGCTGGTGATTCAGACGGTGCACGGGCTGGGTGACCAGGTGGAACTGGTCCTGGGCCATCCCGAGGACGGCCCACTGCCCGGGGCGACCCTGGAGACCCTGCGCGCTCAACTTCGCCGCGTCCTCGGCCTCGGCCTGCGCCTACGTCAAGTTCCGGCCAATCGCCTGCCGCTGGCCGGATTGACCTACAAAACCACGTTTCAGGAGCGCGAAACTCCGGCTTCGGATCTCCCGTTTTGAGGGGTGGGTTCAGGATTCAGATTCAGGTTGCATAGCTACGCATTTTGTAACTACTCAGTACATTTTTTGTCCGCTCTTGCTCCGGCAATCGGTATCGGGGTCGGCGCTTCGCTATCGGAGTCGGAATCGAAACAGGAAGATTTAGAACGCATCCCAGCGTTTTCGATCCCGATCCCGATCCCGATACCGACCCCGGCAACAGAATTACTCTGTGCTGAGTAGTTACCGCATTTTTTTAAGTATTTCGAGAGGAACATACATGTCGCGGAGTCCGGTTTATTTCTCCCTGGTGCTGCATTTTCATCAGCCCGTGGGCAATTTCGACCATGTTTTCGCCAATGCCTACGATTTGGCCTACAAGCCGCTGTTGGAGCACCTGTGGGACTATCCGGATATCCGGGTCGGGCTGCACTTTTCCGGTTGTTTGTTGGACTGGCTGCTGGAGCATCGGCCCGCGGTGCATGAACAGGTGGGCCGACTGGTACGCCGCGGGCAGGTGGAGATTCTGGCCGGCGGGTATTACGAGCCCGTGCTGCCCATGCTTCGGCCCGAGGACGCCCAGGGGCAGGTGCGGATGCACATCCGGGCCATGGAAGACTTCTGGTCCGTCACGCCCACCGGGCTTTGGCTGACCGAACGGGTCTGGGAGCCGCACCTGCCGTCCTGGCTGGCGCCCTTGGGCCTCCGCTACAGTCTGGTGGACGACAACCATCTGCATCGGGCCGGAGTGCGATGCCTGCTCGGAACCTGGCTGACCGAGGACTGCGGCCATCCCTTGCGCCTGTTGGTCAACCTCAAGCCGCTGCGCCGATTGATTCCCTGGCAGCCTCTGGACGCGGTCTGGGCCATGCTGGGCGATTTGGCCGCCTTGGGCCGGGACGTCGGCATAGCCCCGCTGGCCTGTCTGGGGGACGACGCCGAGCGATTCGGACTGTGGCCCAGAACCCACGAGCATTGCTGGGAACAGGGCTACATGCGCCGCTTTTTCGACGGGTTGCTGGAGCGGCGGGACTGGATCAAGACGGTCACTCCGACCGAGTACATGGAGCGTCACGCGGACCAGGGCCGGGTCTACCTGCCCACGGCCTCTTATCTGGAAATGATGGACTGGGCCATGCCCACCCAGGAGGCCGCGACCCTGGGGACCTATCGCCGGGCCTGCGAGACCCAGGATATTTCCCGGTTTCTGTCCGGCGGGTTCTGGCGCAACTTTCTGGTCAAATATCCAGAAGTGAACTGGCTGCAGAAGCGAGGGCAGGATCTTTCCCGGGCCCTGGACGGGCTAGCCGTGGAACGGGGCGGGGACGCAGCCGTGGAGTCGGGTCGCAAGCGGGTTTGGGCCAGCCAGTGCAACTGCGCCTACTGGCACGGGGTCTTCGGCGGGGTCTACCTGACCCATCTGCGTCAAACCAATGCCGCCAATCTCCTGGCGGCCCAGGAAGAGTCCGGCCTGTGGCCATCTCCCCACTGGTCCGTTCGGGACGTGGACGTGGACGGACGTGAGGAACTGCATGCGCGGTTCGGTCCCTGGCAGCTCTTTCTGAGCCCGGCCAACGGGGCCGCGGCCAAGGAACTGGACTACCTGCCCAAGCGCCTGAATCTGGCCACGGCCTTTGCCCGCCATCCCGAACCGTATCATCAGGCCCTGCGGGAAGCCGCGGAAAAAGGCGAGGTGATCACGCCGGACCATCCGCAATGGAAGGAGTTCTTCCATATCCACTCCGCGGAAGTGCGGGCCAAGGAGCCGGGGCTGGAACGATTCCTGGACTATGACCGGTTCGACCATATGCCCTTCGCGGATTATCTCCTGCCGGACGAGACCAGTCTTGATGATCTGACCCACGGACGCTTCCAGCCCTTAGCCAGCTCCTGGCAAACGGCCATGACCTGGGAGGTTCGGGAACTGAAGGAGGGGATGGAGGCGGCGTTTGCGGGCCGGATGGCTTTTACTGAAAAGTCTTCCGAGAAGTTTTTTGGGGTGCCTTCCGAGAAGCCTTTGGGAAAAACTTCGCGATGGCTGGATGTGGAGAAGTCCTTTCGGTTGTTCACGGATCGGGTGGAGGTGGATTACCGGATCACGGCATGCGGGGGGGATGTCCGAAACGCGATCTGGGTCACCGAGCTGGCCTTGGGCCTGACTTCGCGGTGTACCGGACGATCTCATGGCAATGGCGGCGAGGAAGAAGAGAAAGACCTCGAACAGTCCTGGAGTTTCGCTGCTCTCGCGGACGTGACCTTTGCCTGTCCCTATTCCCAGGGCCGGTTTCTGGTGGAGGTCAGCCCGGAGGCCACGTTGCGCCATGTTCCGCTGTGGGCCGTGACCAAGTCCGAAAGCGGCTTCGAGCGCACCCCTCAGGGCTCGGCGTTTTATTTCTGTCGTCCTCTGCGACTGCTCTCCGGCGAACAGGAACGGTTTCGTCTGAGGTTGCGGTTCGTCGAGTAGGGGCAGGTCACGGACCTGCCTCTACGGAACGCGAAGTGCCGAGATTATCGAAATGTTGCTCCCCGAGCCTTTGATCACTGGTGTTCTGATCCGGCGCTATAAGCGCTTCCTGGCGGATGTCCGCCTGGAGAGCGGCGACGTGGTCACGGCGCACACCCCGAACACCGGGTCCATGCTCGGGTGTTCGAGTCCGGGCAGCCGGGTCTGGTTGAGCCGGGCGGAGAATCCCAAGCGCAAGTATCCCTGGACCTGGGAGCTGACCGAGTCCGAGTCCGGCATGCTGGTGGGCATCCATACCGGACGGAGCAACGGCTTGGTCTGGGAGGCCCTGGCCGCGGCAAAGGCGCCTGAACTGGCCGGATATCGCCCCGTGCGCCGGGAGGTCGTGGTGGAACACGGACGGATCGACATGCTTCTGGAAAACGCCGAGGGTCGCTCTTGCTACGTGGAGGTCAAGAACGTCACCGCGGTGGACGAACAGAAGGCCGCGATCTTTCCGGACGCCGTGAGCGTCAGGGCGTCCCGGCATCTGGAAGCTCTGGCCGAACTGGTCGCCAAGGGACACCGGGCCGTGATTTTTTTCTGCGTTCAGCGCGGGGACGCGCGAAAGCTGTCCCCGGCGGACGCCATTGATCCGGTTTATGGTCGGACCTTGCGCCGGGTGTTGGCCCAGGGCGTGGAGGCGTTGGCTTGGCGGGCGGAGGTTTCGCAACGGGCCATTGTCCTGGAAACACCGTTACCCGTGGTTTGTTGAAGAGGATGACGGAGGAAGAATGACGACGAGAACGCCCTTGACGCACCGAGGCTCCATGATGGACGAATACTTTTTCGAGGAGCGCTGTTTCATCAGCGAATGGTGGAACTCCGTACAGGACGCAGACGTGTCCGTGGCCAGGGCCCGCGTCCTGCCCGGCGTCACGACCCGCTTGCACCGTCTGCGCGGCATCATGGAGCGGTACATCATTCTCGAAGGCCAGGGCCTGGTGGAAATCGATGGGCGGCCTGCCGGAACCGTGACGCCTGGAGACGTGGTCCTGATTCCCCCAGACGTTTCTCAACGCATCAGCAATCCCGGGATTTCAGACCTGCTTTTTCTGGTCGTGTGCACCCCTCGATTCGTCCCCGAGGCCTACGAGGATTTGGAAAGCCCGGACGGCATCAAAACGGATCAATGATCCCGTGACCATTTTTTTTTGTAACATCTCAAGTCATAGCGACCACGGCTCCCAAGCCAAGAACCCAAAAGGAATCCTGACCATGACAATTGAACGCTTTGAAGAACTGAATCTATCCGAGGAAACACTGAAGGCCATTCAGGAAATGGGTTTTGAGGAGCCGTCGCCCATCCAGTCCCTGGCCATTCCCATGCTGATGCAGGGCCGGGACGTCATCGGCCAGGCCCAGACCGGAACGGGGAAAACCGTGGCCTTCGGCATTCCGGTCCTGGAAAAGGTCGACCCCGCAAGCCGGGACATCCAGGCCATCGTGCTCTGTCCGACCCGAGAATTGGCCATCCAGGTGGCCGAGGAGCTGAATACTCTGGCCAAATTCCGCAAGGGAATCACCGTGCTTCCGGTTTACGGCGGGCAACCCATCGACCGGCAGATCCGAGTGCTGCGCCAGGGGGCGCAGGTGATCATCGGAACCCCGGGCCGGGTCATGGACCACATGGATCGCGGGACCATCAAGCTGGACAAGATTCGGGTCGCGGTCCTGGACGAGGCGGACGAGATGCTGGACATGGGGTTTCGCGAGGACATCGAGAAGATTCTCCAGGCCGCGCCCACCAATCGACAGACCGTGCTCTTCTCCGCGACCATGCCTCCTGAGATTCTGCGCCTGGCGGACACGTACCAGACGGACCGGCTGCTGGCCAAGGTGTCCCAGAAGGTGCTCACCGTGCCGAACGTCGAGCAGTTTTTCTACGAGGTGCCCCGTGGCTCGCGGCTGGAGGCCATGTGCCGGATCATCGACGTGTTCAACCCCAAGCTGAGCATCGTTTTTTCCAACACCAAGCGGAGCGTGGACCAGATCGTGGAGCACCTCCAGGCCCGAGGGTACATGTCCGAGGGGCTGCACGGGGACATGAACCAAGTCCAGCGCGACCGGGTGATGGGCAAGTTTCGCTCCGGCAATGTGGAGATTCTGGTGGCCACGGACGTGGCCGCCCGGGGCATCGACGTGGATGATGTGGAGGCGGTCTTCAATTTCGATATTCCCAGCGACGTGGAGTACTATGTGCACCGTATCGGACGCACGGGCCGGGCCGGGCGAACCGGACGGGCCTTCACCTTTGCCTCGGGCCGGGAATTCTACAAGCTGCGGGACATCCAGCGGTTCACCAAGGCCAAGATGGTCCAGCGCAGCGTGCCCAGCGTGGGCGACGTGGAGCAGGCCAAAACAGAAAAGTTCCTCAGCGGGATCCGGGAGAGTATGGTTCAGGGTGGTCTGGAAAATCAGGTTCGAGTGGTGGAGCACTTTTTGGAGAACGAACAGGTCTCTTCCCTGGATATGGCCGCGGCCATGCTGAAGATGCTCATGGGCCCGCCCAGGGAAGAGCAGAATGACGCGCTGCTGTTCAACGAGCAGTCCCGCGGTCGGCCCGGAGACCGGGATCGGGACCGGGATCGCCCTAGTGGCCCTCGCTTTCGGGAGAGCGGACCGCAACAGGGCATGACCCGGCTGATGCTCAATGTCGGCCGCAATCAACAGGTGGAAGTGCGGGACGTGGTCGGGGCCATTGCCGGAGAAACCGGTCTCTCGGGCAGGCAGATCGGCAAGATCGTGATGCAGGACAACCGCTGCTTCGTGGAAGTGCCCACGGAATTCGCCAAGGACGTGGTCCGGGTGATGGACGGAAACCAGATCCGGGGGCAACGGGTCGAGGCCAAGGAAGTCTCCGATGGCGGACGAGCCGACGACGACCAACGCCCCATGCGCAAGCGACCGGCCACGGTTCGTCCGTTTCGGGCCAAGCGACCTAACTCGCAAGGCTGGGACAGGTAGGCGCGGCGGGCGCGTTTACACCAGGGCTCGCCAAAGACGCTCGGCCAAGCTCGCTTGACGCTGATCCAGACGGGTGATCCCGGCTTGGGCCGCGGCATTCAGAGCCTGGGCGAACTCCTCGCCGGTGAGCGGACAGCTCAGTTCCGGGAATGCGTTCGCGTTCCCGCACGGTCGGTATTGGTCCATGATGTTCACGTAGGTGTTCTGGGAGATTTTCCGGGCCAGGAATTCCATCCACTGTGCGGTTCCGGCCAGATCTTCCGGCATTATCAGATGCCGGACAAGCAGGCCGCGGACGGCGACGCCCCGATCGTCCAGCTCCAGGTCGCCCACTTGGCGGTGCATTTCTTTGGTGGCTTCCCGGGCCCGTCCCGGGTAGTCCTCGGCCCGGCAGTACCGGGCGGCGGCTTCCGGGGCAAAGAATTTGGCGTCGGGCATGTAAATGTCCACCACGCCGTCAAGTCGGCGCAACGTCTCCAGGCTGTCGTATCCGCTGGAATTGTAGACCAGGGGCAAACGCAGCCCCTGGTCCGCGGCAATGACCAGGGCTTCGAGGATCTGGGGCACGATGTGGGATGGGGTGACGAAATTGATGTTGTGGACGCCTTGAGCCTGCAATTCCAGCATGACGGCGGCCAGCTGTTCCGGAGTCGCCTCCGGAGCGTTCTCCCCGTGGTGGCTGATGTCGTGGTTCTGGCAAAACACGCAGGCTAGGTTGCACTGGGCGAAAAAGATCGTTCCGGACCCACCGCTGCCCACCAACGGCTCTTCCTCCCCAAAGTGCGGGCTGTAGCTGGCAACCTTGGCCCAGCGACCGATCCGGCAAAAGCCCGATTCCCCTTCGAGCCGGTTCACCCGGCACTGCCTGGGACACATGGCGCAGTCCCGTAGCGCCTCCACCGCCTCGGCGGCACGGGCGCACAGTTCTCCGGCGGCGTGGAGTTGGAGATAGCCGGCTTCCGGCGTCTTGGTCATGCCGTCCTCCTTGGTTTGCGATCACGCTCCTTTCCCAAAAAACTACCCAGGGACAAGGCGAATGTCACGGGCTCGGATCGCGTTCACAATTCCGAACCCTGGTTGCGGGAACGAAAGCAACGAAGCCAGGACTTGACGGCGTGGCCAAAGGCAGGGAAAAGAAGAGAAGGCATGAGGCTCTGATTTAGAATCCATTCCAAGAGGTTTCCCGCCATGTTCATTTTCAGAAAATTCGCTCTCTCCGTCGAAGCATGGATAATCGGCATCGGCCTTTTCGCGTTGTTTGGAGTGATGGATATTTACGCGGCGTTGGTCTTATGATGGGACTTGGTCTCCGCGAAACGTTTTTGACGAGCAATTTCGCCGGCTGGATTTCACCGGAAACGGCGACATAACTTGTCGTGGTCCATGCGGTAAAAATGCCCGCGCCCTGGAACGGTATCCGTTCCAGGGCGCGGGCATTTTTTCGTGATGGAGGGAAGAGTGCGTGAATGGAGCCAGGCGGTTACAGGCCGTTGTCCCGGGAGAGCGCGTCCGCGTTGCGATACGCGTTGTAGACATCTTCGTTCAGAGGATAGTCCCAGGAGCCGCTACGCAGTTCGATGGTCCCGCCGAATCCGGTCTTGAAGCGGAACAGTCCGTAAAAAGGATGGTCCGGCGCGGCCCCGGGCGAGACCGCTCCCATATCGTAGCGGGTGCAACCCCGGCTTCTGGCCAGCCGCATGGCGGCCCAGTGCAGGGCGTAGGAACCCATGAACGTTCTGTTGGCCGTGGAGGAGGCACCGTGCAGGAAAACGGCGTTGCTCCCGGAAAGAGCGACGATCGCTCCGGCCAGCAGGTCGCTTTCATGCCCGGCCAACAGGAAATGCAACTCCGAAGTGTTGGATTTTTGGGCGTGGGCCTGGAACAGAGCCGCGAAGTGGCGATAATCGCAGGAGGGAAAGCCGTTACGTTTGGCGGTCTGGCGGTACAGGTCATAAAATGAGGGCAGCTTGTCCATGGAGGCCGGGGTTACGACGACGCCCTTGCGCCGGGCCAGCCCGATATTGTAGCGGGTCTTCGCCTTCATCCCGGCCAGAATCTCCTCTTCCGGACGACTGATGTCCACGACCAGGGAACTGGCCACGGTCATGTCCATTTCCGCCTTGCGCAGGTTCCAGTGCCTGGTGCCGATGTTCATGCGCATTTCACGGATGCGCGGTTCCGGAAAGGCGCTCCAGCTTTTGGCGTGCATTTCCCCGGCGTACCGGGACTCCCAGGGCAGGTCGTAACGGATGAAGGCCACGGAAGGGTCCAGATGGCGGATCAGCGCTTCGGAAAGTTCTTCGAGGTACTGGCCACGATGATCCCCGGGCGGAGCGTGCTCCGGCCCCTGGGGCACGAAGGCTCCCAGGCTATCCCGACCCACGGGCTGGAGCAGGACCAGGACGTCGCCGCGATTGTCTTGGGCCGGGTTGGAAGTCGGCTCCGGGGCAAGGATGTCGAAAGCCACGGGCCTGCATCCCAGGCGGGATTTGACGTGGGCCCAGTAGTCGGACTGGAACAGAATGTCCGTGGGCAAAAGGGACTGGGTCTTTTTGGGAGCGAGGCGGACAGACATGATGGTGATGGATTCCGTATGAACGGTTGAACGAAAACGGGCAAGGGCCGTGGAAACAAACAAAAAGGGTTTCGGCCTTGCGGTCGAAACCCTTAGTTTTGCCATGATAGGGAGAAAACCAGGTGGCCTTGCGATGCAAGGCTTTTCTCAAGGATCCTCCAGGGGCAACGGAACGGAGACGCTCTTATCTGATTTCAAAGCTGTTGGCAACTATTGATTATTTCTTGAGTTTCTTGGCCAGGAAAACACGCAGTGGGCAGCGGCAGAAGTAGTCGTGCCCGAAGGACAGGGCGAACGCGCAATCCAGGGGAGTATCCTCACGGCACTTGATATAGCCGTCCAGCCCGAAATCTCGGGCTTCGCAGAGATCTTCGAAATCTTGCTGCTTGCATCGGAATTCTTTTGGACACTCAATTTCGGACATGATCCGCTCGATGGTTTCAAGGTCTTGTTCATTCATACGACTGGGCTCTCTCTGTCGTTACGGCGTGTTTTCAAAAGCGGGTCGGCAACGACCTGGGCGATAGCTTGGGCGAATTCCTCTGCAGCTGGAAGGTGTTCGCGCAGCCAAAGTTCGGGTTCGATGAGTTCCAGTTCCATGACCGCCAGCTTTCCGTGTTCGTCCCGGACCATGTCCACTCGTCCGTAGCTCGGGGCCGGTTCGCAGGCGGCCATGGCGCGTTGGGCCAGTTCCACGTGCTCTCGTGTCGGTTCGAGGTGGTGGACCGTGCCGCCGTGGTCGTCCTGGACCCGGAAGTCTCCGGCCTTGGGAACCTTGCGCACGGCGTGGGTGACGCGGCCGTTGACGACCATCACCGTGTCCTCCCCGGTTTGGATCACGTCGTGGATGAACGGCTGGAGCAGGAAGGCCTCGGCGACGAGGAGCGGACGGACCTGCTCCTGAAGCGCGTCGGCGTCGTCGCGATGGACCCGGTAGGTGTGGCGGGCGCCGCCGGAAACGCAGGGTTTGAGCACGGCCTCCTCCCATCCGGCGACTTCGAGCAATTCGCGCAGACTCTGGGGGGCGTCGGGTTCGAGAAGCCGGAACGGGACCACCGGAACGCCTCGGGCCTGCAAGTCCGCGAGATAGTGTTTGTCCAGGTTCCACCAGATGGTTTCCGGGGCGTTGCACAGCCGGGTCTGGGTTTGGATGCGGCGCAACCATGCACTGAATTCGACTATCCGATCAAAGTAGTCCCAAGTGGTCCGGAAGACGGCGCAGCGAAAAGCCGACCAATCCACGTCCGAAGCGGCCCAGTCCAGGCGGACCGAGGAAAGTCCGAGTGCCGCGAGGGCGTTTTGCAGCAACTCGTCGTCACGCAGGATGTTGCGCAGATACCAGTCGTCCGGGGCCGCGTCATTGTATGCGTAGCGGCTCTCGGTCAGGAGGGCCACGTCGGCTGTGGGGTGGTGGGGTGCGGGGGGCATTTTCTCGTCGTCAGGGATAGAGGGTTTTGGTTTCAGAGGGATGAGTCACGGCTGTTTCGGAAGAAGAGGCCGCGTGTCGCGGCGTTTTAACAGCATTGAGGAGCGCTGCTCTTCGGAAGCCATGTCTGGATGATGTAGGCGGCGCAGCCGACGCCGGGCGTCACGCTCATGGCTTCGGTGGGGCAGTTCAGGGCGCAGGCCCCGCACTCCATGCAGGCTTCGCGGTCCTGGACGTGGGCTTTGTCGTTTTTCAGCGTAAAGACGCGGTGCGGGCAGACTGCGACGCAGAGGCCGCATCCCACGCACTTTTCCTGATCATAGGCCAAGGTGGCCACGTTTTGCAGATGACGGAATTGTTTCATGGCATGCGTCCTCACTGAAGGTTTCCCCAGATAAAGCAGATCACGGACACCACAGTGGACCCGGCGAGGATGGGGATGGCCGCCCGCATTTCCTTTTCCACGCCGGAGGGCGACGTGTAGGGCGTGGAGCCGGTGAAGTTCAGGGCCGTCCAGGCAGACAGGGTCATGGTCCACAACCCCGCTCCCGCCAGGACGGGCCAGGCCGGAGTCGGGAAGAGCAACGGCAGGGCCAGGGCCGGGATCAGTCCCAGGCCGGCTCCGGCCAGGGAAAAGAGGCGGGTGGGCAGCCGGGGCAGCAGCAACGGAAAGGCCACCGTTCCGCCCAGCAGGCCGAAAAGGGTGGCCGTCGCGGCTACGGCCCAGCGCTGGAAAACGGCCCCAGGGGCAAACTCCGTCCCAATGAGGCCCAGCACCGCCGCCGCGGCCAGGACCGCGAGAATCATTTTCCAGCCCAGGACCAGCTCAACGGGTACCACGGCAAGCCGTTCCCTAAAGGTAAAGGTGACTTCCCGCATGGCCTCGTCAGGGCCCTGGTCCAGAAACCGCGGCAGATCCTCGGCCCGAATCGGCCCCAAAACGGTTTCGAAGCCCGTGGCCTTGCGCACGTCCCGGAGCCGGACGCCGTTGGCGGCCAGTTGGGGCAGAATCAGGCGGCGATGGGCCACGACGCGGTCCAGGTCGGCCTTGCGCACCTGGAGGGCGACGGCTTCGGCGTTGAAGGACCCTTTGCCGCCGGCGCACCAGACGTTGATGCCCCGGGTATCCGTCACCAGCAACCAGACGTTCCGACCGCGCAGGGCGAAACGGACCGTGTCGAAGGTCAGCTTGTAGTTGGCCGTGACCACGACCGGGTCGTCTGGGGACGGGTCGCCGACGGCGTAGAGCCCCGGATTGACGGTATAGTTGTTGCGATCCAGTCCCAACCGGGCCCGGCAGTCGCCGAGGCGGTCCCACAATGTTGGACACGTTCTGACGCGGGGAACGCGCCCCGGCGGGGTGGTGATGAACCCGTCCACATAGGGTTCGATGCGATAGCCCGGCAGATCGTCGGCCCCCGCACCGGGGGCCGGAGGCGGGCCTCAGCACGGTGCGGCGCCTGAATCGGGGCTTGGCCCGGTGGCGGGGGAAAGACCCGGAGTCGGGGTAGCGGGCAAGGGCGGGGCCATGGGAAAGGGATGTAATGGTTTCATGACGCTTCCAGCTTGGCGATGAGGTTCTTGAACAGAGTCAGGCGTGATTTGTCCACGCAGTAGCAAATGCGTGGCCCGTCGATTTCCCCCTGGATCAGCCCGGCGTCCTTAAGCAGCTTCAGGTGCTGGCTTACCGTGGATTGAGCCAAGGGGAGGATGTTCACGAGTTCGCCGCAAACGCACCGGTCTGCTTGCAACAGGTGGAGCAGGATGGTCACTCGGGCCGGGTGGCCCAGGGCTTTGCAACATTGGGCAATGATCTGAACGTCGGTCATGAGGCTCCCCGAATTGCTTTATCGTTAATAAACGATAAGGCGGGGGAACGTCAATTCATCATCGTGAGAGGGTCGATGCACTGCTGCGAGCGTCGGCCTTGTAAGTTTGACGGGTTGGGGTTCAACCGCTATCTTTTCTAGTTTGTTGACGACTTGCCCGCCCCTGGGCGGAGAAAAGGAGAGCGTGATGCGGGAAAAGGTCCAGGCGGTGCTGGAGACGATCAGACCGCATTTGCAACGAGACGGGGGAGACGTGGAGCTTGTGGACGTCTCGACGGACGGCGTGGTCACGGTGCGCCTTACGGGGGCCTGCAAAGGGTGCCCCATGTCGCAGGTAACGCTGAAAAATGCGGTTGAAAAGACTATCCTGAAGGAACTGCCTGAGATCACGTCGGTTCAGGCGGCTTAACGGGCTACCGGAAGAACCGGATTTTCGGCGGGCTTCGGCCCGCTTTTACTTTCACAAGGAGCAGGCAATGACCCAGATTATCACGCGATTTCCGCCCAGCCCCACCGGGCATCTCCATGTGGGCGGGGCCCGCACGGCTTTGTTCAACTGGCTTTGGGCGCGCAAGAACGGCGGGAAGTTCATTTTGCGGATCGAGGACACGGACGTGGCCAGATCCGCCGAAGAGATGACCCAGGGCATTCTGGACGGGATGCGCTGGTTGGGGCTGGATTGGGACGAAGGGCCGTACTTTCAGAGCCAACGGGTGGATTTGTACAACCAGCATATTGACCAGTTGTTGGAGGCCGGGCACGCTTATTTCTGTTCCTGTACTCCGGAAGAGGTGGAGGCCATGCGCGTCGCGGCCCGGGCCGTCGGGGCGGTGCCCAAGTACGACGGTCGGTGTCGGAATAAGGGATTGGAGGCCGGGCCGGGTCGGGTGGTCCGGTTCAAGACGCCCACGGACGGGGAAACCCGGTTTCGGGACTTGGTCAAGGGGCCGGTGGCGGTGCCCAACACCCAGTTGGACGACATGGTCCTGCGTCGGGTTGACGGCATGCCGACCTACAACCTGGCCGTGGTGGTGGACGACGTGACCATGGGCATGACCCACATCATCCGCGGCGACGACCACTTAAGCAACACGCCCAAGCAGGTCCTGCTGTACGAAGCCCTGGGCCGTGACCTGCCGCTGTTCGCCCATGTGCCCATGATCCTGGGGCCGGACAAGAAAAAGCTGAGCAAACGCCACGGAGCCACGTCGGTGACGGCCTACCGGGACATGGGCTATCTGCCCGAGGCCATGGTCAACTACCTGGTCCGGCTGGGCTGGTCCCACGGGGATCAGGAAATTTTCAGCCTGGAAGAGCTGCTGGAGCACTTCAGCCTGGATCATCTGGGGTCCGCGGCCTGCGTCTTTGATCAGAGCAAGCTGCTCTGGCTGAACAACCACTACATCAAGAGCGAACCGGAGGACCGGGTGGCGGCTCTTTTGGCCGACCATCTGACCGACCATCTGGCAGGGCGCGGCCTGGATGGAGCGGACGAAGCGTATTTGCGCTCCATTGTTCCGTTGTTGCGGCCCCGGGCCGGGACCATGGTCGAAATGGCGGAAATGGCGGAATTTTTCGTGGTGGAGGACGAGGCCTTGCCCATGGATCAGGCCGCTGTGAACAAGTTTTTGACGCCCGAGGCCAGGGAGCATTTCGGTCGATTGCGCGAGTTGTTGTCCGGGGCGTCGAGCTTCGGGCAACAGGAGTTGGAGGCGCTGTTCAAGAACTATCTAGAAGACCAGGGCGTGGCGTTCAAGGTTTTGGCTCAGCCCTTGCGGGTGGCGCTGACCGGAAAGACGAAAAGTCCGGGGATTTATGAAATTATGGAAGTCCTGGGGAAGGACCGCGTGCTTCGGAGATTGGCCAGGGCGGAGCAAGAGGGAGCTGGTTTGTAATCAGGCCGCGGATGTGGCCTTGAAAAAACGCTACGCGACGTAAAAGGGCGACCCTCAGGGTCGCCCTTTTACGTCTTAGTGTTCGTCGATTAGATTACGCTTCGGCTGCTTGCCGCGCAACGGGCTTGACCACTGCATCGGAACGGATGCACCGGGTGCAGACCTTCAGGCGACGGGTTTCGCCGCTGGGCATTTGCGTCCGGACCTGCTGCAGGTTGGGCATAAAACGCCGCTTGGTTTTGTTGTTGGCGTGGCTGACACTGTTTCCGGTGTGGGGACGTTTCCCGCAGATGTCGCATACTTGGGACATATTCGTACTCCTCAAAAGGTTGACATGTGCTCGTCTCCATGTGCTCGGTGCGGAGCTGAAGCGCATGATGGACGTTGAATCGAAGGAAGGGCGACATGCGGCGCCGCGGCTTCCGTTCCTGTCGCTCTTCTCTTATTTGAATGGGGCGCTCGGTGGCTCCCTTGCTGTGTGCAGGGGAGCATGCCGCGGACGCTGCGCATTCGCGAAAACGGAATCGAACGTATTAGCCGGACTTGGTTTCTTTGGCAAGAGATTTCTTGACATGCGGACCAGGGAAGAGATACGAAGCCCCTTTTGGGAGAGAGAGATGATTGAACTGCTTGTCGAGACCACGAATCTCCCGGTCGACGGCCGGGAGTTTTCTTTTGATGGACAACGCATTTGGGCCGACCCCATCGCGGAGTTTCATCTGCCGTATCGGATTGCCGAACCGTTTTCAGCGGTGATCCGCGTCGTCCCGCACGCTGACGGTTGCACGGTGGAAGGAACACTGCGCGGTTCGCTGCTTCTGTCTTGTGATCGATGCGTCGAGGAATTCACCTATCCCGTGACGGCCGAGTTTCACGAATTCGAGGCCTATCCCGGCGGCGTCTCCCGGAGCGATGCCCCAAACGACGTTTGGTGGGTGGTGGCCAAGGATGGCCTGCACTACCTGGACGTGGCCGGATTCCTTTGGGAGCAGTTCCAGTTGGCCCTGCCGGAGAAGCCGTTGTGTACGGTTTTGTGTCGCGGGATCTGCGCCGAATGCGGGGCGAACAGGAATCTCGACGAATGTCGGTGCGCCGCCTCTGGGAGCGACCCTCGCCTTGCCGCGTTTCGCTCCATGAAACTTTCGTAAACCCTTAGTTCATAAACCATAACCCCCTAATTCATTTCAAGGATACCCTCCATGGCACTTCCCAAGAAGAAAACTTCTCGTTCCAAGCGCGGCATGCGTCGGTCCCACGACGTCGTCGCCATCCCCAATCCCATTTACTGCGAGTGCGGCGAGTTGGCGCTGTCCCATCGGATCTGTTCCGCTTGCGGCTCCTATAAGGGTGTGAAACGTATCGCCGTCCAAGAGCCGGATGCCGCAAAATAAGCCCTGCATCGCCGTGGACGCCATGGGGGGCGATTTCGGTCCCTCGGTCGTGATCCGCGGTGCGCTGGACGCGCTGCGTACGCAAGACATCCGGGTGATCCTGGTGGGTCGTGAGCCGGATATCCGCGCGGAACTGGCCGCCGCGAAGGCGACGGACGCCGACGTGGAGGTGGTGCACGCCGAGCAGGTCATCGAGATGCAGGACAAGCCTTCGGACGCCCTGCGCCGCAAAAAAAACAGCTCGGTGCAGGTCGCTTTCCGGCTGGTCAAGGAAGGTCGGGCCGACGGGGTGGTCAGCGCTGGAAATTCCGGAGCGACCTTGGCTTGCGGCATGTTCATTCTGGGCAGGATCGACGGCATTGATCGACCGGCCCTGGCCGGAATCCTGCCTACGGAAAAAAAGCCCATGGTGCTCATCGACGTGGGCGCCAACGTGGACTGCAAGCCGCACAACCTCTTGCAGTTCGCCTTGATGGCCGATGTTCTGGCCAGGTCCGTGCTGGGGGTGCCCAAGCCGCGGGTCGGCCTGATGAGCATCGGCGAGGAAGAGGGCAAGGGCAATTCCCAGGTCAAGCTGGCCTTTGATCTGCTGCGCAAATCCTCCCTGAACTTCAAGGGCAACGTCGAGGGCCGGGACGTGTTCACCGGAGACGTGGACGTGGTGGTCTGCGACGGGTTCGTGGGCAACGTGGTCTTGAAGTTGAGCGAAGGCTTGGCCGTTTCTCTTGGCCGGTTGCTGAAGCGGGAACTCATGGCCGGTTTTTGGTCCAAATGCGGGTGTCTGTTCGCCAAGGGGGCCTTGCGGCGTTTTTCCCGGCGCATCGACTACGCCGAATACGGCGGGGCTCCCCTGCTGGGTCTGAAGGGCATCGGCATCGTCTGTCACGGCGCTTCCAACCCCAAGGCCTTGAGCAGCGCGATCCACATGGCCGCGACCTTCGTGCGGAATCGTTCCAACGACCATCTGTCGCAAGAACTGGCCGCGAATCGGGATATCGTTCAGCTCAGTCGGGCTGGTACAACCTTGTCGTCGAGCAACGGGCAGGGCCTTTTGAGCCGAGTGCCTGAGAAGTCCTTGGAGCAGACCTCGGAGCAGGCCCCAGAACAGCCGTCGGGACAGCCGTCGGCCGAAGGCTTCACGGTGCGCCAAGGCTCGGAGCACGAGTTCAGGCAAGCTCCCGGCGTGGTCAATTGAAGGCCTTTGTAGATCCTTCCGGACGGTTTCAGCCGTGATCATTTTTTCCGTGTCTTCTTACCTCTCACTTTTTTCGCGCATCAGCGCGCGGTCGTGACTATGTCGGCACATATTATCGGAACCGGAGCCTTTGTTCCTGAACAGGTGGTGACCAACATCGACCTGCAAGGGTTGGTGGACACCAACGATGAATGGATCGTCAGCCGGACGGGAATCAAGGAGCGACGGATCGCCGAGCCCGGACAATCCTGTTCCATGCTGGGCGTCGAAGCCGCCAAGCGGGCTCTGGAGGACGCCAAGATTTCCGCGCGGGACGTGACCCACGTCCTGGTGGCCACCTTTTCTCCGGACGCCTACATTCCCTCCACGGCGTACATCCTGCGTGAAAAGCTGGGCATTCCCCGGGGCATGGCCATGGACGTATCGGCGGCCTGCACCGGTTTTCTGTTCGCCTTGGAGACCGCGCGGGCCTTTGTCGCCCTACACCCCGAAGCCGTGGTCCTCGTGGTCGGCAGCGAAGTGGTTTCCTCCCGACTGAACTGGGAGGATCGCGGAACCTGCGTTCTGTTCGGCGACGGAGCCGGAGCGGCTGTGGTCACGGGCAAGCCTTCCCCGGGCGGCGCGGAGGTGCTGGACGTGCTCTTGGACGGCGATGGGTCGCTTAGTGATCTGTTGGTGGTTCGCGGCGGCGGGTCGGCGACTCCGATGAAGCTCGGCCAGACCGTGTCCGAGGATTTTTTCGTTCAGATGCAGGGCCGGGAGATCTTCAAGCACGCCGTGCGTTCCATGGCCGCCATCTGTCAACGGATACTGGAAAAAAACGGACTGACCCCTTCGGACATCGACCTGGTCGTTCCGCACCAGGCCAACATCCGGATCATCGAGTCCCTGGCCGGTCGATTGGACGTTCCTATGGACAAGGTGTTCGTGAACATCGAAAAATACGGCAACACCTCGGCGGCCTCCATTCCCCTCGCCCTGGCCGAAGCCCGGGAAAAGGCATTGATTCCCCCGGGAAGCAAAGTTATGTTGACGGCCTTCGGCGGCGGACTGAACTGGGCCGCGGCATTGTTGCAATACTGATTCGAATATCAAGACGACGGGACTGACGACATGAGCGAATTGATCAAGACCGCCCTGGTCACCGGGGCCTCCAGGGGGATTGGCCGGGCCGCGGCTTTGCGGCTGGCCCAGGACGGATATCAGGTCTACCTGACCTATGTCAGCAAGCCGGAATTGGCCGAGGCCGTCCAGGGGGCCATCGAATCCCACGGCGGCAAGGCCGAGGCGTTTCGGTTGGACGTGGGGGATGCTCAGGCGGTTTCCGCTTTTTTTCAGGAGCACGTCAAGGACAAGGTTCGCCTGGAAGTACTGGTGAACAACGCCGGGATGACCAAGGACAACCTGATCATTCGGATGAAACCGGCGGATTGGGAAGCGGTTCTGCGCGTCAACCTGACCGGAAGCTTCGTCTGCCTCCAGGAGGCGGCCAAACTCATGATTCGCCAGCGCTATGGACGGATCATCAACATCTCTTCGGTGGTCGGCCAGATGGGCAACGCCGGGCAGGCCAACTACGCGGCGTCCAAGGCCGGCCTGATCGGGCTGACCAAGTCCGCGGCCCAGGAGTTGGCCTCGCGGGGGATCACGGTCAATGCCGTTGCTCCCGGGTTCATCGATACGGACATGACCTCGGGCCTGTCCGAAGAGATACAAAACGTCTACATGGAACGGATTCCCATGCGCCGCTTCGGCCAAGCCGAGGAGATTGCCGACACCGTTGCTTTTTTGGCGTCCGAGAGCGCCGGGTACATCACCGGACAGGTGATCGGCGTGACGGGCGGCATGTACATGTAGAGGACGACGTTCGTCATGGACCGTATTCCGCGGTACGGTGCGGAAGAAGCAAACAAACCACTTACTTTTTTCAGATGAGAGGAGAACAATTATGTCAATGGAAGAAAAGGTCAAAAAAATCATCGTCGATCAGCTCGGCGTTTCCGCCGATCAAGTGACTCCGGACGCAGCCTTTGTCGACGACCTGGGCGCGGACTCTCTGGACCTGACGGAACTGATCATGGCCATGGAAGAGGAGTTCGGCGTTGAAATCGATGATGAAGACGCTCAGAAAATGACCAAGGTCAAGGACGCGTTGGCCTACATTCAGTCCAAGGTGGCCTGATCCGGTTCTCCGAGGCAGCCTGCAGATGTTTCGGGCGTCTTGTGATCCGCTTCGGCACGATCACGGGGCGCTCGTTTTTTTCCCGTCAGCCGGACAAATCAAGGTGGAAGCATGTCCAGAAAGAGAGTAGTCGTCACCGGTCTTTCGGCGGTCACGCCCTTGGGCGTGGACGCACGGACCAGTTGGGAAAGGTTGATCAAAGGGGAGTCGGGTATCGCCCCGTTGACCCGCTTCGACGCCACGGATCACGCAACCAAGATCGCCGGGGAGGTCAAAGGGTTTGAGCCGGAGAAATACATGCCGGTCAAACAGACCCGCCGGATGGAACTGTTTGCGCAGTTCGCCGTGGCCGCCGCCAAGATGCTCCTGGAGGACGCCGACTGGACCATCCCCGAGGACCGGGCCCACCGCACCGCGGCGATCATCGGATGCGGCATCGGCGGGCTGGACGCCCTGGAGCGCTCCCAGACCACCATGCTCAAAAGCGGGCCGCGGAAAATTTCTCCGTTCTTCATTCCGTCCCTGATAGCCAACATGGCTGCCGGGCAGGTGTCCATTTTTACCGGGGCCAAAGGCAACAATCTGGTCACCACTTCGGCCTGCGCCTCGGGGCTGCATTCCATCGGCACGGCCTTTTCCGAACTGCTGCTGGGCCGGGCGGACGCTGCCATCTGCGGCGGGACCGAAGCCTGCCTGACGCCCTTGGCCATGGCCGGGTTCAACGCCCTCAAGGCCCTGTCCACCCGCAACGACGAACCGCAACTGGCTTCGAGGCCTTTTGAAAACAATCGCGACGGATTCGTCATGGGCGAGGGCTGCGGCCTGCTGCTCCTGGAAACCCTGGAACACGCCCAGGCCCGTGGGGCGAAAATTCTGGCCGAGGTGGTGGGTTACGGCGCTTCGGGCGACGCCTTTCATATCACCGCCCCGGACGAGGACGGCTCCGGCATGTCCCTGGCCATGCGGGCCGCCCTGGACGAAGCCGGGATCGCTCCGGAGGAAGTGGACCACATCAACGCCCACGGCACCTCCACCAAGCTCAACGACATCACCGAGACCCGGGCCATCAAGAAGGTTTTCGGCAAGCATGCGGCTTCCATCGCCATCACCGGCAACAAGTCCATGATCGGCCATCTGCTTGGCGCCGCCGGCGGGGTGGAGAGCGTTTTTTCGGTCCTGACTCTGCGCCACGGCATGATTCCCGGGACCATCAACATGGTCGAGCCGGATCCCGAATGCGATCTGGACTACGTCTCCGACGGCTCCAGAAAGGCCGACATTCGATACGTACTCTGCAATTCCTTCGGTTTCGGCGGGACCAACGCCACTATTCTGTACAAGCGCTGGGACGGTTAGTTGAAGCGGCGGGTGGGCGGATTCGATTCGCATTCCCACCCGCCCCCCTTCGTTCGCGCATCCTCCCGGCTTTCCGTGAAGTCTGGAGGACGCCATCGCCAATTCAATCCTCGGAGAACTGCCATGAACCTTGACGAACTTCGCCGCCACGACCCGGAAATCGCCGAAGCTGTGCGCCTGGAAGAACTGCGGCAACTGCACAAGCTGGAACTGATCGCCTCGGAAAATTTCACCTCGCCGGCCGTGCGCATGACCATGGGCAGCGTGCTGACCCACAAGTACGCCGAGGGGTATCCGGGCAAGCGCTATTACGGCGGCTGCGAATACGTGGACATGGCCGAGACGCTGGCTCAGGAGCGGGCCAAGCAACTGTTCAAGGTTGAATACGCCAACGTCCAACCCCATTCCGGCTCTCAGGCCAACATGGCGGTTTATTTCGGGGCGTTGCAGCCCGGGGACGTGATCCTGGGCATGGACCTGTCCCATGGCGGGCACCTGACCCACGGCAGCCCGGTGAATTTTTCCGGCAAGTTGTACAAGGTGGTTTTTTATGGCGTCAGCAAGGAAACCGGGACCATTGATTACGACCAAGTCCGGACCATGGCTCGGGAGCACCGACCCAAGGTTATCGTGGCCGGGGCCAGCGCCTATTCCCGGGTGATCGATTTTCCAAAATTCCGGGAAATCGCCGACGAGGTTGGAGCCAAGTTGATGGTGGACATGGCGCATATCGCCGGACTGATCGCCGCGGACCTGCATCCTTCGCCCGTGGGCAGCGCTCACTTCATCACCACAACAACGCACAAGACATTGCGCGGACCGCGCGGCGGGATGATCCTGTCCACGGACGAGTTCGGCAAGCTTTTGAACTCCCAAATTTTTCCCGGAATTCAGGGCGGCCCGTTGATGCACGTGATCGCCTCCAAGGCCGTGGCCTTCGGCGAAGCCCTGCGCCCCGAGTTCGCCACGTACCAGCAACAGGTGATCAAGAACGCCCAGGCCATGGCCAAGGCTCTGACCGACGCCGGATTCGCCCTGGTTTCCGGGGGCACGGACAACCACCTGATGCTCATGGACCTGACCAACAAGGACATCACGGGCAAGGATGCCGAGATCGCCCTGGACAAGGCCGGGATTACGGTGAACAAGAATACGGTCCCCTTCGAGACCCGCTCTCCGTTCGTGACCTCCGGAATTCGCCTGGGCACCCCGGCCCTGACCACGCGGGGCATGACCGAAGAACACATGGTCCGCGTCGTGGAGTGGATCGTGAAGGCCCTGGATCAGCGCGACAACGACACGGAACTGCAGCGGATCGAGGCCGAGGTGCAGACCTTCGCGTCTCAGTTTCCGTTGTTCGCTGGGTAAATCGGTAGTTGATCCATTTTTTTTCGGATATTGTCTTTATCTTGAAAATCTTCAAGGAAAACACCGTCTGATGCGACTGCCGTGGCCGGAATACTTCATGGGTATCGCCAAACTGGTGGCCGAACGATCCACCTGTCTGCGGCGCAAGGTCGGGGCGTTGGCCGTGCAGGGCAAGCGGATCCTGGCTACGGGATACAACGGCGCTCCGGCCGGGCTGGAACACTGCCTGGATATCGGCTGTTTGCGGGAACAGATGGGGATTCCCTCTGGCCAGCGGCATGAGCTGTGCCGGGGCCTGCACGCCGAGCAGAACGTAATTATCCAGGCCGCCACCCACGGGGTTCGGCTGGAGGGCGCGCAGATTTACTGCACCACCCAACCGTGTCTGATCTGCACCAAAATGTTGATCAACTGCGGCGTCGAGGCGATCTTCTTCGAACAGGGGTACCCCGACGATTTGGCCGTGAACATGCTGCGTGAGGCAGGAGTGCGCTTTGAACAGCTTTGTTCTCCCTGACGATGCCGAGAAAATCATGCTCCAGGCCGCGGCCCTGGCCGAGCGGGGCAAGGGCCGGACCGCGCCCAATCCGTGTGTCGGCGCGGTGCTGACCCAAGACGGCCGGATCGTGGCCCAGGGGTATCATCGCGGACCGGGGCTGCCCCATGCCGAGGTGGACGTCTTGCAAGACGCCGCGCGGCAAGGGATCAATCCTCAAGCGTGCATCCTGTGGGTGACCTTGGAACCCTGCAATCATACCGGGCGTACTCCTCCCTGCACCCAGGCCATTCTTCAAGCCGGCATCAGGCGGGTCGTGGTGGGTACGGCGGACCCCAATCCAAGGGTGATCGGGGGCGGCATCGATTCTTTGCGGGACAACGGAGTCCAGGTGGTCGTCGGCGTGGCTGAGCAGGCTTGCCGGGACCTGATCGCGGACTTCCGGACCTGGATCGACTCACCACTTCCCTACCTGTATCTCAAGCTGGCCTGCACCCTGGACGGTCGGATCGCCACCCGTTCCGGAGATTCTCAGTGGATCAGCAACGCCCGGTCCCGGGAAAAGGTCCACGCTCTGCGGGAACGGGTCGGAGCCGTGATGGTCGGGGCGGGCACGTTCCGGGCGGATGACCCCCGGCTGACCTGTCGGCTCTCCGAAGCTGATCGACCGCCGAACCGACCGCCTGACCGTCCGTCGGGCCAACCGGCGGACCCGCGAACCCAACCCCTGGCCATCGTAGTGGGCTCCAATCTGCCAAACACGACAAACTTTTTTCTGTTGCGCGAGCGCCCTGGGGAAACCATTTTCTGGACCACCGAGGCCGCGGCGCAAAGCACGGCGGCTGAACGGCTGCGCGCCCTTGGGGCACGTGTCTGGGGAGCCGGAACCGGCGACCGTGTTGATCTGGAGTCCTGTCTGATCCGGCTGCGCTCCGAGTTGGGCGTGATGGACGTGCTGTGCGAGGGCGGGGGGGGCTTGGCTCAGCATTTGATCACCGCCGGCCTCGTGGGAGAATGGTGGTTGTTTCTGGCACCCAAGACCCTGGGCGACGCCCGGGCCGTGCCTGTGCTGTCCGGGGCCGAGGTTCCGCGAATGGCCGATGCGTGGTCCTGGCGGACCAGTCGGGTTCAAGAGCTTGACGGAGATTTTCGGCTGGTGCTGCGTCCGGAACCGACACTGGATCATGGTCAAGACGCTTCATGTGAGGAGGGCGGATGTTCACCGGCCTGATTCAAGGACCGGGCAAGGTTCTGGGCGTCACGGGCCGCCAGGGCGAGGGAAGCGGCAATCGGGAAACCCGCCTGGAGATTGGCCCGGAGTCTCCGATCCGAGACTACGTTCGCGGAGAGAGCATCGCTATCAACGGCGTCTGTCTGACCGTGGAGACGTTCGCCCCGGACCGGTTTTCCGTGTTCGCCTCGGCCGAGACCTTGCGGCTGACGAACTTGGGCGGCCTGCGGACCGGGATGCGGGTCAACCTGGAACGGGCCCTGGCAATGGGCGACCGGCTGGGCGGGCACCTGGTCAGCGGCCACGTGGACTGTCTGGCCCGGGTCGGAGAAACGCGCCAAGTGGGCCAGTCCCGCTGGTTTCGGTTGCTTTATCCCGAGGAGTTTTCTCTTTTGGTGGTGATCAAGGGCTCGGTAACCCTGGACGGGATCAGCCTGACGGTCAATCAGTGCGGCGAAGGATTTCTGGAAGTGAACATCATCCCGGAGACCTGGCAAAACACGACCATTTCCGAATGGCGGCCGGGCCGGGACGTGAATATGGAAACCGACCTGATCGGTAAATACGTGCAGCGCATGCTGGGCCCTTGGGCCGGAACGTCGTCGCGTCCCTCGGGGACGACCATGACCGGAGGCGGCGGGATCAGCGAGGCGTTTTTGCGCGAACACGGCTTTTAACGACCGGCGAAGGAAAGAGGAACTGAATATGGCACTGTGCAGCATCGAAGAGGCCATCGAGGACATCCGCCAGGGGCGGATGATCATTCTGGTGGACGACGAGAACAGGGAGAACGAGGGCGATCTGACCATCGCGGCTCAGAGCGTGACCCCGGAGATCATCAATTTCATGGCCATTCACGGCCGGGGATTGATTTGTCTGGCCATGGAGCCGGAGTTGGTGGAAAAGCTGGACCTGCCTATGATGGCTTCCCGAAACGAATCGCGGTTCGGCACGGCCTTCACCGTGTCCATAGAGGCCCGTGCCGGAGTGTCAACGGGGATTTCGGCTTATGACCGGGCCACCACGATTCTGACCGCCGTGGCCGACGACGCCAAGGCCGAGGACATCGTCTCCCCGGGACACGTTTTTCCGTTACGGGCCAAGAAGGGCGGGGTGCTTGTCCGGGCCGGGCAGACCGAGGGCAGCGTGGACTTGGCCCGTCTGGCCGGCATGAAATCCGCGGCGGTGATCTGCGAGATCATGCGCGACGACGGCAACATGGCCCGGATGCCCGATCTGGAGGAATTCGCGGCCAAGCACGACATGAAGATCGCGTCCATCGCCGATCTGATCCGCTACCGGATGAAGCACGACTCCCTGTCCGTGCGCCGGGTAGGCGAGGCCAATCTGCCCACCTGCAACGGAGGAGACTTTCGGGTTTTTGCCTATGAAAGCGACTTGGACAACAGTGTCCACTTGGCCTTGGTCAAGGGCGAAATTAATCCGGAAGAACCGGTCCTGGTCCGGGTGCACAGCCAGTGTCTGACCGGGGACGTCTTCGGCTCCCTGCGCTGCGATTGCGGCCCCCAGCTTCAGGCGGCCATGCGGATCATCGCCGAGGAAGGCAACGGAGTGATTCTGTACATGCGCCAGGAAGGCCGCGGCATCGGTCTGGCCAATAAGATCAAGGCCTACTGCCTCCAGGACAGCGGCCGGGACACCGTGGAAGCCAACGTGGACTTGGGCTTTGCCCCGGACCTGCGGGACTACGGGGTCGGCGCGCAGATTCTCGTGGACCTGGGCGTGAGCAAGATGCGGTTGATGACCAACAATCCCAAAAAGATCGTCGGCCTGGAGGGCTACGGTTTGGAAGTTGCCGGACGGGTTCCGGTGGAAGTCCAGGCCTGCGAGCAGAACTTGCAGTATCTGCTGACAAAGAAGGAAAAAATGGGACACATGCTGGATTTCAAAGCTGACAAGGAGAAGGCCCATGCATCATCTTGAAACCATTGAAGGCCGTCTGGACGCCACCGGGCTGCGTTTCGCGATTCTGGCCAGCCGGTTCAACGACTTCATCGTGGACCGCCTCGTGGGAGGAGCCGTTGACTACCTGGTTCGGCACGGCGCGGCCAAGAGCGACATCACGCTGGTCCGGATTCCCGGGGCCTATGAAATGCCCCTGGCAGCCAAGCGACTGGCGGAGACGAAACGCTTTCACGGCGTCGTCTGCCTGGGCGCGGTGATCCGCGGAGCCACCCCGCATTTCGACTATGTCTCGGCCGAGGTTTCCAAGGGCCTGGCCCAGGTGATGCTGGACACCGGGGTCCCCGTGGGCTTCGGCGTCCTGACCACGGACACCCTGGAGCAGGCCGTGGAACGGGCCGGCAGCAAGGCCGGCAACAAGGGCGTGGACGCCGCGGCCGCGGCCCTGGAAATGATTCGCGTCCTGGAACAGGTCTGATTTATCTGGCCTGATAAGGGATATGACTGTCGCTGAATTACCGTTATAAATTGGGTGGTGCAGGCAAGATGCCTGTCCCACTCTTCGACATGCCTCCTGCCCACTCTTGCGGAGCATGCAATACGGGCGAGGCAAAAACGGTAAGTTGAGACCAGCCAACTCCCTAAGAGGATCAACGAGAAACCATGGAAACCCCGAAAGTACACCGACGAGCGGCCCGCAGGCGGGCCTTGCAGTGCGTCTTTGCCCTGAGTTTTCAGAAATTTGAAAATGCGGAGCAGATTCGGCGGGCGTTTTGGGCCCTGCCCGTGGACGACGACGAGTCCGACGAAGGAAGCGGACCGGGTGAGGTCGGAAAGGCCGGGGCCGGATCGTCCAAAGAGACGATATCACTGACGCCGCTTCCAGAGGATCAGGAATTCGGCCTAGGCTTGGTGACCGGCGTTTTCGGTCGGCTGGACGAGATCGACGCGCTGATCCGGCGTTTTTCCAAGCACTGGAAGATCGAGCGGATCGCCAAGGCCGAACTGAGCATTCTCCGGCTGGGCGTTTACGAATTGCTGTACGAACCGGAGATCCCATTGCGGGTGAGCATCAACGAAGCCGTGGAGTTGAGCAAGGAGTTCGCGGATGACCAGTCCTTTCCTTTCGTGAACGGCATTCTCGACGCCGTGGCCAAGGCGGTGAGCCATGGTGAGTTTGGGATTCGTAAGCAGTTCTGACCGCTGTCCCGACCATGCTCGCCATGTCCGCGTCCTGCCCGGCGATGCATCCTCTGTCTCGTTCATGCTGGCCGACGTCGAAATCGCCCCCGATCCGCTTGGGCGGACGCGCTGGCTCCTGTCCTGGTACGCTCCGGACCTTGTAAACGTCGAAAACTGGGCCAGGGGCATGGCGTCGCAATTGGTGGTTCTGGCCTGGAACCCCTGGTGTCTGGATGTGGAATCCTTGGCACGGACCTTGGACCTGTCGACGGATCGAGCCTTGCTGCGCTGGGGGGAACCGTTCTGGAGCACCTACCACGGTGATTTGCAGGCGGACGTTGTGGTCTATCTGGCCGTGGGTGAGCATCGCCGGTTGGTCTATCAAGCGGTTCGCCACTGGGAGTCCCGGTTCACGCATCTCCGGTTCGCCACAGAGCACGATCTGGACGGAGCCTTGTTCGGAAAACGGTAATGGTTGGGATGATGACTCGCTCAATCTGGGATAATTGTACTTGAGTTCAGCAAAAATCAAAGTGGAATGGAGCGAAGATGTTTGCGATGCGTGCAGTTTACGAGAACGGGCATGTGCATATAGAGCATATGCCGCCACTGTCCGGCCGCCACAACATGATTGTCGTTTTTGAGAATATCGACGATGCGGATGCGTTGTGTTGCGGGGAAGGAGCGATTCCTGTGAATGTGTCGTATCCTGATTCGGAAAATCAGGATCGTGAGAATTTTTCCCTGTCCTGCCTTGAGTACGCATATGGCGATGATGAACCAGAGTACACCGACGCAATGCTCAAGACCGTCAATCCTGCGTTTCAACCATGAAAGAAGGCGATATCATCCTGGTGGCCATGGGCCAAGCCGACAACCTGAATAAAAGACGACCAGCGCTTGTATTGAGGAGAATGCCAAAATTTGGTGATTTGCTCATCTGTGGAATCAGTTCTCAAATGCACCAAGCTATACCGCGTTTCGACGCTATCCTGGCGCGAGAAAGTCCGGAATTCGCGCAAACTGGTCTGGTGACATCATCCGTAGTTCGGCTCGGTTTTTTGAATGTCATCTCCATTAACAAGGCGAGTGGCGTACTCGGCAGCGTTGGACAACATCTTCATGTCACACTGCTTGAACGACTCTGCCGGTATTTGAGAAAAGGCGACTTCACCGCTTGAATCGCTTACTTCCATTTGTAAGCCATGGATGCACTACAATAGACGGGAGATGGATATGGACAAGGTGATGGAGCGGTATGATCCGCAAACGGTGGAAGTCAAATGGCAGCGCATCTGGGAGGACCAGGGCGCGTTTCATTCGGAACGCGACGCCTCTCGTCCCAAGTACTACGTGCTGGAGATGTTTCCCTATCCTTCGGGGCGGATTCATATTGGTCACGCCCGTGTGTATTCCATCGGCGACGCCGTGGCCCGTTTGAAGCGGATGCAGGGGTTCAACGTTCTGCACCCCATGGGTTGGGACGCCTTCGGTCTGCCCGCGGAGAACGCGGCCATCAAGCACGGAGTGCATCCGGCCAAGTGGACCATGGAGAACATCGACACCATGCGCGTCCAGCTGCAACGCATGGGCTATTCCCTGGACTGGCGGCGGGAGGTGACCACCTGCCTGCCGAATTACTATCGCTGGGAACAGCTTTTTTTTCTCAAGTTTCTGGAAAAAGGACTGGCTTACCGACACAAGGCGCCTCAGAACTGGTGCGACTCCTGTAACACGGTGCTGGCCAACGAGCAGGTGGAGGACGGCCTGTGCTGGCGCTGCGATACCCAGGTGGTCCAGAAGGAACTGACCCAGTGGTTCTTGCGGATTACGGATTATGCCGAGGAATTGCTGCGGGACCTGGACGAGTTGGAGGGCGGATGGCCGGAGCGCGTGGTGAGCATGCAGCGCAACTGGATCGGCAAGTCCATCGGCGCGGAGATCGTTTTTCCTCTTGAACAGCCCGCTTCGGACGGGACGGCCTCAGTCCGGGTGTTCACCACCCGGCAGGACACGGTGTTCGGAGCCACGTTCATGAGCCTGGCCGCGGAGCATCCGCTGGTGGAAGAGCTGATTGCCGGGACGCCGCAAGAAGCCGAGGTCCGCGCGTTTTGCGACCGGGTTCGGAACATGGACAAGGTGGTCCGGGGGGCCGAGGATCTGGAAAAAGAGGGCGTGTTTACCGGTAGGTACTGCCTGAACCCTTTCACCGGGCAACCCATGCCCATCTGGGTGGCCAACTTCGTGCTCATGGGCTACGGCACCGGCGCGGTGATGGCCGTCCCGGCCCATGACCAGCGCGACTTCGAATTCGCTCGCAAGTACGGCCTGGAGGTTCTGCCGGTGATCCTGCCCCACGGGGAATCTTCTCTGGACGGCGCGACCATGGACGCGGCCCGGCCCGAGCCCGGGACGCTGATCAACTCCGGGGACTTTACCGGCCTGGACAACGAGCAGGCCAAGATCGCCATCGCCGATCATTTGGAACGCGATAAGATGGGCAAGCGGGCCGTGAACTACCGTCTGCGGGATTGGAACATCAGCCGTCAGCGCTATTGGGGCGCGCCTATTCCGGTGATGTACTGCGACGCCTGCGGCGTGGTTCCGGAACGAGAGGAAAATCTGCCCGTGGAATTGCCCCTGGACTTGCAGGTCCGCCCGGATGGACGTTCCCCGCTGCCCGACGCAACGGACTTCGTGAACACGGTCTGCCCGCAGTGCGGCGGTCCGGCCCGGCGGGAAACGGACACCATGGACACCTTTGTCGAGAGTTCCTGGTACTTTCTTCGCTACACCGCGCCCTGGGAACACGGCCAGGCATTTCGGGCCGAGGATCTGGACTACTGGTGCCCGGTGGACCAGTACATCGGTGGGGTGGAGCACGCCATCCTGCACCTGCTCTATGCCCGGTTCTGGGTCAAAGCCCTGCGCGACCTTGGCTATATCCGGATGGACGAGCCGTTCAAGGCGCTTTTGGCCCAGGGCATGGTGCTCAAGGACGGGGCCAAGATGAGCAAGAGCAAGGGCAACGTGGTTTCCCCGGATGAAATGACCGCGCGGTACGGCGCGGACGCGGTGCGTCTGTTTCTGCTCTTCGCCGCTCCGGCGGAACGCGATCTGGACTGGAGCGACTCCGGGATCGAGGGCGCCCAGCGGTTCACCCATCGGCTGTGGCGGCTGGTGATGGACCTGGAAGGGGACCTCCTGGCCGCAGTGCCCTGCTCGGCTACCGACGAGGACGTCCAAGCCGCGGGAGCGCCCGAGGCCGCGACCCTGCGCCGCAAGGAGCACGCCACCGTGGTCAAGGTGGCCGGGGACATCGCGGATCGGTTTCAGTTCAACACGGCCATCGCCGCGGTCATGGAACTGGTGAACACCCTGTACCAGACCAAGGACGTACTGCGGAAAACAGAGCCGGGGCGGCGCGTGCTGTCCTCGGCCGTGGCTTCCACCCTGGCCGTGCTCTCGCCGGTCACGCCGCATTTGTGCGAGGAACTCTGGCAGCGTGTCGGGCACGCGGACCTGCTCTCCGGCCAAGCCTGGCCGACCCACGACCCCCAGGCCCTGGTCCGGGACGAAGTGACCATCGTGGTCCAGGTGGACGGCAAGGTCCGCTCCAAGCTCACCGTGCCCGCCGACGCCGCGGCCGAAGACGTCCAACCCCAAGCCCTGGCCAACGAGAACATTCAGAAACACCTGGCCGGTCGCGAAGTGGCCAAAATGGTCTTCGTCCCCGGCAAGCTGCTGAGCATCGTCACGAAGAAGTGATTGACGGCTCAGTTTTCGCGACTCTGTAGGCTCGTCAGAGCCTCCTGATCGTCTTGGTGACCCACGCCATGTCCCGCCCTCCATTTTTTTTCTGCGTCTGTCCGGACCCCTGGATGATCCAGCGGGAGATTCATGCCAGGGTTCAGGCCGCCGGGTGTGGGGAGTGGAGCCGGACGACGCATTGGGCTGACGAGCCGTTGGAATCGGGCTTCTGGACCACCCTGTCCATGCCCGGTCTGCTCAGCTTGCTGGGTCAGGGCCGGGTTTTGGTTTTGCGGCGGGCCAACGTCCTGACGGTCAAGGTCTGGTCCGATCTGGAGCCGCTTTTGCGTAAGGGCAAGCCGGACTTGTGGGTCTTTTTCTGCCTGGAAGGGGAGTGGAAGGGCAGGGAACCGGCTGTGCCGGCAGTTCTGGCCAAGCAGCCCTATTTCAAGGCGGCCCGGAAAAGGCAATGGGTCTGGGAGTCGCCGGGTATGACGCCCCAGACCCTGCGCAACGAATTGAAGGCCTGGGCCAAGCGGCGAGGGGTCGGGTTCGCGCCGTCCGTGGAAGAGACCCTGGCCGGGTTGTTGCCGCTGGACGGGGCCCGGTTCGGCAACGAGCTGCAAAAACTGGAGCTGGCCCTGGGCGAGCGGCGGCGTGTGGAAGCCTCGGACCTGGGGCTGTTCGGCGAACCGACCTCCCTGGACAACTTCGCCTTTCTCCGGGGGATGCTTCAATCCTCGGCCAACCTGGACGTTTGGCAAACCGTGCTGCTGGACCGGGAAATCAGCAACTCTGGAATGCTGATGCCCGTGCTGGGGCTGCTGCAACGGGAGATGCGCATTCTCTGGCTGCTCAACGCCGGCGAGGACAGCGCCGTCAACCTGCCCCCCTACATCAAGGGCGAAAAGAAACGTTTGGCCGCACAGTTGGGCGAGCAAGGCATCGCCCGGGTCATCGACCTGGTCTTTCAAGCCGAATCCGATCTGAAATCCGGCCGCAAACAAGCCGACCAAATCCTGGAATACCTCGTCTCCAGCCTCTCTCAGCGCCCCGGCTCACACCCTTGAGTCGGACCCTCGATCCTTTTGCTCCGCCTCATAACCGCCTCCTTCACAAGCACGAGCACGGTGACGGTCAGATTCTATCCCGTTGGGAATTTCATCAATCAACCGTGAAGCCCGCCCCGAGTCCAGTTTGCTTTCTCGGGCTTTGCTGATACGAGACGGTTTGTTGTTGCTTTTTTTGCATTTATAAGGCGTTTTCCGGTTCAACGAGGCCTTTTTTGTTGCCACACCCTCCATTCATGCCTATATGCCATGGATAAACACTACATTGGACACCGAAAACGACTGAAAGATCGCCTTGCCAGGAGTTCCCAGGGCTTGGCGGACTATGAAGTCCTGGAGTTGCTGCTTGGTTACGCCTTGCCCCGGAGGGACACCAAGGAGCTGGCCAAGGCGTTGCTGGCCCGGTGCGGATCGCTGCGCGGACTGTTTCATGCCGCTCCAGAGGACTTGGCGGACGTTCAGGGGATGAGCCCCAGCGTGAACGTGTTGCTGAGCGTCTGGCGCGAGTTTTGGAGTCGGGTCCAGGAAGGCTTGATCCAGGACCGGGAAGTGTTCAGCCATCCCCGCATCGTGGCGGACTTCGCCATCGCCCGGCTTGGCCGGGAGCGGACCGAGCAGTTCTGGGTGGCCCTGGTGGACAACAAGAACCGGCTGGTTCACTGGCAACGGGTCAGCCAGGGTACCGTGGATCAGACTCCGGTCTATCCCCGGGAAATCCTGCGCTTGGTTCTGCAGCACCAGGCCAGTGGGCTGATCCTGGTTCACAATCATCCCGGCGGAGATCCGAAGCCTTCGGCCCAGGACCAGGAGTTGACCAAAAAGATGCAACGCGCGGCTCAGGAGATGGACATTCGCGTTTTAGACCATATAGTGGTCACGGATCACGACTATTTCAGCTTTCAAGCCCAGGGGCTGCTGTGAGCCGCTCGGCGAGGACGAACCGGTGAACATCTTGCATGCCCATGTACGTGGACGGGTCCAGGGGGTATATTTTCGAGGCTGGACCCGGAGCCAAGCCCAGCGTTTGGAACTCAGCGGTTGGGTGCGCAATCTCCGGGACGGACGGGTGGAGGTTCTGGCCCGGGGCGATGAAGCGGCGTTGCGGGAACTGGAGAAACTGCTCTGGCAAGGACCGTCCTTCAGCCGGGTGGACGACGTCGCGGTCTCGGACGTCCCGGAGGAAGAGCCAACCCCGGAGGGCTTTCACATCGCCCCAACGGTGTAAGAACACGGCGGTCCGAAAATTGACTTGAAGATTGACGTGGTGATGGCCGTGGCTATGGCCGTGACGCTACGCTGGATTGAATGTAACGATACGATTTTCATAAGGAGTATGTTGCGAATATGAGTACGAAAAACGAAAAACACCAATTGGACGTCGTCGGCGATTCCGAAGAGCAGGAAGCGCATGTGAAGCACGGGTCCGAAGTGGAGCCCGTTTCCGAATCCGAGGATCGAGACGGAGGCAGTGTGGGGCAGGAGATGCCCAAGCACGTTCCGCTATTGCCGGTGCGAGACGTGGTCGTTTTTAATTACATGATCCTGCCGCTGTTTGTGGGCCGGGAGCGATCCATCAACGCGGTGGACGCGGCCCTGAACAGCAACCGGCATATTCTGATTTCCACCCAGAAAGAGGAGAAGACCGACGACCCCGGGCCGGAGGAAGTTCACTCCGTGGGCACCCTGGCCACGATCATGCGCATGCTCAAGATGCCCGACGGTCGCTTGAAGGTGCTGGTTCAGGGCGTGACCCGGGCCCGGATCACCGGTTACGTGCAGAACGATCCGTTCCACATGGTGGAGATCGAGCCCATTGAGGAGGATGAGGTCCGCGAGCCATCGCCGCAACTGGAGGCCATGGTCCGCACGGCCAGGGAGCAGAGCGAGAAGATTCTCTCCCTGCGCGGCATCGCCTCTCCGGACGTGTTGGCCGTGCTGAACAGCGTGGAGGAACCGGGCCGACTGGCGGACCTGATTGCCTCCAATCTGCGAATGAAGATCGAAGACGCTCAGGAAATCCTGGCCTGCGAGGACCCGGTTCAACGCCTGGCCCTGGTCAACAAGCAGTTGATCAAGGAGGCCGAGGTCGCGGAGATGCAGGCCAAGATACAGAGCATGGCCAAGGAGGGCATGGACAAAGCCCAGCGGGAATTTTTCCTGCGCGAGCAGCTCAAGGCCATTCGCAAGGAGTTGGGCGACTCCGCGGAAGGGGAAGAGGATATTGAAGAACTGCGCACGGCCCTGAAAAAGGCCGGATTGCCCAAGGAGGTGCGCAAGGAGGCGGACAAGCAGCTCAAGCGGCTGGAGTCCATGCATCCGGAGTCCTCGGAAGCCACGGTGATCCGGACGTATCTGGACTGGCTCGTGGAATTGCCCTGGAAAAAGCTGTCCAAGGACCAGTTGATCATTCAAAAGGCCAAGACCGTCCTGGACGACGACCACTACGGCCTGGACAAGGTCAAGGACCGCATTTTGGAATACCTGAGCGTACGCAAGCTCAACCCGGACATGAAGGGGCCGATTTTGTGCTTTGTCGGCCCTCCCGGCGTGGGCAAGACCTCCCTGGGGCGGTCCATCGCCAGTTCCCTGGGCCGTAAGTTCGTGCGCATGTCCCTGGGCGGCATTCGGGACGAGGCCGAAATCCGCGGCCACCGCCGGACCTACATCGGCTCCATGCCCGGACGGATCGTCCAGAGCATCAAGCAGGCCGGGACCCGCAATCCGGTGATCATGCTGGACGAGGTGGACAAAGTGGGCACGGACTTTCGCGGCGACCCGTCATCGGCCTTGCTGGAAGTCCTGGACCCGGAGCAGAACTCCACCTTCAGCGATCACTACCTGAACGTACCGTTCGATTTGTCCAAGGTCATGTTCATCTGCACGGCCAACGTCCTGGACACCATCCCCTCGGCCCTGCTGGACCGGATGGAGGTGATCCGCATCCCCGGATACACCGAGGCCGAGAAGATCAAGATCGCCAGGCGCTACCTGCTTCCCAGGCAGATCAAGGAAAACGGCCTCAAACCCGAAGACGTGGTCATCTCCGACCAGATCCTCAGCAAGATGATCCGCGAATACACCCGGGAGGCCGGATTGCGGAACCTGGAGCGGGAGCTGGGCTCGGTCTGCCGCAAGCTGGCCCGCAAGGTGGCCGAGGGCGAATCCGGATCGTTCACGGTCACGGCCAGGATGCTGAACAAACTCTTGGGAGTCGCCCGGTTTCTGGAGAATGAAAAGGACAAGGAACTCTATCCCGGCGTGGCCCTGGGCTTGGCCTGGACCCCGGTGGGCGGCGAGGTGCTGCACGTGGAGGTTTCCACCATGCCCGGCAAGGGCAAGCTGATTCTGACCGGACAGCTGGGCGACGTGATGAAGGAAAGCGCCCAGGCCGCGTTGAGCATTGCCCGCAACCGGGCCGGAACCCTGGGGCTGGACCCGGATTTCGCTGAAAAGAACGACATCCACATCCACGTTCCGGCCGGAGCAACGCCCAAGGACGGTCCGTCCGCCGGCGTCACCCTGGTCACGGCCCTGTTCTCGGCCCTGACCAACACACCGGCCAGGAACGATCTGGCCATGACCGGGGAGATCACCCTGCGCGGGCGGGTGATGCCCGTGGGCGGGATCAAGGAAAAAATCCTCGCCGCCGTGGCCCACGGTCTGAAAGTCGTGCTGATTCCGGCCCAGAACAAGAAAGACTTGCAGGAAGTCCCCGCCGACCTGCTGCGCAAGATCAAGGTCCGGTACGTGGAACATGTGGACGAAATCTGGCCCCTGGTCGTTTCGAAAGAGAAAACGTAGCCCAAAGAAATGGCTCCAAACATTAAAAAAAGGCCGCCTCTGGGCGGCCTTTTGACGTGGATGTTTGACCCCGCCGGACAATTTCGACGACGGCAATCAATCCGGTTCGTTGGGTGATGCACGCTCGGCGAGGTTCTCGCGGCGGATCAGGCGTCGGCGCTCCAGGGGCAGGAACAGGTCGAAGCGCGTACCTTTCTCAACGTTCGAGAAAACTTCAACCTTGCCTTGATGGCTGTCCATGATGCGCTTGAGAATGGCCAGGTCGATGCCGGCGCTGTGGGTTTTGGTGCTGAAAAACGGCTGGAAGATCGAGGCGAGGTCGGTTTCCGGAATGCCGGGGCCGGTGTCCTGAACGCTGAACACGTACCACGGTTCACGGGTTGCTCCCGTGACCCGGATTTCTCCTCCTTCATGGAGCGCGTCCGCGGCGTTTTCCACGAGGATGGACAGGGTCCTGGAGATCAGGTTCTGGTCCATGAGCAGGTTCGCGGGTTCCACTTCGATCAGGCAGCGCACCCCGGAGGCCTTTAATTCCTCGGAAAAGGGCGAGACGCCCATCTCCACCACCAGTTCCGTCGGCGCGGAAAAGAAGGCGGGTTTGGGCGGGTTGGTGAAGAAATCGATCTTGCGGACGATGTTCTCGATCTTCTTCAGGTTGTCCAGGATGCAGTGATAGGAGGTGTCGTCTTCGTCCGTGGCCTTGCAGGACGTGTACATCTTGCGCAAATAACCGCCGATGATCAGCAAGGGATTGCGGATTTCATGGCCCACTCCGTTGGCCACCCGGAGCAGATCCTGGTAGCCGATCTCCTGAAGGAGCTTTTCCATTTGCTTTTCGTGGTCAATGTCCAGGATATGTGCCAGAAGCAGACGGCCTCGTGGATGGTCGTATCCACGCAAATGGAGCATGGCCATGAATCGGGTTCCGCTGCGGCGAAGCAGCATGGCCTGTTCGTCCACGGCTCCCGTTTCAGCGACCAGATGCAACAGGTTCGGATACAGAATGTCTTGATCCTCGGGAGTGAAGAGCATGCTCAGCCGCTTGCCGGTCATGCTTTGCGCCCCGTGGCCGAACATGGTCTCCGCCCCGGGATTGGCGACGAGGATGGCGCCGCCGGGTTCGCAGACGAAAAGGGCCTGGGGCGAGGACGTCAGCAGATCGCGCAGGAAGTGCGGACAGTCGATCCGGTCCGTGGGAAACCACGTCATGAAGCCTCCTGATGAGAAACAAGTCGAGAGAGGCATCCGCGAGATCCATCCCGTCCGGGATCAGTGGTGAGGATCAGATTGAGGGCGGATGCCGTATTGATCACACTAACAGGAAAATCGGCTGGTTCCAAGGGTGTTGCCCTGAAGAGAAGATTGTTGCTATGTCATGAAACGGATTTGTAAAATCTCATCAAACTCGTGATTGCAAGGAGGACGTCATGAAGGAAATACACGCGAAAGCGCGTGCGCTGATGAAGGGATACTGCCGGGTCTGTCCGGTGTGCGACGGCCGGGTGTGCGCGGGCGAAGTGCCGGGCATGGGTGGTCTGGGGACGGGATCGTCCTTTCAGGACAATATCCGGGCCTTGGCGGAAATTCAGTTCAACATGCGCTGTTTGCACGACGTGGTCACGCCGGATTTGTCCGTTTCGCTGCTGGGATTTGATTTGTCTCTGCCCGTCCTGGCCGCGCCCATCGGAGGGGTTTCCTTCAACATGGGCGGCGGGGTGCCGGAGGATGCGTATATCCTGGCCAAGCTGACGGCCTGCGTGGAGGCCGGGACCGTGGGCTGTACCGGGGACGGTGTGCCGGATTTCATCCATGAAAGCGGGTTCTCGGCGATTAAGGCCCTGGACGGCAAAGGCATCCCGTTCATCAAGCCTTGGGAGGACCAGGAATTGTTCACCAAGCTGGATAAGGCACTGGATGCCGGGGCCGAGGTGGTGGGGATGGACGTGGACGCCGCCGGGTTGGTCACGTTGCGCAAGATGGGACGTCCCGTGGCCCCCAAGCCGGTGTCCGAACTGGCGGCGGTGATCCGGCGGACCAAGGCCAGGTTCGTAGTCAAGGGAGTGATGACCGCGGATGAGGCCAAGATGTGCGTGGATGCCGGGGCCGCCGGAATCGTGGTTTCCAATCATGGCGGACGGGTTCTGGATGGAACGCCGGGAACGGCCAGGGTGCTGCGCGAGGTTGCCGAAGCCGTCCGCGGGCAGATCACTGTATTGGCCGACGGTGGAGTGCGCTCCGGCGCGGATGTGCTGCGGATGCTGGCCCTGGGGGCGGACGCGGTGATGATCGGGCGGCCCTTTTCCGTGGCCGTGCTCGGCGGCGGCAAGGAAGGGGCGACGCAATACCTGGAAAAAATCCGCCAGGAACTGACCCAGTGCATGGTCCTGACCGGAACGGCCTCTGTCCGCTCCGTGGATTCACGGATTATCCGAGGAACGTAGGCGTGTGCCTGCGTGCCCGCCCTGCATGCTGAAGGGGTCCGTTCACCAAAAGTAAAACGGCCGGAACTCCCAGATGTCGTCTGGGAATTCCGGCCGTTTTTTGCTTTTATCGCGGATGCTCGTCAGGCCGTTTCTTCCATGTCCTTGACGATGGCCAGTTCATCGGCGGAGAAGATTTTGTCGATGTTCAAGATGATGATGAACTGTTCTCCGTTCTTGCCCATGCCTTCTATGAACTCGGTCTTGATCCGCGTGCCCAGGCGCGGGGCCGGTTCGATTTGATCCGGCTCCAGGTTGAATACCTCCTGGACCGAGTCGGCCAGGGCTCCCAGGATGGTCGATTCACCATCCACGTCCACTTCCACGATGATGATGCAGGTATTCACGGTCTGCTCGGTCCTGGTCATCCCGAACTTCAGCCGCATGTCCACCACGGGCACGGCCCGTCCCCGAACGTTGATCACCCCTCGCAAAAAATCCGGAGTTCGCGGCACCCGGGTGATGTCCGTATACTCCAAGACCTCCCGGACCTTGGCGATGTCCATGGCGTAGAGTTCCTTGTCCAGGGTGAAGGTCAGATATTGGTTCAACGTGGCGCTTTTCTTTTCGGTCATGGGTTCCTCCAAAGAGATGGGAACGGGGTTATTGGTTTATCGGTTCAGCGGCTTGCATGAGGCAACCGTGAACCGTTGAACCGTGAACCCCGAGCCACGATCTAGAACTTCTCGAACTCGTCGTCATCCTTGCCCATGTCCAGGGCGAAACCCTGGCCTTTGGGCGCCTGCTTGCCCGCCGGAATGGGCGCGGCGGCTCTGGCTCCGCCGCCGAGCAGATTGCCCGCGGGCTTACGGGGGTGGGGGACGCGTCGCATGGAGCCGGACTCGCTGCCCATTTTAAAGAAGGCCATGGTGGCCTGGAGTTCCTCGGCCTGGCTGGAGAGTTCCTCGGCGGTGGAAGCCATCTCCTCGGCCGCCGATGCGTTCTGTTGGATGACCTGGTCCAGTTGCTGAATGGCCTTGTTGATCTGTTCCACGCCGATGCTCTGTTCCCGGCTGGCCGCGTTGATCTCTTGGATCAGTTCCGCGGTGCGCTGGATGTCCGGGACGATCTTGACCAGCATTTCCCCGGCCTGTTCAGCCACCTGCACGCTGGACCTCGACAGTTCGCTGATCTCCGTGGCAGCGGAGCCGCTGCGTTCGGCCAACTTGCGCACCTCGGCGGCCACTACCGCGAAGCCCTTGCCCGCGTCTCCGGCCCGGGCCGCTTCGATGGCCGCGTTCAGGGCCAGCAAATTGGTCTGCCGGGCGATTTCCTCAATGATGGAAATTTTCTCCGCGATTTGCTTCATGGCCGTCACGGTCTGAGACACGGCCTGCCCGCCTTCCTGGGCGTCCTTGGCCGCCTGCAAGGCGATCTTCTCGGTCTGCGCCGCGTTGTCCGCGTTCTGCTTGATGTTCGCTGTCATCTCTTCCATGCTGGAAGAGACTTCTTCCACCGAGGCCGCTTGTTCCGTGGCGCCCTGGGACATTTGTTCCGCTGAAGCGGAAAGTTGCTCGCTGCCCGAAGCCACGTTCTCCGAGGCCGACTTGACCCCGCCCACGATTTCCCGGAGCTTGGTCTGCATATCCTGCATGGCCTTGCCCAGCACGCCGATTTCGTCCTTCTGGTCCACGTCCAGGCGGGCATCCAGGTCGCCCTCGGACAGGTCCTCGGAGAAGCGCACGCCCTGGCTGACCGGGCCGGTGACGGCCCTGGTCAGGATGATACCCAGAGCCATGGCCAGGATCACGCCGATGACGACCCCGGCGATGGCCACGGTCTGGGCCATAGCCGCGTCGGCTTCGGCTTCGGCGACGGCTTCCGCGGTGTACTGCTCGTTTAATTCCAGCACCTGATTCAGCAGCCGGAGAGCTTCCATCTGCCGTTCCCGGACTTCCACCATGGCGGTTTGGGTCATGGTTTCAAAAAGAGCTTCGGCTTCCTGAGCCACGGCGATTAGTTCGTCGAACCGGGCAAAGGTTTCGTTGGCCATGGGGATGGTTTCCCGGGCCAGAACCTGGTTTGCTGCGGCGGTGTCGCCGGTGCTTACCGAGCGCTTGATGTTGGCGATGGAGGAGTGAAAGGGGTTGTGCGAGGTCGGCATGCGGCGCAGAATGTCCAACAGTCTTTGGTTTTCGGTCCGGAAACCAGCGAGCCAGCGTCCGAAGTTGCACGCCGTGGGGTCTTCGCCGCCGTCGAACTGCACGCCGCGGGTGATCAACGCATAGACTTGGCCCATAACGGCATGGTGGTCGCCACGAAACTGTTGCAGGTTGGCCCGCAGGTTGGCCGGGTTGTTGATCCCGGTGCGTTGCAGCTCGCGCCCCATTTCGATGAATCGGTCGTTCACGGCCCGCCAGGCGTCCAGAGCCGCAACGGTCTGCCGCCACAAGGCGGTTTCCTCGGCCGTGGCCGGCATCGCCTCGAATTCCTCGCGCAGTTTGGCGATGGCCGCGCGTTGGCGGGTCAGGTTGTCGAATTGGCGTTGCGTATCCTCCTGGCTCAGGCCCGGGATGAGCAGGGTGCGCTGGGCCACGCGCAGGGATTCGTATTCCTTTTCAATGTTCTGCAGGGCCTGAATGCTCGGCAGGCGAACAGCTCCGACCTCTTCGATGTGCCCGGTCAGGTTGCGGGCTTCCCACCACCCGAACGCCCCCACGATGAAGACGATCAACGCTACGACGGCAAACCCACCGATGAGCTTCACACCAAGACGAATGTTTTTCATAGCCCTTCTCCTCACTTGCGATTGGCGACCTAAAGTTGCTGCCCCGGACACACCGGTTCACGTTATCCGTTATCGGCGGTAATGAAAAAAAACTTTACCCTTTATTGTCCGTCGATACGGCGTTTTGTATTTTTGCGCGTGAATATCTTGCCTGATGGCTTCGCGCAAGCAATTTTTTTAGTCGGGATCCGAATTTTGGAGATTTGCTGACATTGATGCGGAGTTGAGATACATGCCGAGTGCTGGCCATGAAACGGTCTGAGGTGGTTTGCGATGTTGTTTTGGTTGTCCCTCACATTGGATATCAGCGGCTGGGTCGTGCGTTTGACCATGATTCCGGTTGTGGCCATGCGTCAGCGCAACCCCGCGACGTGCCTGGCCTGGCTGGCGGTGATCTTCGTGATGCCCTGGCTTGGATTGATCGCCTACGTGTTGTTGGGCGAGCAGAGCCTGGGCTTTTTGCGGGTCCGCGAGCGCATGAAGCGGCACAAATCTTTTGATGCCATCCACCGCCATCATGCCGTCCTTCCTGAAGTTGACGACGTTCGGGTCCGGCGGGATCATGAGATTTTGGTCCAACTGGCCGAGCGTCACGGCGGGCTGCCGCTTCTGGGAGAAAACCGGGTAGACCTGCTGGCGGACATCGACGATGTGGTCCGGCGTTTGGTCGCGGATATCGATCAGGCCCGGGAGCATGTTCACCTGCTGTTTTACATTTTTCGCGACGATGCCATGGGCCGGAAGGTCGGAGATGCGCTGATCCGAGCGGCCAAGCGCGGTGTCCGCTGTCGTTTGTTGGCGGATATGGTCGGGTCCAGGGGGATGTTCAGCGGCTTGGGAACGAAGCTCCAGGAAAACGGGGTCCAGGTGGTGGAGGGCTTGACCGCGAATCCGCTCCGGATGCGCCTGGCCCGGCTGGACATCCGCAACCATCGCAAGCTGGCGGTGATCGACGGCAGCGTCGCGTATACCGGGTCCCAGAATATCGTGGAGCCGGTTTTCGGCCATCGCAAGGCCGGAGCCTGGCACGACGTGATGGTCCGGATCGTCGGTCCCAGCACGCGCCAATTGCAGTCCGTGTTCGTGGAGGATTGGTACCAGGAGACCGGCGACGCCCTGGACTGCGCGTCACTTTATCCGCCGGTCGTGGAAGAAGGGGAAGTGGCGCTGCAAATCGTGCCCACCGGTCCGGACCTGCCCACCGAGGGGTTCCAGGATTTGCTGATCCAGGCCATCCATTCGGCCCAGCGCAAGGTGGTGATCACGTCCCCCTACTTCATCCCCAACGAAGGAATGCTGACCGCGCTCCGTCTGGCTGTGGGGCGCGGAGTGGTGGTGGACCTGATCCTGCCCCGACGCAGCGACCATCCCATGGTGGACCTTGCCAGTTACCATTATTGCGGCGTCTTGTTGGAGCACGGCGCAAACATTTTTTTGTTCGACGACGGGATGCTGCATGCCAAACTGCTGCGCGTGGACGACGCCATGGCCATGATCGGTTCGGCCAATTTCGACATCCGCTCGTTTTACCTGAACCTGGAAGTGGTCCTTTTTCTTTTTGATCAGGAATTTCTGTACACGGTCCGTCAACTGCAAAGCCAATACCGGTCCCGATCCGAAAAAGTCGACCCCCAAGCCTGGAACCGCCGCCCCCTCCCCCGCCGCCTCCTGGAATCCATCGCCAAGGTGTTCAGTCCGTTGTTGTAAAACTTGCTGTCGCGGTGATTCACTCGGTCGTGATGCAGTGCAGGTGTGCGGAGGTCGCGCCTGTGACGAATCGATAGGATATTCGCCTGTCAAGTGTTACGAAGCGTCCATTCTGGTGGACAGCCAATGCCAGCAGGTAGGCGTCCGTAACTTGTCGATGTCCAAGAATTTTGGGCCATTCAAGGATATTCTCATCCAACAGACTGATATCCGCGGTCCAAAACCTGTGTGATGGATGTCGTGCGGCCTCGGCAAGCCGTTGAGCTACTGCTTGTGCAGGCAAATTCCCAGGGTATGCGGGCTGGGACATGATGCGTATACAGCCGTTCTGAGTGATGGGACAGGATGCCCATCCGGAATGGATTTCCTTTTTGAGCCACTCAGAAACCGGGATGTGGTGGATATGGCCGGCATCCAATACGGCGATCAGTACGTTGACGTCCAGGAGAGCCCGCATCAGACACCCTCTTGATCCCGCAAGGCATTGACTTGATCATTCCCCACGACATGACCTCGTGGAGGGAAGGGGCGAAAACCATAAAGGGAAGAGGAAGAAGGGGCTTCTGGTCGGTTATGATCCAGTGAATTCGAGAGGGCTTGTCGGGCCAGTCCTGAGAGAACTCGACCGACGGAAACCTTTTGGACCCGTGCAAGCTCTTTGGCCACGCTTAAAACATCTTCTTCAATATCCAAAGTTGTCCGCATAAAAAACTCCTGCTTTGGTGGTGCCAACGTATCATGATGCTATTGCATCAATGGCTGCTCGTCAATCCGACTGATGGCTTCTACATGTCGTATTTCGCTTGACGGGCAAGCGTTTTTGGCTTTGTAGTACTTGGGTTCCACATGCAACCAAATATACGCGCCATGCCGGTCGGGCATGGGCAAGAGGGGAAGGGCCGTCGTGAATATTGTGCGTCGATTGTATGACTGGGTGTTGAGTTGGGCCGCGACTCCGTATGGGGCAGCGGCTCTTTTCGTGTTGGCGTTTTTCGAATCCTCGTTCTTTCCAATTCCGCCGGACCCGTTGCTGATCGCCCTGATTCTCGGAGCCCGGGCCAAGGCGTTCCGGTTTGCCGCGGTCTGTTCCGTCGCTTCGGTCAGCGGGGCGATGCTGGGATATGCCATCGGCCACTATTCCTGGTGGACCCTCAGCGGAGAATTCACCTCTCTGGCTCAGTTCTTCTTCAATACTGTTCCTGGGTTCACGGTGGAGAAGTTCGCCATGGTTCAGGGGCTGTTCGAGACCTGGAATTTCTGGATCATTTTCACCGCCGGGTTCACGCCTTTGCCCTACAAGGTGTTCACCATCGCCGGCGGGGCTTTCGACATCTCCCTGGTTCCGTTCATTCTGGCCTCCCTGGTGGGCCGCTCAGCCCGGTTCTTTCTTGTGGCCTGGCTGATCTGGCGCTTTGGCGCACAGATCACCACGTTTATCGATAAGTATTTTAACTTGTTGGCGGTATTGTTCACGGTTTTGCTGGTCGGTGGGTTCGTGGTGTTGAAGATGGTGTGATGGGAAGGGTGAGACCTTACACCGATTCTACTTCGGTAGTGCATTATTCGCTTGAAAAAATGCAGTTATCGGGGTCGGCGTCGGTATCGGTATCGGTATCGGTATCGGTTCGGGATCGATACTGTTTGTTCGCCAATAATCCAAATTCGACCTCGATTCCGATACCGATACCGACGCCGAAAGAGAAGCTTTGAATTCGGATGGGGAGGGGAGGTTATGGAGAAGGTCAAGGGGTATATCAATGCCAATGATCGGCTGGCCCGGTTTTTGGGGATCGAGATCGTGGACATCGGGCCGGGGACGGCCACGGCCCGGATGACCCTGGCCGAGGAGCATACCAACAGTCTGGGCATGGCCCATGGCGGAACCCTGTTTACCCTGGCGGATCTGGCCTTTGCCGCGGCCTGCAACTCCCACGGCAACGTGGCCCTGGGGGTGCAGGTGAGCATTCATTATCACCGGCCCGTTTCCTCGGGCGTCCTGACCGCCGAGGCCAGGGAGCTGACCCAGGGCGGAAGGATGGCCAGTTATCTGGTGGAAGTTCGCGATGAGTCCGCCAACCTGGTGGCCTCGTTTCAGGGGCTGGCCTACCGGAAGAAGGAACCGCTTCCTTGCTGAACCATCCCAAGGGCGGAACGGTCCCGCCTCCTCCTCCGAAAAAGATCAACTTTGATCCCGCCGCCTCGCCCACCAAGGCCATCTGGCGGCTGGCCTGGCCTCAGGTGGTGATGATGCTGTTTCACTTCCTGATCGGCTTTGTCGACGTCTGGGTGGCCGGGCGGATCAGCCGGGACGTGCAGGCCAGCATGGGCATGGTCAGCCAATCCTTTTTCATCTTTCTGGTGGTGGCCATTGCCGTGAGCAACGGGACCGTTGCCGCCATCAGCCAGTCCTACGGCGCGGGGCTGATCCACCGGGTCCAGCGCTACGTGGGCCTCAGCCTGCAAACCGCCGCGGTCTTCGGCGCGGCCTTCCTGGTCTTCGGCTACGCCTTTCAGGGGTCCCTGATCCGGATTCTTCAGACCCCGGAAAGCATGCTCCCGATCATGACCTATCTGCTCAGCGTTTACCTGCTGATTCTGCCCGCCTACTATCTGTTCATCATCGGCAACGCCATCCTGCGGGCTCAGCAACTGGTCCTTTATCCGCTGTACTGCATGATGTTGGTGGCCGGGCTGAACACCTTCGGAGATTTCGCCCTGGGGCTGGGCATGTTCGGCTTTCCGGATCTGGGGTACAAGGGGCTGGCCTGGAGCACCTTCGGCTCGGTTCTGGCCGGCGGGCTGTTCAATGTCTGGGTTCTGCGCCGCAGAAGGCTTCTGGTGCGCAGAAGCTTCGCCCCCTGGAAATGGATTCGGTGCGCCTTTCCCTACTTGTTCCGGGTGGCCTGGCCCGCCGGGGTGATGCAGTTGGTCTGGCACTCCGCCTACATCACCTTGTTTTCCATCACCGCCAGCCTGCCCGCGGGCAGCGTGGTGGCCTTGGCCGGGATGAGCGCCGGAATGCGGGTGGAATCGCTGATGTTCCTGCCTGGTTTCGCCTTCAATTTCACGGCTGGAATCCTTGTGGGACACTACCTGGGGGCCAGAAAACCCGAGGAAGCCAAGCGGATGGGCTACCGCATCCTGGGCCAGGGCCTGCTGGTGATCTGCCTGCTGACCGTGGTCCTCTGGCAATTCCTGGAACCCATCGCCGCCTTCGTCGCCCCGGATCCGGAGGTCCGGGACGAGGCGGTGAACTACCTGCGCTACAACCTCGCGGCCATGCCCTTTCTGCTGATCTCCATGATCCTGGGCGGGGCGCTCACCGGGGCCGGGGCGACCATCTACCAGTCCCTGATCATGGGCGGCTCGGCCTGGCTGGTGCGCATCCCCCTGGCCTTCGTCCTGGGCCACCTGGTCTTTGCCCAGGCCACCGGAATCTGGCTGGCCATGTTCCTGTCCATGGCCGTCCAGGCCCTCTGCGTGGCCTACGTCTACCAGTTCTGGAACTGGCAGCGCTTCGCCATGCGCAAGCAGCGGTGAGGGGGAAGGTTTACTTGTTGGTCATGGCCCAAACCCCGTCCCATTCTTCCGGGGGCGGAGCGGTCAGCAGGGTTTGGCAGCGCTGGACATAGAGCAGGGAAGGGTTGTCCTGAGGCTTGAGGGCCAGGACCTGTTCGAAGCACCGCACGGCCTCCTGGAAGTCGCGGCGGCGGTAGGCCTTGAGCCCCTGCTCGAAAGGCGGGATAAAGGCGAACTGACCGCCGGTGAAGTAGTCCGCGTTGAACGGCTCAAAAATGGCCACGGGCTTGGTCTTGCCCTTGACCCGGACCAGGTCGATCTCCCGGCAGACGATCTCCCCATCAAGCTGGGCATGGGTGAACTGGCTGATCAGGATTTTCACCCCGTAGAATTTGGTCAGACCTTCCAGCCGGGCCGCCAGGTTCACCTGGTCGCCCATGACCGTGTAGCTGAGCCGCTTGGCCGAGCCCATGTTGCCGACAATCATCTCCCCGCTACTGATGCCCACGCCGATCTCAATCCGTGAAAACCCGGGGAAACACCATTTGGCCCGACCCTGATACAGGCTTTCGAACATCTGCAGGGCTGTTTTGCAACCGATCAGGGCGTGTTTGGGGTGGTCCACCGGCGCACCGAAAAAGGCCATGATTGCGTCGCCGATGTATTTATCCAGGGTGCCGCCCTGCTCCAGGATGACGCCGGTCATGGCAGAGTGGAATTCGTTCATGAAGGTCACCAACTCGTTGGGTTCCAGGCTCTCGGACAAGGTGGTGAAGTTGCGGATGTCCGTGAAGAACACGGTCAGTTCCTTTTTCTCCCCGCCCAGCTTGAGCAGGTTCGGGTTCTTGACCACCCGGGCAATGACCTCCGGGCTCAGATAGTGCTCGAAGGATGTCCGGATTTTCCGTTTTTCCCGTTCTTCGTTCCAGAACTTGAACAGTCCGAGCAGGCTAAAGTTGCCGACAAGGGTCAGCAGGGGCATCAGAGGCGAAATGTACAGCCCGGTCTCGGCCAGTCCGTGCCGTGAGCCGAACCAGGCCGCTCCGGCCAGCAGGAGGACCGGGACCAGGGGCCACAGTCCGCCCAGATGGACCAGAGCCAGGGTGGAGAGCAGCCCCATGCCGAGGACCAGGATCAGTTCCAGACCGGGAGCCCAGTCGGGGCGGGACAGGAAATCCCCGGCAATGATCGTGTCGGCCACCGTGGCCTGGGCTTCAACCCCCGGGAAAAAAGGGTCCAGGGGCGTGGATCGGATGTCCATCAGCCCGGCCGCGGAGGTGCCGATGAAGACGATTTTGTCCTTCAGGTCGCCCGGCGTCAGACGATCCTGGAGAACGTCCCGCACGGAATGGGTGGGGAAGGTCTGGCGGCCTCCCCGGTAGTGCAGGAGCATCCGGCCGCGTCCGTCCAGGGGGATGGTCCGGTCGGCCACGCGCAGGGTTTCCGTCCCCCCGGAAGTCAGGCGCAGCACGGCGGTATCCGCGCCCACGGCCTGGAGCACCGCGGCCAGGGCCAGACTGGGGTAGATCTGTTCGTCCCAGAACATGGCCAGCGGGGCGCGGCGCACGATGCCGTCCATGTCCGCGCCAACGTTGATGAATCCCGATGTCGGCGCGGCTTTTCCCAGGACCGGAATGTTGGTCACCACGTCTCCGGCCGCGAACAACGCCTGCTCCACGGCCCGGGCGTCCGGGGTCCGGATCAGGGCGATGTTCAGGGGCCGGGGCAGTGTCCGGGCCTTGGCCCCGGCCTGGGAGGCGTCGGTGTCGGTTTCGGGCGCGTCCCGGTCGTCCAGCCCTTCAACCCGGAAATAATAGCCCAGGACATACGGCCCCTGGGCCAACATACCGGCCAGCACGGCGTCGTTGTCCTCCAGCCCCGGCGGCAGGCCCGTAAAGTCCATGTCCACGCCCAGCTCGTTCTTGAGCATCCGCCGCATGACCACCGGCGAGGTCCGGTCCTCCTCGGCAAAGACGATGTCCAGGGCAATGGCCGCGGCCCCGGCCCGGCGGATCTTCTCCACCAGCAGGGCCACCCGGTAGCGCGGCCAGGGCCACTGACCGTATTCGGCCAGACTGGCTTCGTCCAGGTCCACCACGGCGACGGCGCCCGAGGTGGTCGTGGCGTGGGTCGCCTGGAACAGGGCGTCGTAAACCTTATAGTCAAGAAATTGGAGAAACCTGGGCTGCAACACGTACAGCCCGGCCATCAGGCAGGTGAAGAGCAGCCCGGCCAGGAAAAGGCGGCCGCGCTGCCAGCGAAGGAGTTTCCGGAAAAGATGGATGAGATGCATGGTGGCTGTGGACAGGTGCGTCACGAAACTGCTTGTTGACATAAAGTTTTAGCACAGGGTAACGGTTTAAGAAAAATTGATCCAGTATTTTCATGCAAGAGCACTCCTCCCCCGCCCTCCCAGAACCTTTACGCCAAAAGGATCTTGTCATGTTCTCCAAACGTATTTTCTTTCTGGCATTCGCCGTTTTCCTGCTCTGTTCCGCCTGGCCGGTTTCCGCTTTTGCCAAGCCGTTTTCCGTGTTCATGGAGGAAGCCGTGACGGGCCATGATCTCGTCCTGGCGGCTCAGGCCAGGCGTGACGCGGCCAGGGCCGGGGTGGCCCGGGCCCGGGGCGAGTGGATGCCTCACCTGGATGCGGCGGTCAATGTCGGTCCGGAATACGTGGATCCGCCCGGGGACCGGGACAGCACCACCAAGACACGGGACTATCAGCGCGTTACGGCCAAGCAGCTGCTTTACGACTTCGGTCGTTCCGGCGCGGGCATCGGCCGGGCCCAGGCCGCGGTGGAGCGGGCCGAGGCCGAAGTGGTCGCGGCCAGGCAGGAGGTCATGCTCCAGGGCATTGCCGCCTATCTGGACGTGGTCCGCCACAAGGAGCGGTTGCGCCTGGCCCTGGAGTCCGAGCAGCGGATTATGGACCTGACCGGCATCGAGGAAACCCTGGTCACCAGGGGCGCGGGCCTGGCCTCGGACGTGCTCCAGGCCAAGTCGCAACTGGCAGGGGCCAAGGCCTTGCGGGTGCGCGTGGAAGGACAGCTGGCCCTGGCCCGGAACCGCTTTTTGACCGTGTTCGAGGTGGCGCCCACGGACGAACTGTTGCAGTCCCTGGGCCCGCCTATGATACCCTTTGAGCGGGTCCCGGCCGGCCTGGAAGAAGCCTCGGCAGCGGCCGCGGACAGCAGCGTTGAGCTGCTCATGGCCCGGCACAACGTGGACATGGCCCGGCAGGATCTCGCCGGCAGCGAGGCCGACCTTTTTCCCAGGCTGCATCTGGTGGGCGAGGCCAAGCGCAAGCACAACGACCAGGGCGTGGACGGCGCGCGCAACGAGGCCCTGGGCATGGTCGAGCTGACCTGGGCCGTGTTCAGCGGAGGCAAGGAGCGTGCCGCCATCCGCGAGGCCCGCTCCAACCTCACGGACCAGGAAAGAAGGGTCAAGGAACTGCAGGACCGCGTGGAGGAGCGCGTGGCCGCGGCCTGGCAGAACCTGATCACGACCCGGGAGAACGCCCGCCTTTTGCACGACCAGGCCGAGATCCTGGAAGAATTTCTGGACCTGGCCAAGCACGAGCGCCTCTTGGGCACGCGCTCCCTGCTGGACGTGCTCAACGGCGAGGTGGGCCATCTCAACGCCCTGAGCAACGCCGTGTCCGCGGAGACGGACCGGGCCGTGGCCCTGTATCAGTTGTTTTTTGCCATGGGCAGGCTGGATCTGGATCTTTTTTGAGGAATTCGAACCGCCCGCTGCGCTCAAGGCTCGGAGGACGCCAAGAAGAGATTTTCGCCTTCCGCTGGAAAGATGCGGAAGCCAAAAGGCTCGCCGCCTGACGGCGATAAGAAATGTGGAAATGGATGCCAATGTTGTCGGGAAAAACATAGTTCACTGTGCGATCAAGGTGCATTCGGCACTTGGACCTGGATTGCTGGAAACAGCGTATCAGAAGTGTCTGGCTTGGGAGCTTGCACGGCTCGGCCATATTGTTGAGTGTGAATTGTCCTTGCCCGTCATGTATGGATCTGTAACGATTGATGCCGGGTATCGTGTGGACATGCTTGTCGATAACCTTGTGATTGTTGAAAACAAGACAGTTGATGCCTTGTTGCCGATTCATGAGGCACAACTTTTGACTTATCTGAAAATGAAAAACGTCCCTCTGGGATATTTGTTAAACTGGCATGTGCCGTAAGCAAGGCATCAAACGCATGATACTTTCACCCCGGCAGGGTTGAGGCAATGTTTTTGGAAAGCAGCTTTTTCCCTGCTTTCCAAAATCTTCCCCTTGGCGACCTTTGAGCCTTGAGCGCAGCGGGCGGTTCAAAATATCTTATCTTTCGTTTTTTCATCCTGATCACGGAGAGCAACCATGAGCGAAACCCACATTGGAACCGTCATCGGCGTCAAGGGCCAGGCCTGGGTCGAATCCCCTCAGGGCATGCGTCCCCTGGAAAAGGACGGGGTCGTTTACCAGGGCGAGACCGTCCACACCGGGCCGGACTCCAACGTGGAGATCCGTTTTCTGGACGACACCGTCATGTCCCAGGGGCCGGAGGCGGTCCTGGAGATCAACGAGTACGTGTTCGACCCCGCGGACGGGGCCGGCTCGAATCTCAGCTTCGGCATGCTCAAGGGGGCCTTCCGCCACGTGTCCGGGGAGATCGCCAAGACCAACCCGGAGAACATCCACCTGGAGTCGCCTCTGGCCGTGATCGGCATCCGGGGCACCGTGACCGTGCACGACGTCATGGTCAACGCCGAGAACCACGGGGCCGAGAGCTTCGAAGAGGGGCTCCGGATTATCATCCGGGATTCCTTCGGCGAGGTCAGGGTCATCGACGTGCCCATGAGCATGATCGATGTGTTCGCGGACCAGCCCATGGGCGTGTTCCGGCCCATGACCCCGCAGGAGTTCCAGTTCTTCCAGGCATTTGCCCCGGCGGCCCTGGATTTTTCGCGGGAGCAGGAATCCGAAGAAGACCGCGACCCGGATGAAAGGGATGACGCGGACCCCGGTGACGACGATCCCGACGCCACCGGCGAAGGCGATCCAGATGCCACCGGCGAAGGCGACCCCGGCGCGGCAGGGGATCCCGGTGACCGGGCTGATCCCGGCACCCCCGGCGATCCCGGTCCGGGCCAGCCCGGCCCCGGCGAGGACCTGACCAAGTCGGGGGTGATGACGGCCTTTGAGAATCTGGACGGCGACGATGACGGCGATCCGGGTGGTCCCGGTGGTCAGGGCGATCCGGGTGGGCCAGGCGGTCCGGATCTGCAAGGGCAAGGCCAGCCGGGCGGCCAGGGTCTGGACGACCTGCTGCCGTTTGCCGCAAACGTTTTTGGACCTGAGTTGACACCGGCACCAACACCGGCACCGGCACCGACTCCAACACCAGCGCCGACACCCGAGCCCACACCAGCGCCGACACCCGAGCCCACACCGGCACCGACACCCGAGCCCACACCGGCACCGACACCCGAGCCCACACCAGCGCCGACACCTGAGCCCACACCAGCGCCGACACCTGAGCCCACTCCGGCACCGACACCTGAGCCCACACCAGCGCCTACACCTGAGCCCACACCAGCGCCGACACCTGAGCCCACACCAGCGCCGACACCCGAGCCGATACCCGAGCCGACGCCTCCTGACCCAGGCGGCGGTGGCGGTGGCGGCGGTGGCGGTGGCGGTGGCGGTGGCGGTGGCGGTGGCGATCCCACTCCTCCTCCCTCGGTGCTGCTTGGCCCGGAGCCGACTAACTGGGAATTCAACCGCACCGGCGATCCGTCAGAGCTTTACAAATGGTTTTTTCAGCGTGGTTTAAATGTTGTAGCGCTGTCTAACGGCGGGGAATCAATAACCCTTTCTGGAAGCGAAATTCCTGGATGGACACACGAGATGCCTTTTGCCGTTTTTGCATACGGAGGCAATGACGAAATTCAAGCAGCAGCCAGCTTGGCCAGCAACATGCTTTATGGCGGTGCCGGCAACGATACAATCATTGGTGGCGGCGGCAACGACACCATCTATGGAGGCAGCGGCCAGGACTCCATCCAGGGTGGACATGGTGGCGACAACGTCCTGATCGGAGGGCTAGGGAATTTCTGGAAAGGCCATCAACAGGGTGCCGAATTTACACGGACAGATGGGTACTCTGAGCATGATAAATGGAGTTGGAGTTTTGGCGGCAACACGGACAAGAACGTAATATACTCTGGCCCTGGCAATGATACGATCATCAGTGGACGAGGCAACGACACTATTAATGCCGCTGGCTTTTCTGGCGACGTCAAGATTTACGCCTCTTCAGGTAATAATCATATTACCACAGGCGATGGCCACAATGAAGTTTGGAGCCATGGCGGCAGCAACATAATTTTCGGAGGCACAGGCAACGATTCTATCAGTACACTTGACCGAGGCTGGAGTACCGCAAGTGAGCCGGGCTCTTCATACAACCACAACCCCGCCGGCTTTCAGATCATTCTGGATGAAGGGGAGGGGGGTAACGAAGGGAATAATTATATCCACGGCGGTGATGGAGACGACCTGATCATCAGCGGAGATGGCAACGACATAATCTTCGGCGGAGATGGCAACGATTATATTTATGTTGCGGGGGGAAATAACGATATCGATGGCGGTGCTGGAGATGACTACATTGTCGTTCATGGCACAGAAGAGAATACCATCTACGGCGGCGGTGGCAACGACACCATTATCGGCGGCATGGGAGAGAATACTATCTACGGTGGAGACGGTGATGATCATATCGTCCTGGGAGACGGGGATAATGTGGTATACGGTAATAATCTGATGCAGACAGGTTCAGGCTCAAACAATATCCATACCGGACAGGGGAAGAATGAGATTTATGGAGGCGCGGGAGACGACTTTTTTGTTGTCTATGAAAATCCTGGTGATGCCAACAACGATACCATCCACGGCGGGGGGGGAACCAATACACTTGTTTTCCATAAAGGGACCGCAGCGCAGAACGTCCCTGGCCAGCCTGGGGTTGGCAGTTTGACAAATATTCAAAATATTGAAATTGGCCAGTTGGGAGGGCAGGGCGTTGATTTGAGCAACCTTGATCAGGGATTTGACATTCACGTCAATTACAACGATGTTACTGTTATTGGCAGTCAAGGCAATGATAATATGTATTTTCATACTAATTTAGGGGCGCAGCAACATAAAATCGACGGAACTGGCGGAGAAAATAGCATAACTTTTTATGAATCTCCAGGCGGATGGATAACTTTCGAAAGCGATGATCACCTCACGAATGTTTCCACTGTCTCCATTACAAACGGTGCCACCATGATTGATCTGGAGAATCAAGATGAAGGGTTTACGATCAAGGGTAATCCTGCTCAAGAGAGTTGGATTATCGGCTCTCAAGGAGACGACATTATATATGGCGGTGCTGGAAATGACAGAATCAGCGGGATGGTCGGCGCGGATGTGCTATATGGTGGCGGCGGGAGCAACATTTTTTTGTATCATAGTATTGATGATTCTAACTCAACTGAAGGTATTGATACCATAATGGACTTTGATCCAAGTAAGGATGTGTTGAGTTTTGTTTTGCCATCTGGTAGCGGGGCTGGTGGTAGTATTTATTATCATGGACATACTGATAGTCCAGCTTTTGTAGAATATAGCGCAAATGCTTGGTATCATAATGATTTGAATATTAGTGCTACAGGGGATGGTGCAATAGATATGCAGATAGCTTTTCATGAAGATCACCTGCCCCCGGTTATCGTTGAACCGTCGTCTACCCCTGAGGTTGATCCTGTTTGGCTAGATTGGAACGTTCACGCCTAGCTTAGGGATGGTAAATGCTCGTGCCCCATATTTGGCTCGTCAGCAAGATCTGAGGGTCGCCACCGGCTCAGGATAACATCCAAGCAAAGATAAGGAAGTTTATTATACTTCGATGGTCCGCTGGTTTTTCATATTGATGTTTTGATTCAGGCGATCTTGGGGTCACCGTATCTTGTAGGGGCAGGCCTTGCGCCTGCCCTTTGCGATCACAACGCCATGCCGGGGGCGGTTGACGGACAGGTTGCCGTTGCTGCCCCGCACACCAACCAGGACCAACCAGGTCCATCCAGAGGGCGGCCGCACAAGGGCCGCCCCTGCGTTCCACATTCATGAGCGAGATCAACAAAAAACACGACACGTTTTTCCTGGAGCTACGACCACACCATGCCCCAAGAATCCCACGACCATAACTTCAAAAACGTCTTCCTGGACTTCCCCCGAGAAGCCTTGGAACTGTTCTACCCTCAAGCCCTGGAACAATGCGGCGAACTCCAGGAGATCACCTTTGTCCGCCAGGAGCCGCGCAAACATCGCCTGTCCGACTCCGGCCTAGCCCTGGACATGCCCATCCTGTTCCACTTTACCCGAGGTTCCCTGCTACTCTGGCTGGTGGAGTTCCAGGAGGACAAGGACAAGTTCTCCATCTACAAGCTGCTGCGTTACACCACGGACCTGATCTCCCTGCAAAAAGTCCGGCAGGCATTCGATTTAACTAAATATTTTGCTTGCATTGTATGCTATAGTAGTGATATTAAGATTTAAAAAACGAGGTCACTGCTATGTTGCGATATAAGAATAGAAATAGGCTAAGCCTTATGGACGATACATTTTGGCTTCCAGGTAAACAGTCA